>CAZSER010000001.1:0-39450 GCA_964605975.1 uncultured Gammaproteobacteria bacterium
AAGATAATTCATCGTAAAGAATTTTCGCCCTCATGCAAAAAAGAATCTGTGTAATAAATAAAAAATAATTGAAAGATTTGCTTTTGGCCATTAAACCTCCTTTGTTAAAAGCCAATCAGTCAATAAATTAAAATATTAAAGAACATATTAGATATAAAAATTATAACAGAAAATAAAAGTTTAGGAAATTTTTGTGGATAATTTAAGATATTATTTTTAAGAAAATAAAATTTATTATACAATTAAAGTATTAAAAAATAAAAATAAAAATAAAAATGTCAGGGACACAAGAATTATTAGCGTTAGGTTTGTCAGAAAAAGAGGTAGAGGTTTATCTCTCTGCATTGAATCTTGGTTCGGGGACTGTTTTACAGATTTCTCAACGAGTAGGGATACCAAGAACGACCGTTTATTCTCATGTAAAAACTTTAATTACAAGGGGCTTAATGAAAGGGAGGGACCGTTTTGGAAAAGTTTATTATGAGTCAGAGAATCCAGAAAAATTAAAAAAGATTTTTGAAGAACAGGAACGGGAGATTTTACGAAAAAAAGAGCTTTTGGAAAATTTATTACCAGAGTTGGAATCTTTGTATAGTTTGGCGAAGGATCGTCCCAGTGTTCGCTTTTTTGATTACAACCGTCCGGATGATTTACAAAAGGTCAGAGAAGAGATCGGCAGATTAAGAAAACAAGAATTGATTAATATTTTTAACTACGAAAAATACGGTCATTATTTTAGTCGTAGTCATGTGGAAAATATTTTAGATAATAATATAAGTTTGAAAACTTTGTATATCGCCAAAAATAAAGTAGTAGATTTGAGAATAAAAAAATTATTGTCTAAGAAAAATTTTAGTATTAAATTTTTGCCAGAAGGTAAATTTGGGTTTTTGTGTGAAATTCTTGTTTCTGATCGGTATGTTTATATTGCTGGAACTGGTGGTTGGTTAATAATTTCAGATCCGCTTTTTTGTCATGCTTTGCACCTTTTATTTGAGGCGATGTGGGGGATTTCAGAAAAAGTTGAATAAACTAATGGGTTTTAAAAAATTAATGGTAACAAAAAAACGCCAAAAGGCGTTTTTTTGTTTTGATTGGTTTTTTCTTATTTTTCTACTAGTCCAGTAGTATTGGCATGTTCATCTTTTTCTAATGCGGAGGTAGTAATGTTTTTTGTTCTAATAATGTTATCTAAGGTGGCGCTATCAATTGCGGAAATGGTAGTATTTCCAGTTAATTTTATGATTTGCCCCAAATCTTTTAATTGAGGTTTTATTGTTATTTTAAAGTTTGCATGAGCTTCGTTAATCGCTTCAGGTAGTCGGTCAATTAGCCAAAGGACTTCTCTGGTTGTTGAATCATAAGTTATTTTTCCGATAGTGGTACTTCTTTCTTCGCTTATTTCAACATATTCAGGAACTGTTGTTTTGATTACAACATTATTGACTTCATGCCAGTCATTATTTAAATCCCAGAAAATTCTTAAAGAAGTTTCTTCGCCCACCTTAAAGGGCAAAGGTCCAGAGCCTAATGGAGTACCATCGGTAAAATAGTAAAGAGCTTTTACCCCTAAATCGAGATTAGAAATTAGTTTCATGGAAATTTCGGTGCTTTTAATTGGGGTTATCTCAATGTTGTCTGTTGTCTTTGCTATAAGTTCATTTTGAAAAGAAGCAAATGACTGTCCAATCTCTAAATTAGAGAATTCTTTTAAAGATTCTTTTGATTTTATTGGTAAAACCAAATCCAAAATAACTTCTTGTCGCGGTTTTATCTCTTTTAGTTCTTTTATTTTATCTTGATTCCAAAAAATTTCTTTAACTTCGTTGTTTTTTGATATTTTTCCAAAATTTTTATCTTCAATTTTTTCCCAATCCAAAATATCAACAGATGATGTTTTAACAAGAAGTTTTATTCCCGCGTCGAAAAAACTTTCACTCCCAGTATTTTTTATTATTAAGGAGAGGTTTAAAGGTTTGCCAATCTCAAAGTTTTTATTTTCTGAGCTTCCATTAATAATTAAATAAGACCAGAGCGGTTGTTCAATAATTTTTACTGAGGAGACAATTTCTTTTACCGGATGATAGATATTATCCTTGCCTGGAACTCTTATTGTTCCATTAAAATTTTTTGTTCTAGATTCTTCGTCAGTAAAATTTTGTCCGTCGTGAAAGAAACCCTCAATGATTATTTCAGGACTTTCTTGTTGTGGTTCTATTATTTCTATTTCCCATTCATTATTGTTTTCTATCGGTGATGGTTTTGAATTTAAAAAGGTAAAACCTTCAGGGTAGTCAATTTTTATTCTAGCTTTCTCATATAGAGTATTACCTGGATTTTTTAATTTTGTTTTAATTAAAAATTTATTAGTTAATATCGCATTAGCAGGAAGATTCAAGTCTAGTAAAAGATCCGGTTCTTCTGTTGTGATAGAAAAACTTTTTTCTTGTTTAAATTCAGAGTTAAAATTACTGGGAACAAAAAATATCCCAGCAGTTATTTTTTGTTCATTATTTAAGCGGTCAACTATTTTTCCGGTTAAGGACATTTTTCCTTCTTGTCCCGGTTTGATTTCTCCGATTACTAATTTATGATTGGATATTTCTGGGCTTGTTTCGCTCATTATAAATCCGGATGGATATTGGAGGAGGATTCTAGCATCATATATTGGATATTCTCCATTATTTTTGTAATTTATATTATAAGTAAAGGTTTCTCCTATTTTTATTTTATCAGGTGCGGAGATTTCCAGAGAGACGGAATCTGATTTAAAAAGTTGTCGATTGTTAAAATAAAAAAAACCGGTTACTGCCGAAAAAACAAAAAACAAAAAAATAATAAAAAGATAAGCCAGTGTCACTCTTCGGCGATGAAAACGATTTTCTTCAATCAATATTTTTAAAGAATCAATGTCTGTTTCTTTGTTTTTGTGGTTATTTTGAGTGGTAAGTTCGGGATTTTCATTA
This sequence comes from uncultured Gammaproteobacteria bacterium, assembly GCA_964605975.1. GTDB lineage: Bacteria > Patescibacteriota > Patescibacteriia > UBA11705 > JABHMO01 > JBAYHA01. The sequence goes on from CAZSER010000001.1 coordinate 2,967, forward strand.
TATAACTCAACAAGTTCTTGAACCGGATCTAGATCTTTGACAAAATGTCTTTTGAAGGGGGTTTTTTTCATAATAGTTAGGAAAACTTAACGATTTTTAATTGTACCTGCCAACCAAAAATCAGTTGAGTTAGTATTTTGAAGAGAAGTAATTTTGTTTTCAGATCTTCTTTCTCCTCTAATAGGTAAAATAGTTTTTTCTTCAGGGACTGATAATTCAACAGAAATGGTGGTGTTTTGTTGTCCTGATTGTTTTTGAACAAAAATTGCATGATTTAAGCTATCATAGTTCCTTCTTAGGAGTTGTTTTTTGTTAAATCTAAGCTTGAAAGGAAGTTGATATTCAATAATCATTTCGGTAGATTTCCCACTATCAGTTTGCATCCAGTTAGCAAAAACAGTTTTACCAAGTTCATTATTAATAAAAGTCTTTGATATTGGTTCAACGGAAATTTCTCCGGAAATTTCTGAGAGATAAGCATCCTTGTCCCAAAGTGGATCAGGTTTTTCAAAAAGAGTTACGGGGACATCTTTTTGTCCGGATACTTTGAGTAGTTTAGATCCTTTTGGGACATAGACCCGAACATAGTTTAGGTTTGGATCTTTACCAAATTCGTCCATTTTATCTCCGAAATGTTCTCGTTTAATAGTAAGTTTATTAATAATAGAACCATCTTGGTTGATAGTTGATTTTAAGTCAATATTTTGATTAATAAATTGATCAGATTTTCCTCCTCCAATATTGGTATTAACTACTAACAAATAATCATGATTTGTTTGTTTTATCTCTCCCGTCCAGCCTCGTTGAGAAAAAACTTCTTGAATTTTTTTGTTTTTAAAGTAAAGTTGGATAGATTTTTGGGATAAAGAACTATTAATTATTTTAATTATTTCAGGATAATTAATTTGAGAAGAATCAAAAAACTTTTCAATAATTAATGGTGCCAATTCAGATAATATTTTTTTTGGTTTATTATTTTTTTCTGACAAGATGTTTTCGGCGGAAATTGTTTTTTGTAATTCGGTAATAACATTTTCAGAATTGATTGTTTTTCCAAAAGAGGGAAGATGTATTGGACCGGTAAGTTTCATTATTTCTGGGAGGAAGGAGGAATTTATGGCGACAACACCGTCAATTGTTGGTCCTCCGGCTTGTTCGTAAAACCATTTGATTTTTTTTGCCGAAACAGAAAAATCAGGATACCAGTTGGAGTCTTGTAATTCCCAGCGAGGATTTATAAGATGTAGCGGGTGGGGAGAAATTACCGTTTTGGTAAGTTGTCCTTGGACATCGTAAGTACCACCTTCGGGAATTTCCAGATTTTTTATTTTTCCTCTATCAATGTCTACTAAAGCAAAACTACCCATAAATCCTCCCGTTGCTCTAATTTCATTGGAATTTTGAAAAACAAAAAGATATCTTTTAAAATCATCTTTACCCAAAACATCATTTAAAGTAATTAAAAAGTCTGCTAAATTAGTAATGTCAAAGTAGGCTTTTTGAAAAATATTTTTAGTCTCAATAAATTCATCTTTTAATTCAATGGGGATACTGTTAGGATTTATTTCTGATAAATCGGTATTAATTTGTTGTATGGTTGGAATGTTTTCAGTTATTGTTTTTTGGGCGAATGAAATTTTTTCTGTAAGTGTATCTGAGGAGCTAAAAATTTTATGCCAAGTTGGTATTTTTTCTCCAAGTAAAGTTATATTTTCTCCAATCCGAATAACTTTTTCGGCATCAGATAAATTAAGGCCAGGAAGAGGAACAATTTTAAGAATGGTTCGCAGAGCAATATTTAAATTAGTCAGTTGGTTTTCTATCGAAAGGAATTTTTGTTTAGCTTCTGAAAAGTCTTGTCCTGCCACTTCTAGATTATTTTGTAAAATATTTTCTTTCGCTGATTTTAATTCGGAAATTGTTTCTTGGGCATCTTGTTTTATCTTTTGTTCTAATCCCAAAAGGTGTTCATAGTGACCGAAAACTTTATAAGGAGAGATGATTATTAGTCCTAAAAGTAAATAAGTTAAAGCTTTTTTGGGCCAAAAATAGGGGATATTTAGATGATAATGCCAAGGTTGAGAAGTGAATTGAGAGTTTAGTTTTTCTGTCAATTTTGTTTTGATTTTGGTAGTGACTTTTTTTTGGATAATAATTGACTTTTCTTGTTGTTGAGTGGATTTTTTAAAAAATTTTTTCGTTGGAACTTTAATTTGACCTTCTTTTTGGGCTAAAAATTTTAAAACATTTTCTTTTGTTTCTAGCTGTTTTCTTTTTTGAGAAACCAGATGACTTAGATCCAAAACAAAAGGAGAATGCTCAACTCGGTGACCAACATTTTTAATAATAAGTTCTCGTTTTTTACTGGGGAGTTGTTTTTTTTGAGCTTCGGGAAGAATAATTTCTTCTTCTTTTGGTAAATATTCCGCAAGAGCTTTTTCTAGAGAGTATTCAATTTGACGATCTGTTTTGTTGAAAAAATTTTGTTTATTAAGAATTTCATCTATTTCATGTTGAAGTAATCCAAAAGTTATTGGTTTTGCTGGTGGAACCGATTTTTCTAGGTTAACATTAGTGGGTAGTTTAAAAAAAATTTTTTCTTTGGAAATTGATTTTTTTTTGCCTGTGGAGATTTTTTTCTTTAATTCTTGCTTTGTTTTTGTGGGTGATTTTTTATTTTTGGCTATTTTTTTCATAAATTTTTTGATAAACGGCCAAGGTTTGTTGGGCGCAATTTTGCCAAGAAAAATTTTGGATATTTTGTTGTCCTTTTTGTTTTAAAATCGAACTTTGTTTTTCGGAGGAAATAATTTTAAAAGCAACATTTGCTAAATCTGTCGGTTTATACGGATCAAAGAATAGTGCCGAATCTGCCAAAACTTCATTCAAAACGGGAATATTACTTGCTAAAACCGGTGTTTGACAGGCCTGTGCTTCAAGTGAAATAAGGCCAAATCCTTCAATAAATGAAGGTAAAACAAATAATTTGGCTATTGAGTAGATTACTGGCAGATCGTTGTCGGAAATATATCCCGGAGTAAAAATAAATTTACGAAAAGGTGATTTAGAGCTCAGCTCCAAGATGTTTGTTGCATGAAGATCAGCTCGTCCCGCAATGACTAAATTACCGGAATAGTTATAGGTTTTTTTTAAAATTTCAAAACCTTTAATTAAGGTCTCTATGTTTTTATGACTGCGCCAAACACCAACATAAAGGAGAAAGTTATCGGGTAATCCGTATTTAGTTTTGACTGTGTTTATTATACCATTATTTTCTATTTTTACGAAGTTTTCGTCCACACCTTGATAGATTACTTTAATGGATTTTTTTTCTTTGTGAAAATGCGTGATAATGTCTTTCTTGGTTGATTTTGAAATGGCAATAACTTGTTCAGCCCGAGTAATCGTTTTTTGAAAAACTAAACGATGGGCGATTCGGCGAAAAGAAGATTTCATTTTATGCCCAGGAAAGAAGATCGGAGTAATATCATGAATGGTGCAAACTGATTTTTTAGGGAAGAAAAGTGGAGAATTGAAATGTGGGAAGTGAATAAGATCAAATTTTTCATTAACTAGCTCTAATGGAAATTTAAACTGTTCTTGATATGAATACCAAGGGCTTTTGACTAAAATTTTGCGAACATTCGGGTAAGTTTCTTGATAGTCAGGATCTTGTAATTCCGCTTCTCTCATAAAGAGAAGATATTCATTTTGTTGATCAATTTTAAACAAGGCTTCAGTCATTTTTCTAACATAAGCACCGATTCCAGTACACTGTTTATTGCCATACATTCGGGCATCAATAGCTATTTTCATAATTTATTTGTCAAGTGATTTTATCAATTGGTTATTTTGAAATTTTATTTTTTGGATTATTTCAAGATACCGTTCTGATGATTTTTGAGAATAATATTTTTGTAAATTAGGATTTCTCGCCATTGCCTTTAAGGATTCTAGGAGTTGTTTGTTGTCAAAAACATTGTATAACATTCCGGCGTTGTTGACCACTTCACAGTTGGCTGAGTTTGAGGCCACAATAATTGGCAACCCAAAGCTCATTGCTTCGACTAACGGTAGGCCAAACCCTTCGTAAAAAGAGGGGAAGACAAAAAATTCTGCTTTCTCAAACTCCGCCCACAACTCTTGTTCTGAAAGGTAGTTTTTGTAAATTATTTGAGGTTTATTTTTGGTTGCGGTAAAAATTTCATCAGAACCAAATCCTGGTTTGCCTATGAGAATTAGTTTATATTTAGGAAATGATTTTATGAAATTATTAAAAACTTTAACCAAATTTAAGATGTTTTTCCTTTTTTCTATAGTCCCTACAAACAAGATGTTTTTATTTTTTGTTTCGTTAAAAAAAAGATTATCGGTGGGGAACTCTTTTTGATTTGGATAGTGAACTGAAATTTTCTCATCTTTTAAATTATAAAAGTGAATTAAATCGTTTTTGGTGTTTTGCGAAACTGTCCAGATTTTTTGGGCATTTTGGGCTATTTTTCGAGGATTGAATAAGTAGTGCCAAAGGCGACTTTTGAACGAAAAAAAATCAGGCACAATATGAAAACTTAAATCATGAAAAACAACAAAATAGGGTAGTGAGGTTTGAAAAAAATTAAGATTTGGCAAGATTAGGCGGTCCATTTTAACTTCGGGGAAAACTTTTTTTGCCAATTTTTCGATTTTGGGACCGCAATGGAAAAATTGGCTAACTTTTAATCTTTTATTTGATATTTGATAATGTCCAAACTTAACTCTGGGGAGTTTTGCTAACTCTTGAGGATTATAAATTTTCTTTCCAGTTGTTAGTACAAAAAAATTATGGTCGAGTGCTTGTCGGCTTAACAGTTTGAGTAAGTTAATAGTAAAAAAAGTGACGCCCGTAGGTTTTTTTTCCATTAACGGGCGTCCATCAAAGAGAAAGTTCATTTTTTCGTTGTTCAATTTTTTGGAGAACAAAGTTTTTGATCTTTTCTTCAAAAATTTGACGATCAAACTTTTGGGCATGATTTTTAATGATTTCAGGGCGAAAATCAGTTTCCTTGAATCGCAAAACTGCGTAAGCCAAAGATTCCCATGTTTGTTCATCAAAAAAATTTCCAGTTTCTCTATCAATAATTGTTTCTAATGCTCCGCCTTTTTTATAAGCGATCACCGGTCGTCCCGCGGACATTGATTCCACAGCAGTAATTCCAAAATCTTCTTGTTGAGGATTAATAAAAGCTCGTGCACGACTTAGCAATTCAATTTTTTCTTTATCCTTTATTTTTCCTAAAAATTGAATATTGTTACGAGCCATTTTTTGTAGTTTTTTTTCTAATGGCCCGGCGCCAAAGATTTTTAATGGTAAATTTAGTCTATTAAAGGCTTGGATGATTAAATCAAATCTTTTGTAGCCAACAAATCTGCCCCCAGCCAAAAAATAGTTATCAACTTTGCCGGTAATATGAAATTTGGAGGTGTCAACTGGCGGGTAAATTACTTGGCTTTCTCGATTGTAGTATTTCTTAATCCTTTTTTGAACTTCCAAGGAATTGGCTAGGAAATGATCTACTCTTTCGGAAGCCAAACGATCCCACAATCTCAATTTTGTCAAAGTTAGGGGTAAAATTTTTTTCACCAAAGCATTGTGTTGGATTTCTTGTAAATATTGATGCGTATCTGTCCATAAAAATCGGGGAGGGGTGTGACAATAGCAAATATGTAAAGCCCCTGGTCGAGTAATTACTCCTTTGGAAAAGATAGAGGAGCTAGATATTATCAACTGATACTTTGATAAATCATGATGTTCCGTTGCCGAGGGCATTAGTGGTAGTAACCATTCATGTTTTTTGTTTAAAAGGGGAATATTCTGTAAAAATGATGTTTTAATTGGTTGTTTTGAAAAGTTATTAAAATGGTTTTTGTTATGTAAAAGAGTAAAAAAATCACCTTTTGGAAATATTTCCAGAAGTTCTTTGGCGACTCGTTCAGCCCCTCCGTCCTGAACCAGGTGGTCATGGACAATGGCAATTTTCATAGCTTTTACATTTTAACAAAAAAACATAAAAATTAAAAGTTGATAACTATGTTTTTTTTGTTTTAATTTTAGGATAAAAAAACTCGCTTGGTTAAGCGAGTGGGTAATTTTTAGAGAGAAATAGTTTCGGAGGCTGTTGGTCCATAAGAGATAATTCTAACTTGCAAACCGGTAATTTTCTCGATAAGTTGAATATATTGGCGAACTTCCTCGGTTAGATCATCAAAACTATTTCGAGAATTAGGACAAGTAAAAATTTGCTTTATAGGAGAGAGAGTGTGGTAATAGGGGATAACATTTAGCGTTTCTTGAGGATTTGTTGGCCAGTAGAAAGTTGTTCCACTTTGGTCTTTTCTGCGGTAACCAATTCCAACTTTTAGTTCCGGTAATCCTACCAAAACATCCAGTTTGGTAATTGCTAGAGAAGTAATACCAGCGACTTCACAAGCATATTTAATTTGAGGTAGGTCTAGCCAGCCACAATCTCTTGGTCTTCCGGTATTTGAACCGTACTCGTGACCGCGCTTTCTAATTTCGGCACCTATTTCATCTTCAATTTTTGTTGGAAATGGACCATTGCCAACTCTGGTGGTATAAGCTTTCATAATTCCAACATGTTTAATCGTTGACTCTTGATGGAATAGTCCACTTCCTCCAAGTCCAGAAAAAAGTCCGGTTAAACTGGTATTGCTAGAAGTGACAAAGGGATAAGTTCCAAAATCTTTATCCAACATAACTCCATGGGCGCTTTGAATAAAGATTGTTTTTGCCCTTGAACACATTTTTATCCCACTATTAACAAAGTTATTTTCTATAAAACCTGAATCTTGAAGCTTGTAGCCAAAAGAAATTATTGCTGGCAGTTTTTTTAGTTCTTCCTCATATTCTTGTAAAAAGTTATTATCACCAAAAGAGGAAATAATCTGTCGATAATAAGCACTGATTTTATCTGTCTTTTGGTAAAACTCTTCTGGTGACAGCCAAAAGTCAAACATTCTTGTTGCGGTATGTCGATAGTCTTTGTCAGCATAACAAGGACCAATTCCTCGGCCGGTTGTACCAATAGTTCCCTGCGGACTATCAGCAAAAAATGTTTCTATGAGCTTATCCATTATTTTATGCCAAGGCATAATGACATGAGCGCCACCTTGTATTATGAGCTCGGAAGGATCAATTTTTTCACCTCTAATTTCTTCAACCTCAGCAATCTCTTTTTGGAGAGTTAAGAGGTCAATAACACAACCATTTCCAACAATATTCGTGGTATTATGAAAAACGCCGACTGGCAAATGTTTCAAAACTATCTTTTTGCCTTGGAAAATAACGGTATTTCCAGCATTCGGTCCACCATTATAGCGACAACACAGATCAAAGTTTCTTCTGGCAAAAAAATAATCAACAATTTTTGCTTTTCCTTCATCGCCCCATTGGATACCGCTAGCCATAATAATTTCGCTCATTTTGGGCTCCTTGTTTTTTGATCAAATTTAACTACGGCAAAACTTCCCTCAAAAAGAGAGAGTAGTAGCTTTTTGAAGATTTCGGCATTCATCAATAACAGTCTCCTTATTTAAGTTGATAATGAACACAGTAAAAAAGTTTACTGGATAAAAAGTAATTTGTCAATAAAATATTTATCTAAAAAAGTTAAAAACTAGACATCGTAATAAAAAAAAAGAAGCGCTCTTATGGCGCTTCTTTTTAGGTTTTACTTTTCCTTTTAAGTATCGCCAAGGGGGTTTTGATCATTATCCAAAAATCCATTTTTAGCGACCAGTTTTCAATATAAAAAGTATCTAATTTAACTTCATCTTCAAAATCCAGATCGCTTCTTCCAGAAATTTGGGCTAATCCAGAAACGCCCGGTTTGATATCAAGAACTCTACGGTGATGATCGGCATATTGGGCGACTTCTCTGGGTTGATGGGGGCGAGGACCAATTAAACTCATATTACCAATTAAAACATTAAAAAATTGGGGTAGTTCATCGAGCGATGTTTTTTCCAAAAATCGACCAATTTTTGTTCTTCTGGGATCGTTGAGGACTTTATAAACGGGACCTTTTCTTTCAGATTTCTTTTTTATAAGGTCTTTTTCAAGCTGCAAGGCTTTTTGGGTGTCGGCATATTTAACAAACTGTTCACCAGTGCAATATTTAACATACATGGAGCGAAATTTGTAAACATAAAAATTTTTATTTTTACTAACTCGTTCATTTTTATAAATTGCTGGCCCCCAGTCTTCTAGTCTGATCACAATAGCAAGGACAAGCATTAAGGGGGCAAAAATTATAATTAAGATAAGACTAAAAACAACGTCAAAAAATCTTTTGGCAATTCTACCCCAGCCGTCAAGTTTAGTTTTTTTGATTTCAATTATTGGTATTCCGGCAAGAACATGAACATCAATGTTTGTGGTCATGGATTCAAACTGTCCAGCGGTGTATTTAAAACTGATATTGTGTCGATTGCAAAAGGCAATTAGTTCAACACTTAATTTGCGAGAAAGTGAGCTATCGGCTTGAATTATTTCATCAATAATTTTTTGTTTGTGTAGTTCTATTAATTCTGAATAATCATTTTGTTCAAAATTTCTAATTCGACCAATTATTTTATAACCAAGTTCTTTTTGAAAGTTAAATGTTTCAATAAGTTTTTCGGTGTTTTTGTCATTGCCGATAATTACCACATTATGAGCTCCCCAACCAATTTTTTGAGAATAGTTTTGGAGTTTTCTGATAATAATTCTCCCAATAATTAGAAAAATGATAGAAATTATCCAAGCGGTCAAGACAATAAAACGAGAAGAAAACATTTCACGAACAAAAAACATATAAATAATTACTGAAGACAAACCAAACGAGGTGGCAATAATAATTTTGGCGATTTCATCAGTAATTTTACGACGAGAAAAAGAATAAAGCCCGGAAATAGCAAAAGAAATTAAACAGATAAGAGAAGTTAAAATCACGACCAGTAGATATTTTTCAAAAGGGAGGTCAAAGACGATTGGGCGAAATCTTTGGATCGTTTCATCATACCGAATAAAATATGACAAAATCCCTGCGAAGAGTAATAACAAAAAATCAGTAGGAATTTTTAAAAAAGTAAAGAAAAGGTCAGCTTTCTTTTTCATATTATCGATCTTGGCGATTAGTTATTGATATTATAATGATAACATTTTTCTTGCAAAAATAAAAGGAACGCTGGTTCCTTTTATTTTTGGTTAATGACTGACGAATAAGCCGGATTCTGTTCATTTCGTCAAAAAACGAAACTCTTGATCATCTATCTGGAATCAAAATCACTTTTGACTTCTAGCGAGCTACCTAACTTGCTCTTGCACTCGGGTAAGGATTTAGCCGTTTCATTCTCAAAATTACTAATGAGATTCTTCCTTTACTTTAACTTGCGTCAAAAAAAGGAAGTTGTTTTCTTGCGAAAAGCAACGTCACTGTTCGCACCTCTATCTTGCGATTGACAGGGATTACCTGCTACCTTTTCTTCAATTTTACAAAAGAAGCGAGTGTCCGGACTTTCCTCTCCGAAATTAATCGAAGCGATCAAGTTGTCGGTCATTAACCGTTGTTAATATATCATTTTAACAATCTAATGTCAATGGTTGATTGACTTTTTTAATAAGTGATGTTAAAATTAAATGTTCATTGAAATTTTAAGGAAGGAGCTTTCTATGAAAGATCAAAAACAGTATTTTCGAGAAAGGCTTTACCGAGATATTGTCTCTAATTTTGAGGTTCTTTGTACTGTTTTTATTCGCGAAGATGGGACAAATTTCTATACGGAAAAAGAATTTTTTGAATTATTTTTTTGTTTTTTTGATGACAAGTTTATTAATATTGAATTACGAACTGCTTCTTGGCGTAGTTTTTCTGCGATTAAAGAGATTAATCGTAAATTACAAGACTCTTGTTTTAGATTTGATTTGGAAAAAAGTCAAATTAAAAAAGCGGGAAAGCTTATCTTTGTTTGGGATTGTCTTTTTATAGACAATGAAAATAATAAAACCAATAAAGTGGTAACCTTTTCAATCACTAGAAGAAAATTTTTTAGTGGGCGGAACTGTTTGCGTTTATTATCCAGCTATTCTCGGGAGTTTTAAATGATTGTCAATCCTCAACTTTTTAGTTTTGCCAAGTTTTTTGTCTATTCAAAAGATGGCATACAGCAGAAAATATCAAGGGATGTCTTTGATTATTATCGAGAATTAAGACAGGGAAAATGTTTGTTATTTACAGAAAAACCGGAAGAAATTTTTCTGCTAGCCGAAAACATTATCGAGCAAAATAGATTAAAAGCGAAAAGTTTTTCGTACCAAGTTGTTTTTGATGATGATGGGGTGCTTTTTTTTAATGGGATGAAGGTTAGTAGTTTTCATTTAGTTTTTGAAGAAACGGGAAATGAAAGATAGGAGGTGGAAGATGGAAAGTCATTGTTTTAGTAACTTAATAAGCGTTTGGAACTTTTTTAATAACAACTTTTTTATTATTAATAACAAAAAAACCGAGTTGATTGTTCGCTTTGATGAGTTCCTAGATAAACTACTTTTTCGAGATGGAAGAGTGGTGCTGTTTTTCATCAGGGAAGAAGAGGAGGAAGAGTTTTGTCGGGTTCTTTCGGTTGGTCAATTAAAAATAAACTTTGATCAGTCGAGGGTAAATAAAGTTCCTGGGCATGTTTTAACTTTCTTCGGACAGGGTTCGGAGATGTTTGTTTTTTATAATGGAATAAAGGTTAAAGATTTTTCTTTGACTTTTATTTCCCAACCACCAAGGAGGAACTCATGAACATTAATTTTGCGCCAGAAGGTAGTTTTTTTTATCAGCTGTTGGAATATATTATTCGAGCTTTTCCGAATGGGTTTGGAAAGGTTTATAATGAGGATATTGGAATTTTGTATTATTTCATTATGGAGAGGAAGCAAATTCCTGTTAATATCTGGATAAAAACAAAAGATAGTTCGGAAGATTTTTATCGAGCAACCTTTGTGAGTTCGCAGGTTTATGTAGAAGATGGTGAAATAAAAATACTTTTTTTGCTTGAAAAAGGCGAACCAGTAGACATAACTTTTTCTCTTGACGGTGATGTTGTGGAGGCGTTTTGGGATGAGTTCAGTCTCGCTGATTTTCGTTTTTCAGTTAGTTCTTTTTCTTAATTCAAAAAAGGAGAGTCATCTTCTTTAAAATTTGTTATTTAACGCAAAAGCCGACGGATAAAATTCCGTCGGCCTTTTTTGTATAATAAAGAAAAAGTTACAAACCGATAGCTTTTTTTATTTTTTTTATTTTTTTACTGGCCGTTTGGGAGGCTTTTTCAGCGCCATTTTTTAAGATGTTTTTTATTTCTTTGTCACTGATGTTTTGTAATTTTTTTTGAATTGGCTCGACAAATGCAACAACTCTTTCGGCGAGTTCGTTTTTGAAAACACCATAACCTTGACCAGTAAATTGTTGCTCAATTTCGGGGATAGTTAGTCCGGTTACCAGAGAGTAAATAGTCAATAAGTTAGCTAACGCCGGTTTGTCTTCTCCTCCTTTGATCTCTGTTCCGGAGTCGGTGACGGCTCTTTTTATTTTTTTGCGAATTAAATCGGGGGAATCTGTCAAGGCAATATAGTTATATTCAGAACTGGCTGATTTACTCATTTTTTTGTTAGGATCGTCAAGTCCTTTTAGTCTGGCAGAAGTTTTGTTCAAGAATAGTTCCGGAACTTTGAGAATATCGCCGTAAAGATTATTGAATTTCTTGGCTAACATTCTGGTAAGTTCAACATGTTGAACTTGATCTTCGCCAACTGGAACAATGTCAGCATCATAAAGCAAAATATCGGAAGCCATAAGACAGGGATAAGTAAAAAGTCCGGCATTGATATTTTCGGCATGTTGTGCCGATTTATCTTTGAACTGGGTCATCCGATTTAATTCTCCCATTGGGGCAAGGCAAGTCAAAATCCAAGCCAGTTCGGTATGTTCTGAAATATCAGATTGGCGAAAAATTACCGCTTTTTTGGGGTCAAGACCAGAGGCGATATAAAGTTTGGCTAAATCAAAAATTCTGTGGTTTAGTTCTTTTGGATCTTGAAAAATAGTCAAAGCATGGAGATCGACAATGGGGAAAAATGATTGGTGAGTTTTTTGGAGTTCCAGCCAACTATGTAAAGCGCCAAAGTAATTACCAAGATGAATAATTCCCGTAGGTTGCATTCCGCTAAATAGTCTTTTCATATTTTTAAACTTATGTTTCTTTGATTATAGCAAAAATAGAGATAATTTCAATTTTTACCAAAAAGCAGAAAGAGCTTTCTTTTTAAGAAAACAAAAAACCGCAAAAAAATTGCGGTTTTTTGGGGTTTTTGTGATAATTTTAAACTTCAATCACCACCGGTAAAATCATCGGTCGGCGTTTGGTTTTTTTGTATAGAAGTTCCCCCAATTCATCTCGTAATTTATTTTTCAAAAACATGGGGTCGAATGCTTTTCCTACTTTTCCTGCGATAACCTTTTTACTAAACACCCGCGCCTCTTCGATAAGTTTTTTACTTTCTTTCATGTGAACAAATCCACGAGAAATGATATCGGGACTACCAACTAATTCGCCATTATTTTTTTTGACCATGGCAATAACGACAAACATACCATCTTCGCTCATCATCTGACGATCGCGCAAAACGATACTTGAAACATCTCCAACACCCAAGCCGTCAACCATGATGTATTCAGTGGGGACTTTTTCGGTGGTAAGTTTTCCGACTGTCTCTTTGGTTTTGGGGTCTTGAGAAAATTCCATGACTTGACCATTAGAGGCAATAAAGATATTTTCAGATTTCATTCCGACACTTTCTGCTAACTGCCCATGGATTCGCAACATGTAATGATTAGCTTCAACCGGGATTAGATATTTAGGATTAAAAAGTCGGATAATAAGTTTTAAATCTTCTTGTTTCGCATGACCTCCGGCATGAACATCCAAAATTTGATAGTGATAAACAGTTGCACCTTGTTTGTAAAATGAATCCTTTAGATTTTGAATAGTTCTTTCGTTTCCGGGAATTACGGAAGAAGAAAAAAGAATTGAATCATTTTTCTTGACATGTAAAAATTTATGATCGTGATTAGCAATGCGATTCAAAACGGCATTTTTTTCTCCCTGCGCCCCTGTGCCAATAATCACCAATTTATCGTCTGGGGTTTTTCTGGCAGTATTTTCATCAACCAAATTATGTCGATTAAATTTTAAATAACCAAGATCATAAGCGATTTCGATATTTGAGTTCATGCTTCGACCATCAAGATAAACTCGGCGACCGTATTTTTCCGCTAAGGTTAAAACTTGTTGAATACGATTGATCAAGGAGGCGAATGTGCCAACAATAATTCTGCCTTTGGCTTCTTGAAAAACCGTTTCGATTGAACCGGTAATTTCACCTTCCGAAATTTGATGGCCACGATGTTCGGCATCAGTGGAGTCCGCCATTAAAGCCAAAACTCCTTTGGCGCCAATTAAAGCAATTTTGTTTAGATCAATGGGTTTGTCATTAATTGGGCTTAAGTCAACCTTGAAATCTCCAGTGTGAACAACCGTTCCTATTGGTGTGTGCATGACAACTCCAAAGCTATCGGGAATATTGTGGTTTACCCGAAAGAACTCAACTAAAAAATTCCCTAATTGAATGCGATCTTTTTCGGGATCAACTACTCTAATATCCAAGGCTGGTTTGCGATATTCTTCATGTCTTTTTTTGATTAGGCCAGCCGTTAGTTTGGCGGTAAAAAGTGGGGGATTGCCAAGTTCTGGCATTAGATGAGAAATTGCGCCAATGTGGTCATAATGCCCATGAGTAATAATTACACCACGAATCTTTTTTAATTTATTTCGTAAATAAGAAATATCAGGAATAATATAATCAATTCCCGGCATGTTTTCTTCTGGGAACTGCAATCCCATGTCAACAATAATAATATCATCACCGTATTCTAAAACGGACATGTTTCTTCCTACTTCTTCTAATCCACCCAAAACCATAATTCGTAATGAGTTTTTTTTACCGTTTTGATCTTGGGCAAAAAATTGACGAACTCTTGGTTGGGGGGCGAGAAATTTGTTTTTTGGAGTAGGTGTTACCGTTGTTTGTAGTGAGCGAATTTTGGCGGCCACCACGGGCGACGGTTGTCGCCCCGCGGAACGCGGTCCGCTTTGCGGACGTGGTGTCCGCGTTGGATAACTGGGTGTTTTATTTAGCATAAGTTTATAAAGTCGAAATAGTTATTAAAAGTTTTTATTAAATAGGTAATAATTTTTTCGACTGTTTTTTATAGTTAATTTTTTAAGTAAAATAAAAAAAGTCTTTTTATTTGTTTGAAAAAGATTTTTCAAATTAAAATATTTTTTAAAAAGTCGTTAATTTTTAAGGGACAAGAAGTTAGGGAAATTATTTATTCCAATTGCGAGTAGTTTTGATATACCAAGAAGTAATATTGGCAAAACGATTTGCCGGAGTAATAATTTTTTTTATGGGAGAACTTTTTAGAATTTTATGTTGAGGATAAGTATAAGTAGAGCTATAAAGAAAAATCGCTGGAACATTATCCGTCAAAATTTTCTGAAAAGAGATATATTTTTGTGCTCGATCTTCTGGTTTAATTGTTTTCCGAGCTTCCTCTAAAAGTTTATCTGCTTCGGAAGAACCAAAAGAGGTTAAATTTAAACCGGGAGAAACTTTTTGGCTACTATGCCAAAAAGGATAAGGATCAGGATCTGCTCCCAAAATTTGTCCATAAAGAAGAGCTTCATAATCTCGTGAAGCGATAATTGTGGAAATATTTTCTTTTTTGACAAATTTTAAATTAACTTTTACTCCTAACTGCTTCCAATCACTTTGAATCTTTTTGGCTACCTTTACGATTTCCGCTTGTTCTACCGTGGTTAAAGTAAACTCAAGAAATCTATTACCATGTTTTCTTACTTGAAAAGGATAAGGCTCGGAAGATTCATTTTCAACCGGATATTCGTTTAATTTCCAATCTGATTTTTCTAAACTTTCTCTGGCTTCTAAAATGTTAAATTCTAGCTTGTTAAGGTCTTCGGTATATCCTAAATAACCGTTTAGGATAGGGCCATTAATAGTTTGAGCTTCGGCATTTTGAAGTTCATTTATCAATTGATTTTTGTCGATTCCTTTTGCTAATGTTTTTCTAATTTCTAACTCTTTTAAAATTGGGTTTTTTTCGTAATTAAAGAAAACGGCCGTATATTGGGGAAGTTGTAATAAATTGAAATTAATGTTTCGATTATTGATAATTCTATCCCGCAGTTCTTTTGGTAGATAACTTAATCCATCAATTTTTTTGTTATTTAAAGCATCAACGGCCAAATCAAAAGATTCATAAAATTTCAGATCAAACTCTTCAATATATGGTTGTCCAAAATGGTATTGATTATTGTTTGTAAAAGTAAAGTTTTTGATCTTGCCGTTAGCGTTTTTTGTCAAAGAAGAAAATTTAAAAGGTCCAGACCCGATTGGTTTGAGGTTATATTCGGCCAATAACATGTTTTCCGGTTCAATGTTTTTCCAAATATGTTCCGGTAGGATACCAACGGTTAAATTTTCCAAGAAGGGAGAAAACGGTTCTGACAATGAGATTTTTAGACTGTTTTCATCAATTTTTTCCACCAAAACTCCTTGAAAATTATAATAAAGTGGTGTTTTACTTCGAGGGTTTTGGATTCTGGAAAAAGTAAATAAAACATCTTCGATATCTAATTTCTCACCATCATGGAAAAAAACATCTGATCGTAGTTTGATGGTATAAACTTTTTGGTCTTCTGAAATTTCAAAACTTTCGGCAACATCTGGGATAATACCTTCGGCGGAATACTTAAAAAGTCCGGAATAAATAATTTCAACTAAGTCTAAATCTACATCATTTCCTTGTGCAAATAGTGGGTTGATATAACGAGGAGCACCAACTAAACCTTCGGAATAAGTTCCACCAATCTTTGGTTCGAGCGAAGAATTTTGCCAATAGATATTTAAACAAAGTGCAATCACGCAAACAAAAACTACTCCGAATAAAACACGGATGACTAATCTCTCTACATCACTTAGGTATTTAAATGAATAAATAAGCTGTTCTTTGGTAGGGAGTTTTCTCTTGGTGTTTAGTTTTTGAACGAGGAGTTCATCATGACGATGAAACCTTTTTGTTTTTTTTTGCCAATCATTTCTTTTAAACTTAGATAGTTTTTTTAAAATGAAGGCTGAGATTTTTTTGAATAATGACACAAATTATTGATAAAACAGACCCTTGTTCGGGGTTTGTTTTTAAGCTTGAAGCAAAATGTTAACAAAAGAAATTCCCAAAAATAGAACAGCAAAAATAATAGTCAAAATAAAGATTGTTTTTTCCATTCCTCTCTTGGTGCGATAAACATTCCCGGCACCAGATCCACCAAAAACACCAGAAAGTCCGCCTTCTTTGTTTTGTAATAAAACTAATATAATTAAAACAATAGCAGAAATAACCTGTAAAATAGTAATGATAGTATTCATAAAATAGGAGTTTGTATTTGATTGTATAATCAAAAGGAATTATAGCAAGCT
Organism: uncultured Gammaproteobacteria bacterium; assembly: GCA_964605975.1. Classification (GTDB taxonomy): domain Bacteria; phylum Patescibacteriota; class Patescibacteriia; order UBA11705; family JABHMO01; genus JBAYHA01. The sequence goes on from CAZSER010000001.1 coordinate 19,603, forward strand.
CATTTTTTATTGTCAATACCTAAGGGGGATAAAATAGCTAAAATAAAACAATTTAAGCTGGATGTTGGAGGCTCTTCGGGGGATAACTTTATTTCTATAAACAACTTTTTATGTTATAATTATTAAAGTATGGAAAGCAATCAATTTAATCCTCAAAAAAATAATCAAATGGAGAAAAAAGCTGTAAAGTGGTGGGTTTTTATTTTGTTTTTTATTTTGGCTTTTATAGCTATGATGGTTCCCGTTTTTTTGTCACAGTTTTTTTCTATTTATGGACAGGCCAAAAAGGGGACTTATGTTTTTGAAGAAGAGCTAAAAAGAGAACCTCCTTTTCAGCCAGAAGAGTTTATGAGTCCCACTTCTTCTTGCATGGGGGCGGAAAATCCCAAGTTGACTATTGTTGAGTTTGGTGATTTTAACTGTTCTAAATGTGCGGATTCTCATGAGATTATTAAAAACATAATGCAAGAATATGGAGAGGTTGTTCGTTTTTGTTGGAGAAATATGGCCATTTTAAGTGAGAGTTCTTTGAGTATGGCAATGGCCGGTGTTTGTGCGGAGAAGCAGGGTAAATTTTGGGAGGTTCATGATGCTTTTTTGCGGGCAAGAGGAACTTTTTTTGATGAAGATCAATTTTTTCAGGCAATTTTTGATCAAGGGGTTGATCAAAGCAAGTTTGAAGTTTGCATGAAGCATAAACTTACAGAAGCTGAAATTAAAAAAGATTATTTTGCTTGGCGAGATTTGAATTTGATGGGAACGCCAACCTTTTTTGTTAACGGCCACAAGCTAGAAGGAGTTATTCCTTTGGATATTTGGCAAAAACTAATTCCATATTTTGTTAGCGTATATGACCAAAAAAATCCAAATTAGATTTCATGGACGAGGTGGACAAGGAACGGTCACTTTGGCTGATTTAACGGCGAGGTCCGCTTTTTATAATGGTTATGAAGTGCAAGGTTTTCCTAGCTTTGGAGTAGAGAGGCGTGGTGCGCCAGTGGAAGCTTTTGTGCGAATTTCTACAGAAAAAATTTTAACTAGAGAACAAATTTATTCTCCTGATTTTTTAATTATTCAAGATGAAACTTTATTAAAGTCCGAAGATATTGTTTTGCATGGAGTGAAGAATAAAACAGTAATTATTGTCAATAGCAATAGTCAGGAAATTCCAGCCATTTTATCGGGGAAAAAGGTTTTTCTTTTTCCTGCCGAAACTTTGGCGATAAAAACTATTGGTAAACCTTTTGTTAACACAATTTTATTAGGAGTTTTGGGTGTTTTGAGTGATCTTTTTGATGAGGATTCAATGGATAGAGCAATCAAAGAGGTAATAAAAAAAGAAGTAGTTGATTTAAATCTTCAGGCTATGAAAGAAGCTGTTTCCGAAACTAAGAAAAGATTTTTATGAAAAATAAAATAGTTGCTTTGCCGGGAACAACCAAAGAAAACAAAACAGGGGATTGGAGAACTCATCGTCCGGTGGTTGATCATGACCGTTGTATCGCTTGTGGTAATTGTGCCCGTGTTTGTCCCGAGGGGTGTGTTTTTCCGGTAGGAGACAAGGCATTACAAGGAAAAATTTTTTATGAAAATGATTTGGATTATTGTAAAGGTTGTGGTTTATGCGCCGAAGAATGTCCGGTAAAGTGTATTAAAATGGTGAAGGAGGAATAAAAAAGAATACAAGGACAAAAAAACAAAAGAACAATCCAATTTGTCATTTCGAGCTTGTCGAGAAATCTCAAATTGGGAAAATTGTAAACTGCAGTCATGAGATCTCTCCAGGCAATTCGTTTAGTCGAAATGACAAAAAGAGGAAGCAAGGCGAAAAAGAAAAAATGGGAAAAATTTTTAAATTGAGAAACTGTATTCACTAATTTTTTACTTTTTATTTATATGCGAAAAATAACGGAAGGATCTTTGGCCGTGGCGGAAATTATCAATATGTGTCGTCCTCAGGTTGTTTCTGCTTATCCAATAACGCCACAAACTCATATTGTTGAAGAGTTAGCAAAGATAAAGGCCAATGGGCAAGGATCTTTTGAATTTATTAGAGCCGAAAGTGAGTTCTCGGCGGGATCTATTGTTTTAGGCGCAAGTGCTTCCGGCGTTCGTGCTTATACGGCAACAAGCTCACAGGGGTTGCTTTATATGACGGAGGTTTTATTTACTATTTCGGGAATGCGTTTGCCATTGGTAATGACTTGTGCCAATCGAGCTATTTCGGCACCGATTAATATTTGGAATGACGAACAAGATAGCATGACCGTTCGTGATGCTGGTTGGATTATGTTGTATGCAGAAAATAATCAGGAAGCTGTTGATTTTCATCCCATTGCCTTTAAAATTAGTGAACAGTTAAATATCCCTGTTATGGTGAATATGGATGGTTTTGTTTTGACTCATACCATTGAACCGGTTGATATGCCCGATTTGGAATTAATAAAAAATTATTTGCCAGAAAGAGTTCCCCTTGGTGGCGAGTATTTGGATGTTAATAATCCTGTAAGTTTGGGAAGTTTAGTTACTCCTGAATATTATCAACAAATTAGACAAGATCTACATAATGATTTGGTTTCTTCACAAAAAACAGTTAAGCAAGAGATGAAAAATTATGCTCAGATTTTTGGGCGAGGTTTTGGAGAATTAGTTGAGTATTTCGGAAATCACAAGGCTTCGACAGTAATTGTTTCAAGGGGCTCTGTTTGTGGAACAATTAAGCAAGTTTTGTCCGCTTATCCTGATGTTGCTTTGGCAAGATTAAAATGTTATCGACCTTTTCCTGTCGAAGAGTTAAAAGAAAAACTAAAAAATGCCAAAAACATTATTGTTTTGGAAAAATGTTTATCTTTGGGAAAGGGAGGTCCAGTTTTTTCGGAAGTTCGAGATGTCCTATGGGGAATGAAAAATATAAAAAAAATCAGATCTTTTATTGGGGGGTTGGGAGGTCGAGATATTACCGAAAAAATGGTTATTTCCATGATCAAAAAAAGTAAATTACCAAATGAAAAAATGATTTTATTATAAAAATTATGATGAGGCAAAAAACAAAAAAAATAATGTTTTTAATTTCTTTATTTGCGGTAGTGATTTCATTTTTACCATTTAATGTTGTTTTGGCGGAAGAAGAATTACCTTCTGGAATAATTAAAGAAATGGAAATAAAAATTCCTTTTGGTGATTTGCCTACAAAGCTAGGTGGTGTCGAGGTTGTTCGTTGTGATTCTGGTGAAAGTTGTCCGGCGGGAGATAAGGCGTGTGAGGCGCGTCGTCAAAAAAGTTGTGTGACAATCCCTTGGTTGGCGATGTATATTTCGGCCGCTTATAGATATGCTGTCACTCTCGGGTCATTAATTGCAGTATTAACTTTGATGATGGGTGGTGTCTTTTATATTTCTGGCAAAGAAAGTTATATCTCCAAAGGAAAAGAGATGATGGTGGGAAGTGTTACGGGTTTGGTTTTTTTGATTGGTTCTTATTCTATTTTGCATTTTATCAATCCTGATCTTTTGAAACTAAAGGCGATAAATATAGAGATTGTTAAACAACAAGAAAATATAGCAGTTTCTTTTTGTAGCGAAATCAAGGATATTTCTAATTATACTTTTTATGATGAAAATAGCACAGTCGTTGATGTTAAAAAATTAACTTGCGGTAAAAAATACTCTTTTATTTCCAACGATCCCAAAATAGTTAAATCGGGTGAATGTGTAGGTGATTTCTGTTTGGATGATTCAGCTTGGTGTATGCCTACTTGTGATACGCTTGTTAGTAGTGGTTATTGTTCTGGTTCCTTGGCCTCTTCTAATTATGCATGTCACAAAGAATTTGGATTGTGGGGAATTGTCACGGGAGATCCAGAGCGTTATTTAGATCATGCTTGGGTTTATAAAAAACCACCGGGAAACCCAATTACTTCAACTAATTTTAGTCTACTTAGTATTGATCCAGGAAAAGATACTTACATTTATGCTTTTAGTAAAGAGAAATTAGCTGAAGAGATAGAAAAAGTGAGTACGCAGGATATTGTTCTTTTAATTGAGTTGAATGATTCAACTGCTCAGGCCGTTAGTGAAGCTTATAATACGCAAGGACTTTTTGATAAAGGTTTGAAATTTGTTGCGCAAACAATAGGACCAAGTTTGGATGATGAGTATCAAGTTTTGCCTGGTGCTGGTAAAAGAATAGGCCAAACGGGGATGTTTTATTCTGAAGGAAAATGGGCAAAGGCTTGTTCAGCGGGAATTTGTGCTATTGGGACTTTTAAAGGTCCAGAATCTTATCATTTTGCCACTACGGCGATCTCGGGGGCTGATTGTAAATGGCTTGATACTTATTATTTTTCTAAAACTAGTAAAGGTATTCGTTTGGATATAAATGTAAATAATTTTAGAGAAAATACCAAGTTAGATTGTGATTATTTTGAAAAAAACACGAAAGTTGTTGGGACAAAAGAGATTGGCAAAGCATGTTCGGATCCTGATGAATGTATAAGTGGTGATTGTGAGTCCGTGGGTGGAATTAAACAATGTGAATGCAATGAAACTTCTGACTGTTATAACCCAAAAGAAAAAGAATTAAGAGCCGGTGCTGACGCTAATTTATTGTATTGTAAGAAAGAAATATCAACATGGAATATCTGTACGAAGGGGCTATCTTATGGTATGACATGTAATACTTCTGATAGTAAACCATGTATTGGAGATATGATTTGTCAAAATCAGGGAGGTGGGGTAGCAACTTGTGCTTGTACAATGGATAACGATTGTGTTATTTCATTGGGAAATCCATACTTGCCACAAGGTCAAATGAACTTGGCAAAATGTCAGAATGGAAAATGTTTACAAAAAGTAGAGCCTAGACCTGTTGACTGGATGGATACTTTTGGACCAAAGGGGAAAGTGGCGCATCCGGATAATAAGTGTAAGAATAATTCTGACTGTTTTTCTGATCTTTGTGTTAATGGGGTTTGTATGTGTGACAAGAATGACCAATGTCATTATTCTAATACTTTTTGTAATAATCCTATCTCAGAAAATGGTTTTTGTGTAAAGAAAAAAGAAGTTGGAGAGGAATGTAATGTCTTAATGCTCAGTTCTTGTGTTAAAGGATCTTCTTGTAAGATGGTAAATTTTTACAAAAATGAGCCGGCCGTCCCGAGGTGTTCTTGTGATAGTGATGAGGCATGTCCTAATGGTGAAAGATGTATAAAGCATGATCAACCGACTTGTGGCTATAATTATTGTCACAAAAGCGATCAGCAAGTTCTTACTGTAGACAAAGATTTTGATTCTACAAAGAATCCAGCATATAAAGATAAACCTTATTGGGGTTTATGTAAAGAGTTTGATGATTGTAGTGATCCTACGATGGCTCAAAATCAGAAAACAAATAAATGTTATTTGGGTGATTTGGGATGTCGAATTTGCATGACCAAAGAAACTTATAATAATTTGAATAAGTAAAACCAACCCTTTTATGCCTTATAAAATGCCTTTTCGTCATTTATTAAATCCCGGTCATACGGCCTGTGCTGGTTGTGGTGAGTTATTGGCGATGCGTCATGTTTTGGAAGCGTCCGGTTCACAAACCATTGTTGCTGGGGCTACCGGTTGTGGAGAAGTGACAACCACCAAATATCCAACTTCATCATTCAAGATTCCATGGATCCATGCTAACTTCGAAAACTCGGCTCCGGTTATTTCGGGAATTTTGGCCGGTTATCGTGCCAGAGGTCAAAAACCACCGAATTTAATTGCTTGGGGTGGTGATGGCGCAACTTTTGATATTGGCTTGGGAATGTTAAGTGGCGCATGGGAGCGTGGGGACGATTTTTTGTATGTCTGTTTTGATAATGAGGCTTATATGAACACTGGGGTTCAGTCTAGTGGGTCAACACCTTATGGTACGAACACAACAACAACACCTCCGGGAAGAAAATCGACAGGAAATAATTTGGTCAAAAAAGATATGATCAAAATTGCCTTAGCACACAATTTGCCTTATGTTGCGACGGCAACCGTGGGAAATGTTTTGGATATTCAAAATAAGGTGCGCAAAGCGCTAACATTAAAAGGCCCGAAATATATTCAAATTTTGGTTACCTGTATTCCGGGGTGGTATACCGAAGCAAAAGATACAATTAAAATTGCCAAATTGGCTTCGCAAACCGGAATTTATCCGGTGGTTGAATATATGGATGGAAAGTTAACCGGTGTTGCCAAATGTCCAAATCCCCGACCCAAAGTTGAAGAATATCTGAGGTTGCAAGGGCGTTTTAAACATCTTTTTCAGAGTGAATCAGGAGCGGAGGAACTTGCTAAAATTCAGGATTTGGCTGATCAAAATGTTGAAAGGTATGGATTATAAATTTAAATAGTAAAAAGAGGTTATCAAGAACCTCTTTTTTATTGACATTTATTTTATAATAATCTAAACTAGCAATTCTTGTTCGTTAAAATCTAATTCGGAGGTTTATAATGGAAAATCGTAGCTCTTTTTGGGTTTCGCCGTTTTGGCAAATTTTCAGTTTCTTTTTTATTTTAATTTGTGGTTCTGCACTTTTTTTCCCTGTTGTTGTTGTTGATTTGATTACTGGGTTTTTTAGTGCCTCGTTGGTGTCTAATTTATCGATATTGTTTATTGTTGGTTTTTTTTTCAACTTTCTTTATAGTGAGTCAGTTTATTACAGAAAAATCAATCTTTTGAACGGGGTAATCTTCGGTATTATTTTTGTCTCCGTTCCCAGCATTATTGCTTTTTTGTTTGAGAATGACCTTTTTTGGATAGTTCCAGTCGTTCTGATTGCTTTGGGACTTTTTAATTTAATTCTTGTTTGTTTTTTATTAAAGCGATTTAGGGGGAGAACGCCAGATGACTACGACAGAGTTAATGATGTGATTAAAAAGGTTAGAGAAATATCAGGACTTAATTTAGAAGTTTTCTATTCTGAAATATTTGCCTACAATTCTAATAACGATTCAGTCCTTATTTCTGATACATGGGACTCATTCATTACCGACAAAGAACTAGAAGCTCTTCTTTTGCATGAGTTTGCTCATGCTCATAGGCGTTTTTATATCTGGGGGAGTTTTTTGTTTGAGAAGGTTTCTTATTTTATCGTTTTATTTATAGCCTTGTGGTTGGTTAATGGTTTTTTGGATAGTGGTAGATTTGAGTTGTGGTGGATGTTTTTTATCTTTGTTAGAAGCTCATTAAATTTTTTAATAATACTGATAACCTCTTTTGTTAAAAGAATAGAGGAGTATCGTGCTGATCACTATGCTTTTCAGAAAATGGGAACAAATAAAGAAATAATAAGTTCACTTGAAAAGTTAGAAAATTCTTATTTTCAAACAGAAAAAAAGAGTCGCTGGTTTGGGAGATTTGATCTTTTTTCAGATCATCCCAAATTAGAAAAAAGAATTAGACGCCTGCGAACCTATACAATCGGATAGAGTTCTAAAAACTGGTTAATAACCAGTTTTTTTTCGCTCTTTACAGTCCATTTTTTTTTTGCTATGATTTCAGGCAAAGTGGCTTCACAAAATCTGTCGGAAAAAATAAAAAATGAAGTCGATAAAGTGAAAAGTATGGAAAACAAAATTTCGATCAAAGGTGCCAAGGTTAACAATTTAAAAAATATTGATATCGATATTCCACGCAATAAATTGGTGGTTATTACTGGATTGTCGGGATCAGGGAAGTCTAGTTTGGCTTTTGATACGATCTATGCCGAAGGTCAGCGCCGATATGTGGAAAGTTTGTCATCGTATGCTCGGCAATTTTTGGAAGTAAAAGATAAACCGGATGTGGATCAAATTACCGGTCTTTCTCCTGCTATTGCTATTGATCAGCGGTATAGTGCGCAAAATCCTCGTTCTACCGTAGGAACAATTACTGAAATTTATGACATGTTAAGGTTGATGTTTAGTCGAATTGGTCATCCGCATTGTCCTAAATGTGGTCAACCAGTTGGCAGACAAACGGTGGAGGAAATTACCGAGAAAATTTGGGCTTTTGGCAAGAAAGTTAATGTGACTATTTTGGCTCCAATTGTTCGAGACCAAAAAGGAACGCACAAAAAAGTTCTGGATGAAATTCGCAAAGCCAACTATTTTCAAGTTCGGTTGGATGGTCATCTCTATGGTATCGAAGAAGCAGAAAAAATAAATTTAAATCGAGAGCAGAAACATACAATTGAAATTGTTGTTGATCGAGTTTTGTTAGATGGTGATCGTGAAACAAAAACACAGTTAGCAGAGTCAGTCAAGGTGGCCATTGATTTGGGAAATGGTTTAGTAATTGTTCTTCGCTCTGATGAAAATAAGGATACCGTTTTTAGTCAATATTACACTTGTCCAAAATGCCAGATTGATTTACCGGAAATTGAGTTAAGAAGTTTTTCTTTTAACTCTCCTTTTGGGGCTTGTCCTGCTTGTACAGGGCTTGGTGTTCGACAAGAAGTTGATCCGCAGTTAGTAATTAGCAATCCTCGTTTAACTTTGGCGCAAGGAGCAATTAAACCTTGGACCAAAATTTTTTCCAATCAACCAATGATTTGGCAGTTATTGACGGCAGTTGCTCAGAAAAATAGTTTTTCTCTGGATGTCCCCGTAGAAAAATTAAGTAAAAAAGCTCGGGAAATAGTGCTGATGGGAACTGGAGAAAAAGAGTATTTAATTGCTGGGAAGAAGATGGTCTTTGAGGGTGTTTTGCCGGGATTAGAAAAAAAATATCGAGAAACGGATAGTGAATATATTCGCAAAGAGATTGAAAAATACATGCGTCAGCATCAATGTAATGTTTGTGGTGGTAAAAGATTAAAAAAAGAAAGTTTGGCGGTGACGGTTGGTGGCTTGTCAATTGTTGATTATACCGAAAAGTCTTTGAATGATCTTTTAAAAATGGTTTCCGAGTTGTTGTTAAGTGGTAATTACGAAACGAAAAAAAATTTACCCCAAAAAGATTTTCAATTTATTAAAGAGGCTTTGAGTAAAAATGAAATAAAAGTTGCGGGAGCAATTATTAAAGAAGTTGAAAGAAGAGTTGGGTTTTTGCGTAATGTTGGTTTGCAATATTTAACTTTGGATAGGGGCGCCAATAGTTTATCGGGTGGAGAGGCACAAAGAATTCGTTTGGCTACACAGTTAGGTAGTTCTTTATCAGAAGTTATTTATGTTTTGGATGAGCCTTCAATTGGTTTACATCCGGCCGATAATACAAAATTGATAGAAACTTTAAAAGATTTAAGAGATAAAGGGAATTCTGTTATTGTTGTGGAACATGATCCAGATATGATGAATTCTGCCGATTATATTATTGATATTGGGCCAGGTGCTGGAATTTATGGTGGAGAAATTGTTGCCAAAGGAACATTAGAACAAATCAAAAAAACAAAATCCTTAACCGGTAAATATCTGTCTGGTCAAATAACTATCGAAAGGAACTGTTCTTTGCGTAAAGGGAATGGTAAGTTTATTGAAATCAAGGGAGCCAAAGCGTTTAATTTGAAAAATATCAATGTCAAAATTCCTTTGGGTAAATTAATTTCAATTACCGGTGTCTCTGGTTCCGGAAAATCAACTTTAATGACTGATATTTTGGCCAAAGCTTTGGCAAGACATTTTTATCGGGCCAAAGATTTACCAGCGGAACATAAAGAAATTGTTGGTTTGGAAAATATTGATAAAGTAATTACTATTGATCAATCGCCAATCGGAAGAACTCCCAGATCTAATCCAGCTACTTATACCGGAGTTTTTACTTATATTAGAGATCTTTTTACGGAAGTTCCGGAGGCAAAAATAAAAGGATATAATGCCGGACAGTTTAGTTTTAATGTTAAAGGCGGAAGATGTGAATCTTGTGGTGGAGATGGGATGATAAAAATTGAGATGCAATTTTTGCCGGATGTTTATGTGGAATGTTCGGAGTGTAAGGGGCGTCGTTATAATAAAAAAACTTTGGAAATTCATTATCGTGGCAAAAACATTTCTGATGTTTTGGATATGACTGTTACTGAAGCAAAAGCTTTTTTTGGGGATACTCCAATAATCAAAGAAAAGTTAAATTTATTAGAAGAGGTTGGATTGGGATATTTAACTTTGGGACAGTCCGCAACAACTTTATCCGGAGGTGAAGCGCAAAGAATTAAATTGGCAACAGAATTAAGTCGTTATGCAACGGGTAAAACTTTGTATATTTTGGACGAGCCAACAACCGGATTACATTTTGAGGATATCAAAAGACTATTATTTATTTTGAATCGTTTAGTTGACAAAGGGAATACCGTTTTAATTATTGAACACAACTTGGATGTAATAAAAAATTGTGATTGGTTGATTGATTTAGGTCCAGAAGGTGGTTCGTCTGGAGGACAATTAGTTGCACAGGGGACTCCCGATGATGTTGCTAGCTGTACAGAATCTTTAACAGGGCAATATTTGAAAAAAGTTATTTAAAGTATAAATTTTCAGAAAAAAATAAAAGTAGTATATTTATATTTTCTAAAAACAAAAAACGCCGAAAGGCGTTTTTTGTTTTGAAAACTATTTGATTTCCTTCACTTTTTTATGAGATTTTCGCAAAAAAGTTGGTTTAGCTTGATGAATTTTTAGTTTTTTGACCAGTTCAATTTTTTTTAAGGTCGGCGCATTTAAAGGAATAATTCTTTCTACTCCAATTCCACCGGAAACCTTACGAACGGTAATAGTTGAATTGATGCCTTGGCCATGTTTTCTGGCTATCACTACACCTTCAAAAATCTGAATACGCTTTTTTTCTTCTCCCTTGGTATTAATTTCAGAAACTTCTAGATGAGCCTTGATGACAGTTCCTGGTTGAACTTCGGGAAAATTACGGTCTAAAACTTCGGGGTTCTTTTTTTCTTCGGACATATTGTTTAAAATCTATAATTTGCTAAATTTGGGCAACTTGAAAGATTTTTTCCGATTGCTCAATTTATTCAAACTCAAGTTATTTTTTGTCTGGATTAAGTATATACAATTATCTAAAATTAGTCAAGACCAGCCCTGTTTTTGATAAATTCAGCAATTTCTTCTCCAGCTTCAAGCAGTTTGTTTTCAGCATTTATAACCACTAGGTCGAAATCTTTTTGCAGTGCTAATTCTTCGGTCACAAATTGCCATCTTTTTTGAAAATCATCTTCATTAGTGCGTCTTTGGCGGATTCTATTAGCTAAATTTTCTAAGTTATCAGGGGCAATAAAAACAGTCTGAACGTCGGGGAAGGCTTTTTTTATTTTTAGAGAAACTTGAGGGTCAAGGAGTAGCAAAACAACTTTTCCTGAATCAACTATTTTTTGTAGATCTTTTTTGCTATTACCATAAAAATTTCCGTAATGTTCATCATATTCAAAAAATTCACCGGCAGAAATTTTTTGAATGAAAGTTTCTTTGGAAACAAAGTGATAATCTGTGCCTGTTGTTTCGTTGGGGCGGGGTGGGCGGGTAGTATAAGTGACTAGTCTTTGCAGTTGAGGGAGGGTTTTAATTAAATAGTTCGCAAGTGAAGTTTTACCAACACCAGAAGGGCCGGATAAAATGAATAGTTTATTCAACATAGTCCGGGATTTTTAATTTTTCTATTTTTTTGATAATTTGTTGAAAATTTTCTGGTATTGGAAGTTCGAAAACTTTTTCTTCTTCCTGACAATCAAGAAAAGCTAATTTCTTCGCCAGAAGTAAAATATGATCAGTTTTTATCGCCGATTTTCCGAACCTTTTTTGACTATAAAGAGAATCCCCAATAATTGGATGATTGATGGCGTTGAGGTGTACTCTAATTTGATGTGTTCTTCCACTTTTAATTAAAACTTGAAGTAATCCTGCATGAGGATAATTTTTTAAAACTGTATATTCAGTTAAACTTGCTCTTCCTAAGTTTGAACCAGCAGGGTGGGCGGCCATTTTCCCAGCGCCTTTTTTGCGACTAATTTCAAAATTTATTTCTCCTACTTCATTTTCCATTTTTCCATGAACAAGCGCTAGATATTCTTTAACTAACTTTCTAGATTTAAAAATTTTTTTGAAGTGGTCGTAAGCCAGTTGAGTCTTGGCCAAAATTAGTAATCCACTTACTTCCTTGTCCAAACGATGAACAATCCCTTGTCGAAAACTATGGATATTGCGGGGGTCTTTGATTTTTTTTACTTGAGGAAAATTTTTGTTCAGCCAGTCAGCTACTGATGGTTCGTGGAGTTTTTCGTTTGCAGGATGAACAATTAAGCCAGCTGGTTTATTAATTACTAAATAGTCATCATTTTCGTAAATTATAGGAATTTCGTAAACAAATTTTGTACAGGTTTTTTTTGTTTGAATAATTTTTTTATTCGTAGTTGTTTTCTTTGCGATAGGAGCTTCTTTGGTTAATTCAATAACATCACCAGTTTTTAAAAATTGGTGAACGGAAGGTTTCTTGTGATTAACCAAAACTAACCCCTTTTTGATAATTTTTTGAATTTGACTTCGGCTTTGTGATAAATGAGTTAAAAGGAATTTGTCCAAACGCAAACCGATTTCATTTTCGTTAACGGTGATTTTTTTCATACTTTGTAATTTTAGCATAAATAAAGCAATAATGCAAATGAAAAAACTCGATTTCTAAATCGAGTTTTATTGAAAATTAAAGTTCGTCAAATTTTTATTATTCCCACAGATTTTCACTGGTTTTATTCGCCGTGCTTGGTTCTTCTGTTGTTTCATAAACCAAAATCACATAAAACATTTCTCCATTTCTAAGGTCAATATCATGTCCCAAAATGACTTGCGAAATTAAGCCATCCACAGAGAGGTTTATTTTAAAACCTTCTTTTAAATATATTTTTCTTTTTAGTTTTTCTCCGTTTTTACATTGAACAACAACTTGTTTCTCTTGAAGTTTCCTTTTTTTTAAGTAGTCATTTAAAAGGTCAATTTTATAAATAACAGAAGATTCTTCCTGTCCAGAGAACTCCAGGACTCCCAGATTTTTGTCAAAAATGACTTTTTGTCTGGTAAACTTATAATTTGGCATGATTAAACCTCCATAAAAAGAACAATAAAATAAAGGTTATAACAAAAAAAAGAGGTTGTCAATAGTCAATTGTTGGCTTAATTTCTTTTAAAAAATAGCTAGTGATGTTAAATTTAGGGGAATTTTTGTGAAGAAAAATTTTATTGCAATTTATCTTAAATTTAGATATAATAAATTCATAAATTAATAGAAATTTTATGTCAAGAATTTTAAATTTGGAAAGCAAAAACTTTATTGGACAAGAAGTTTTGATTAAGGGCTGGGTGAGTAATCGTCGAAACATGGGTAAAATTGCTTTTTTGGATATGCGGGATCGTTCGGGGATTTTACAAGTGGTGGTTGTTCCGGCGGAACTAGATGAAGATTCTCAAAATTTAATTTCGGAAATAAGATCGGAATATGTTTTGGAAATTAGAGGTATTGTTAATGAACGGGGAGAAAAACAAAAAAATACGGATTTGCCAACAGGTTTAGTGGAACTTTTGGCCAAGAAAATTAAAATTTTAAGTCGAGCAGAAACTTTGCCTTATGATTTAAGTACCGAAATGAGGACAGATACTTATTTAGACAATTTGCCACTTAATTTACGAGAAGAAAAAAAACAGGCGATTTTTAAAATTCAAAGTGAGTTGATTGCTGGTTTTCGTGATCATTTAGATAGCAATGGATTTACCGAATTTCAATCTCCCAAAATTGTGGCCGGAGCGACAGAAGGCGGAGCTAATGTCTTTACCGTTAACTATTTTGGACGCAAGGCTTATTTGGGGCAGTCACCACAGTTTTACAAGCAGATAATGGTGGGAGTTTTTGAAAGAGTTTATACTACTGGAAATGTTTATCGTGCCGAAGAACATGATACCAATAGACATATTAATGAATATACCAGTTTGGATTTTGAAATGGGTTTTATTGATGATTATACGGAGGTAATGCAAATGGTTTATCAAACAGTTTTTGAGATGATGAGTAGAGTTCGGCAAAACTGTTCTACTGAAATAAAAATGCTTCAAGCAACAATGCCAGAGATGCCAGAAAAATATCCGGTATTAAAACTAAAAGAAGCGCAAAAAATTTTGGAAAATAAATATGGGGAGAAGGGAGTTCTCGACGAACCAGATTTAGAACCTCATCAAGAAAGATTATTAGGGCAATATGCCAAAGAAAATTTTAATTCGGATTTTATTTTTATTACGCATTATCCCGTTGCTAAAAGACCAATGTACACAATGGAAGATCCAAATGATCCTGGTTTTACCAAAAGTTTTGATTTGCTTTTTCGGGGGACGGAAATTGTTACTGGAAGTCAAAGAATAAATGAGTATGATAATTTAGTGAAAAATATGGAAAAGTTTGGGTTAAATCCGGCAGATTTTCAATATTATTTACAAGCTTTTAAATATGGGATGCCACCGGAAGGAGGGATTGGTATGGGATTAGAAAGAGTCACTTGGCAACTTTTGGGGTTAGATAATATCAAAAAAGCTACACTTTTTCCTCGGGATCAAGTTAGAATTGATGAACTGTTATCCGAGAAATAGTTTTTTTGAAAAATTTTGATTATGTTGTCATCTTGATTTTCTTTCTCTTTTGTCATATCGACCGAGTGAACACTAGTGAACGAGTGGATAGATTTCATGTTTGCAGTTTACCAATTTGAGATTTCTCCATTACAGTCGAAATGACAAATTGGGGAGTTCTTTATCTTTTTGTTCTTTTAGGACTTTTCGATTTAAGTGATAAACTACTGTTTTTTTATTGTTATGAAATTTTCTGTTTTGCAAAAAGAAATTTTACTTTCGTGTTATAATAGAGGTGACAAAAAAATAAATCGCCGAGTTTTTGAACTTTTTTGCCAACAAAAAAGTCATGCCAAAGAAAGTTTGCGAGTAAAAATTTTAACCCAAAGTTTGGAAAATTTAATCGAGAAAAATTTACTAATTGGTTATGGAATCAGAACTCCGAAAAAGTGGTTTTTGCAAGCCGTTTCATTAACTAAACAAGGTCATAAAATCAGCAAAAAACTTTTTTCTGAACAGTTAAAACTGAAACTTGGTTTTCGGAAGTGACTGTTTTTTTAAGACAAATAAAGATTAAGGGATAAAAATAAAAATGTTGGAAATAAAAATGGAAAAATTTAATGGTCCTTTGGATTTACTATTGCAGTTGATTGAGAAGGACAAATTAGAAATTACCGAAATTTCTTTGGCTCAAGTGACGGAAGAATATTTGCTTAAAATAGAAGGGATGATCGATATTAATCCGGAAGATTTGGCCGATTTTTTGATTGTCGCCACGCGTTTATTATTATTGAAGTCGAGGGCAATTTTACCGGTATTAGAAGATGATGAATCTATTGATGATTTACAAAAGCAGTTAAAAATGTACAAAGAGTTTGTCGAGGCTAGTAAAAAAATTTTATTGAGGTTAAAAGAAGGGAAGGTCTCTTTTGCTAGAAATAAGATGCCAATGAAGACGGAAATAAAATTTTCACCAGGGCAAAAGATTACGGAACAAAAATTGAGGGAAGCTTTTTTACAGGTTTTAAAAAAGCTTGACCCTTTGGTTAAAATCCCCAAACAGATAATTGAAAAAACGGTGACATTGCAACAGAAAATTTTTGATCTTAAAAATTTTCTGCAAAACAGCAAAAAGATTGGATTTCGAGATTTGGTTAGTAAATCCGAAAACAAGACGGAAGTGATTATGAATTTTTTGGCGATTTTGGAACTTTTAAAACAAAAAGAACTAAGAGTTCGTCAGGGGAATTTATTTGAAGATATCATTATTGAAAAAAATTAATTATGTTTAAGAAAAAAATAGAAAGTTTGTTATTTGCATCCGCAAAACCTTTGAGTAGGAATTTTTTCATTAAATTTTTCCGTTCACAAGAAGAAATTATTTCTACAGAACAGTTAGAGATTTTTATTTCGGACTTAAAGAGAAAATATAATGAAGATTCCGAGAGTGGGATTGTTATTGTTGAAGCTGGTGATGGTTGGCAAATGGTGACTAGCGGTGATTGTTCCGAAACCGTTAAAATGTTGATAAAAGATGAAACAGTAGGGGAACTTACTCCGGCGTCATTAGAAACTTTGACGGTAATTGCTTATCGAGGTCCGATTGCAAAAGCGGAATTAGAGCAAATTAGAGGTGTTAACTGCTCTTTGATTTTACGAAATTTATTAATTAGAGGACTGATTATTGCCAAAGAAGACATTTCCAAAAACAAAGTTTATTATCAGGTGACTATTGAGTTTTTAAAATATTTAGGATTAAATTCAGTCAATGAATTGCCAGACTTTGCTAAGTTAAGTCAAGCTACAGATTTACAAGCATATTTAGATCAGTCGATGAAGGAATAAGGGTAAGATAAAAAATGAAGAAAATTTTTGGCAGAAAAAGATTTATATTTGTTGATTTTTTAAAAATTGGGAGAGTGGGGTTTGTTAAAATTCAGTAGTTCTTGATTAAATGTTTCGCTTTGTAATTAAGTTTATAATTTATTTTTTTAAAAAATGTTATTTAAGTTATTAGTGTTACTTTCTTTTGCCGGAGGAACTTTCTTGTCCGGTAATGTTATGGATCACTATTTTTCTATTTCTGGAATTGATAAACAAGTAGCTCCAAACAAGGTTGATGAAAAAAATTTAGGAGTGATAGTTTCGGCTGAAAAGTTTATTGCGATTGATGTTCGTAGTGGTAAGGTTTTATTACAAAAGGATCCTGATAAAAAACAACCAATTGCTAGTTTAACAAAATTATTAACGGCACTGGTAATTGCTGATTTGGAAAATATTGAATGGAATAAGCGGGTTGAACTTATTGAGCAAGATGAAACGGTCGGAGCAATGCCTCATCTCTATCGTGGAGAAGAAGTGTCTTTTGAGGATCTTTTTTACTCTGCTTTGGTTAGCTCGGATAATAATTCAATTATTGCAATGATTAGATCCTTGGGGATTTCAAGATCTGAATTTATAGAAATGATGAATAACAAAGCGCAGGATTTAGAGATGTTTGATTCTGTCTTTGATGATCCAACGGGATTATCAAAACAAAATATTTCCACTGCTTATGATGTTGCTAAATTAGTTTATTCGGCTATGAAAAATGACAAAATAGCAGAGGCCGTTTTGAGCAAAAGTCACACTATTTTTTTTGCGGAAAAAAATAAAAAAAGGATTTTACGAAATACCGATATTTTATTAAACAGTTTTCTTAATAATGAAAACTATGGTTATGATTTTTTGGGGGGAAAGACCGGATTTATTCCTGAGGCCGGATATTGTTTGGGAGTAAAAATTTCCAAAAACGGTTATCCTGTTGTTATTATTGTCTTAGATAGTGAAAGTATTGAGAGTAGATTTAATGATGTTAAAGTTATTGCTGATTGGGTTTTCGAAAATTATAATTGGCCAAAATAAATTATGCGTTTTGGTATTGATTGCCGAAATTTTTACGATGTCCAAAACAATTCCGGAGCCGGAATTGAGCGTTATGTTTATCATTTGGTAAGAAATATTTTGCGTCTGCATCGAGCAGACGATTTTGTTCTTTTTTTTCGTCCGGATATTAGTTCTCTGACAATAAAAAAAGTTAAAGAAGATCATTCTCGAGTAAAAATAGTAAAAGTTGGACAACCGAATAAAAAAATTCCCTTTTGGGATAATCATGTCCATTTTTCTCGTATTTTAAAAAAAGAAAAATTAGATGTTGTCTTGTTTCCGGCTAATGTTGTCCCTTTTTTTTATCGTCAAAAAAGCATTGTAGTTATACATGATTTGGCAATTTATTCTCATCCCGAGTGGTTTCCTGAGAAACAAAGTTTTGCTAAAAATTTTTTAGTCCCAAATTCATTAAAAAAGGCAACGGCTATTATTACCGTTTCTAATAATACCAAAAATGATATTATTAAAATTTTTGGATTAGATGGGAAAAAAATAAAGGTTATTTATCCGGGAGTTACTATCAAGGATAACTATACCGATATGGATTTTTTGGCAACAAAAAGAAAATTTTCTTTAAAAGAAGAGTTTATTTTGTTTTTGGGCACAATAGAACCACGGAAGAACATTATGGGCTTACTAGAGGAATTTATTGGTTTTTGTGAAGAAAATAAAAATCAAAAAATCCAGCTTGTTTTGGCCGGATCTCAAGGATGGATTTATCAATCAATAATGGATAAAATAAGAAATATTAATGCAAATAAAGAAAAAAAATTAATCCATTATTTGGGAAGAATTGGCAACCGAGAACGAAATATTTTATTAAAAAATTGTCGATTATTTATTTATCCTTCTTTTTATGAGGGATTTGGTTTTCCCGTGGTTGAAGCAATGGCTTTGGGCGCACCGGTGATCTGTTCTAATAATTCTTCTTTGGGAGAAATAGCTGATGGACATTCTTTGACTATAGATGTTTTCCAAAAAGGAGAAATAAAAAAAGCGATAGAAGAATTAGTTCTAAATAACAGTTTACGAGAAAAATATCGTCAACAAGGATTTCTACGGGCAAGGGATTTCTCTTGGAAAAGTTCGGCTAATAAAGTTTTGCAAATGATGATTGATATTGGCAAAAAAAAATAAAATTTTTAGAGATCAATATTTAGAACAGATATTTCGGGGGGCACAAAAAGTCTGGCGCGTGCTCCGCTTTCTCCTAGTCCTTGTGAAATAAAAAGTTGCAAGTTTGAAAAATTGAAAAGACCACGATCATATTTTTGACCTAATTTAGTCGGTATTTTTGCTAGACTTCCCCAAAATGGCAAGCGGAACTGTCCGCCATGCGTATGTCCAGAAATAACAAGGTCAAATTTTTTTTCTAATGGTAATAAAACAATTTCTGGATTATGAGAAATCAGTACTGTTTTCTGGCGCGGATCACATTTTTCATAAGCAGTTAAAAAGTTCGCTTTTCCTGTCCAAAAGTCAATAATTCCAGCGATATTTATTTTTTGGTTTTTTACAGTTACAACTTGGCAGTTGTTATCTAGCACTGTAATATTGTTTTCAAAAAAAAAGGTCCTGGTGTTAGCAGAAAGATCTTGAAATTTTGGATCAGCAAAAAATCCTTGATTATATTCATGGTTTCCCATTACGGCAAAAGTGGGGAATAGGGAACTAATTTTTGATAGGGGGAAAAGTAGTTCAGTGGAGTTAATTTTTCCATCAACATAATCTCCACCCAAAATAACAATATCTGGTTGTAGTTTGATAACTTTTTTTACAATACGATTTAAGAAAAAGGCAGATTTATAGTTTCCTAAATGAAGATCAGTAAGAACAATCAAGCGGATATTTTCATTCTGGATTGTCTGGCCGAATTTAATAGGGTATTCTTTGCTGGTAATAATTTTTGGTTCGACAAAGGAACCATAGAAGGTTAAAAGTAAAACTATTAGAGAAAGTGAAAAAAATAGCCACAAGAAAAAATTTTTTCCTTGGCCGGTTTTTTTGGCATTATGCCAAAAAAACCGGACTAATCCGCTACTGGTTAAAATTATTAAAATAATCCAAAAATCAAAAAAATAACGCATAAAATAAAACTTTATATTTACAGTTTAACAGAAAAAAATTTTTGAAACAAAAAAAACGGAGAAAAATATCCGTTTGCTTTGGTACCAGGGGGCGGGATCGAACCGCCGACCTAGGGGTTATGATTCCCTCGCTCTAACCAACTGAGCTACACTACCAATTACTACAAGATTTTACTATTTCAAACCGGTAATGTAAAGCATAGCTTACTATTGGCGATGCAAATTAAAGATTAAAATCTCTTGTTTTACACAAAAAATCACCGTTTCACGGTGTTTTTAAA
>CAZSER010000001.1:39460-46330 GCA_964605975.1 uncultured Gammaproteobacteria bacterium
GACGACCTTCTGGTTATGAGCCAGATGAGATAGCCTCTTCTCTACCCCGCGATAAATGGTGCCGGAGGTCGGAATCGAACCGACATGAGCGAAGCCCACACGATTTTGAGTCGTGCGCGTCTACCAGTTCCGCCACAGCGGCAAGATTTGCAAAAAAAATCAATTAAGACAATTAGGGCAAACCACGCGATAAGATTATAGGCAAAAAAAAAAGAATTGTCAAAAAGTAAAAAATCATCTATAATTATAAGTGTCAATAAAATTAGAAAATATGGCTAAAGTTATCGCCGTTGTTAATCAAAAAGGAGGAGTTGGGAAGACGACTACTTCTGTAAATTTAGGGGCTTATTTGGCCGCTTTTGGTAAATATGTTTTGCTGGTTGATTTAGATCCACAGGCTAATGCGACTTCCGGTTTGGGTGTGGAATATAACTCTTTGGATCGAGGTATTTACGAAGCCTTGTCGGGAGATTTTCTTTTGCGTGAAGTTTTACAACCGACAAATCATATTGGTTATAGGTTAGCTCCAGCAACTCCTTCATTGGCCGGAGCGAATGTGGAACTGGTTAATTTGGAAAATCGAGAACGGAGATTAGCCGATTCTTTGTTAGAAGTCAGAAGTGATTATGATGTTATTATTATTGATTGTCCTCCATCTCTGGGCTTATTGACTGTGAATGGATTAGTGGCTGCCGATCATGTACTTATTCCCGTTCAGGCCGAATATTATGCCTTGGAGGGACTGGGTCAATTAATTGGTACGGTTAATTTAATTCAAGAGAATATCAAGCCAGAGTTGTCTATTTTGGGTGCAGTTATTACTATGTTTGACAAGCGGACAAAACTTTCGGATCAAGTTTTGCAGGAGCTATATAAGTTTTTCCCAGATAAAATTTTTAGGACGGTAATTCCTCGAAATGTTCGGTTGTCAGAAGCGCCCAGTCATGGTAAATCAATTTTACATTATGATGCTAGGTCAAAAGGAGGAAAATGTTATGAGAAGTTAGCGAGAGAAATTTTGGAAATAATCTAACTTCTTTAAATAAAAATAAAAAATATGAATAAGGTTTCTGGATTGGGTCGTGGATTAGGATCTTTGATTCCGACAAAAAACCCATTGATAGCAGGGGACTTAAATAAAAAAGAAATCCCTGTTGTTGATAACAAAAATAGTATTTTACAAATAGATCCATTACTTATTGAGGTTAATCCTTTTCAACCGAGAACTGTTTTTTCGCATGAAGAACTAGAAGGATTAATAGAGTCAATTAAAACTTATGGAATTATTTCTCCTTTAATTGTCACTCCCAAGGGAGATCATTTTGAATTAATTGCCGGAGAGCGCCGGTGGAGAGCTTCAAAGATTATCGGATTATCAAAGGTGCCTGTTATTGTTCGAGAAGCTAATGAATTACAAAAGCTGGAATTAGCTTTAATCGAAAATATTCAACGGCAAAATTTAAATCCAATGGAAAAAGCCGTTTCTTATCGTCGTTTAGCGGATGAATTTTCTTTGACGCAAGATCAAATTGCTCAAAAGTTAGGAGTTAAAAGATCTTCTGTCGCCAATGTTTTGAGATTTTTGGAATTACCCTTAGAAATTCAAGAGGCTCTTTCTACGGAAAAGATTACCGAAGGACATGCTAAGGTATTGGCGGGGATCAAAGAGCCACAAAAATTAAAAGAAGTTTTTGACAAGATAATTAATGAGGACATTACGGTTAGAGAAACGGAATTTTTGGGAAATGACAAAAGCAAAAAAACGAGAAGAAAAAAAATAACGGAAAGAAATAGCAATCCATTAATACAAGAGCTAGAAGAAAGAGTTAGGAATCATTTACATACCAAGGTAAAAATAAATAGTAGGGGAGAAAGGGGAGAAATTATTTTGGAGTTTTATTCGCAAGAAGATTTACATTCAATAATTGATCTAATAACGGGAGGGAATTAAATTTTATGAAGAACAAAAAACTGTTATTTGTTTCGACTATTATTATGACAACTTTAATTTTGTCAGGTTGTGGTCAGAAAGCTGAAAAAAACATTTTGCCGGCAGATTTAGCAATGACTGAAAGTCAAGTAAAAGTAGCCGTTGATGGCTGGAAAATTCATACTAATCCTGCTTATCGTTATGAATTAAGATTTCCTCGTGATTGGCAATCTTTGATGACGGGGGAGGACGGTGTTTTGGTTAAGTTATATTCGGACAAAAAAGAAAGTTTAGAGGACATCAAGATTATTGCTTATAGTAACTGGAAAGAAAATTATAGTTTAGAAGATTTTTATGCTAAGCAGTATCAAAATCTTTTGGCTACGGTAGAAGAAAAGGAAACAGTCAAAATTGCCGGAGCTGATGGTTATTGGTTCAAAAAAGTAAAGAATTTTGTACCAGAAAAACCGGACGCGGAAGTGGATGTTATTACTTTGAGTTTAGCCGATCGAATTATTGAGTTTGTGATTATTGATAATTTTGAAACTTCCAGAACTATTTTGAATAGTTTGAAGTTTTATGGTAATACCGGAATAGAAATTGAATAAATTTTTTGGAAAAAAGAAAAAAGAGCCTGGATTTCAGGCTCTTTTGAATTAGTTTAAAAGTGGTTCAAATAGCGTGAACTCGATCGCATTTTGATCAGATCGAGAACGAATTTGCAACCACCCATTTTTGTAGGCGGACATACGGATATCGTCTTCTCCGCTGAGAAGGCGAAATTTTTCATCCGCCGTTTTTTGAAAATCGGAGACAATTCTCCATTCCACGAAAGCAACATTATCAAAAGACCACTGCCAAATTTGATTTTGGCGTAAGGGGGCAATATTGATAATTTGTTCTCGTGGTAACTCTATTCTGCCAGAACTTTTTACCAGTAGTTTATCTCTGGGAATAGTCATGGCATAGCTGGGAGGTTCCGCTACCGATTGGGCAATCTCTTTGGAATGTTCAATCGCTGAATTTCCTAGATAGTTTACTAGTGCAATCAATCCGGCAATTACTATTCCCAAGACTGCCAGTGCAACGAATAACTCCGTAAGTTCAACTCGGGCAGATTGCGGTTGATAGCGTCCATTGGGTATTTCAGCTTTTTTTTCGGCGGGCGGGGGTTCTTTTTTGGGTGAAGCTTTTTTTTCTTTGGTGACGAAAAATATCACCACCATAAGCCCACTCGCCACTCCCCCGATAAAGAGGGAATCAAGTCCTTCAAAGAAAAAATCACCGATTAAAACAACCATCCCTCCGCTAAGCAAAGACCAAGCTATTATTTGTTTGGTTTTCATTCATTCTCCTATTTCTATCTCTTGGGAAAAAATGTTTCCAGCATTTTTAACAGATCGGGGTTTATATAGTAAATATTCCCGGTATTTTCTGCCATTTTTTTGGCTACTTCTATGTTTTGCATGAACTGATAAAGCTCGTTCTTCTCTTTGTCCGAAAGGGAGTTAAAGCCAAATAATTCCAATCGCTTACGAATTTCCGTCAGGTTGTTATTGGCTTTTAGTGTTTCAAGTTTTTCTCTTCTATCCTCATAGCTTATTTTTAGGTCCATCTCGTTTTCTTGGGCTTTGAGGCGGATTGGCGCTAATGAAACGATTTCTATCTCTTTGGCTAATTGGGGGTCGTTGATCTTTGGGGGGTGATTTATGATCAAGAAGGTTATTTTGATTGGAACATTTGTCGATTCAAAGACCGAATTTATTTCCTGAATAACCGCCTCTTTATCATACTTTAACCTCAAAGCATCAAATACCGATAACTGGGTAAAGGTGGACTGAATAATCCCTTGGACTTTATCCTTTACCATTTCATCCATTCCTGCTAGATTCCTTTTTCCATTAGCATCTTTTGGGCATAGACGGTTATAGCTTTCATATAGTTTGATTGTTTTTTCGGTGGAGTTAGCTTGTTCTTGGAAATCTAATTCATAGCTAACACTAATAGTGGGGATGGTTAATCCTACGGGGGCTGGAGTTTGTGCTGACGCTTGTTGATGGGAAGGTTCTCTTTCAAAGTGGTGAGGATCCATTTGACACAAAACTAAAATATTATTGAAATCTTTTTGGATGGTTGTCATCTCGATAATTTCAATAATTTGTTCCCATGGCCACCCAACTATTTTTAGTCCTGGTCGGACAATTTTAGTGACAGATGATCCGAATACCGAGGCAAGAACTCCCAAGGTTTGGTATTTAATTTGAACAATAACCTTCGGGGCAAGAAACATTACCAGCCCGGCAAGAATCATTACGATAGCGATAAGAATAAGCATGTGATACCTCCTTAAATTGTTAAAGTTCAAGAAAGTGAATTTTAGCACAAACTTAAAAAAAAGTCAAACCAAAAACCATACTGTCGGTAGTATGGTTTTTATTTTGAGTTTATTACTGTAAATTAAAAAAGTTATTAGAAATATAGTTTAAAATAGCATAACTACCAAAAACCAAAAAAAGTCCAATAGTCGTCCAAGTTAAAGCACTACGAGCCTCTTTAATTTTATCGGGACTTCCTTGTGAGATAAGGAGAATAATTCCTGCATAAACAAAAATGGCAAGGGCAATGGCTCCAGCAATGCCGATTAAAAAACCCACCACTCTAGAAGCTAATTTGGCTGGATTTGTTTCTTCTAGTAGATTTGGTAAAGCAATACTAGTCGATGCCGTGCCGGAAGAAGTTTTTTTATCTAGATAGCCGTCTGGTGGGTTAGCACAAATTTTTTTTCCTGGGTCACAATAACCGGATTTACACATTGCATCTCCAATGGTGGAGCAAGGAGTATTGAGGCCAACCTTTTCAAGGCATGTTTTATCTCCTTCGTTGGGGCAGTATTTGTCAGAGGGGCAATGGTCATGGGAATTGCAAATACAAAGATTATTACTTCCAACAGTTCCACATAGACCGGAAACACAACCAGTTCCACCGGTGGCAGGGCAAGTATCACCAACCGCTGTTTTTGTTCCACAAACACCATCTTGACAAAAATTTGTGCCATTACTTAACTGCTCGCAATGTAGATTGTTATTACAAGCACATTTGTTGTCTTTACAGTTTTTGGTTATACAGTCGGCTCCTGTTAAACAGGATTCTCCCATTTTTTTTAAGTTGATACAAGTTTGATAATTTGGGTCGCTGGGAGTTAATTGGCAGATCTTCCCTTCGGGACATTGGTCATTTTTTTCACAGATACAGATTATTTTTTCGTTTAGTTCTTTGCATATTGCGTTATTTAGACAGATATTTAGGACAGTTTGATTGGCGGAACAATCTTGACCAGTGGCAATTTGTTTTATACATTCACCATTATTACAAATAGAGCCTTTGGTACATTGGTTGGTGTCGGTACAAATACAAACACCTTTTTTGTCTGGAGTTTCTTTACAGGAACCACTAAAACAAACATTTGATTTGCTGTTTTTACATACTTGGATGATCTCTCCCGGTTTCCCTTTGGCGACACATTCTAATCCTCCTGTTTTACAGTATTTCCCCTCAAGACAGCCTTGTGTGTTGGTGCAAATACAGGTTCCATTCTTACATTTATAAATACAATCCTTGTCTTTTTGGCAGGAACTGCCAGCTTCTTTTGATTCTGCTGAAAAAACAGGAAGTGAGAAAGAGAATAAAAATAATAAAATAAAAAATAGTAGGAAAAACTTTTTGCTAAACATAAATATTTTTATTTTGTAAATCGGGGTAGGAATTTGGGCCAGTTTTTGTTTCTAAATGATTCTATTTCGTGTTTGGCCGTTCTGGTTTTGACAAACTTTAACCATTCACTGTTTGGGCCTTTGCGATTTTTATCCGTAATTATTTGGACAACATCACCATTTTTTAGTTGGTGACTTAGTGAAACTAATTCATTATTAACAGTGGCACGAGAACATTTGTTGCCGATTTCTGAATGTACATGATAAGCAAAATCAACAGGTGTTGCTCCATCAGGTAAATCAATAACATCTCCTTTGGGAGTAAAAACAAAAATTCTATTTTGAAAAACATCAATTTTGGCACCTTCTAGAAATAGTTTGTTGTCTTGAACCGTTTTGAGCCAATCGGCTAATTCTCCAATCCAAGCTAAATCTTTTTTGGCTAATTTCCCAGACTCTTTGTATAGCCAATGAGAAGCAACCCCAAGTTCTGCTTGTTCATGCATTTTTTTTGTCCGAATTTGAATTTCAACAATTTCTTGATCATCTCCAAAAACAGTCGTGTGTAATGATTGGTAGCCGTTTGGTTTTGGTTGGGCGATATAATCTTTGATTCTTCCTCTAATAGGTTTCCAAATAGTATGAATTTCACCTAAAACTGAATAGCAATCTGTAATATTGTCAACAACCACACGCATAGCAACAAGGTCATAAATTTTTTCGAAATCCATAGAATTTTTCTGGAGTTTTCGATAAAGACTATAATAATGTTTTGTTCTTCCGTAAACATCCAAGAAAGGGATATTGTCTTTTTCCAGGCGGTTTTTTAATTTTTTGATCATGTTTTGCAGGGTTTTCTTTTTTTGTGGAAGGTTTTTTTCTACCAGATTTTGAATAAAAACAAATTCAGCGGGGAAGGCATAGCGAAAGGAGCTGTCTTCTATTTGTGCTTGTAGTTCTCCAATTCCCAAACGATTAGCAATAGGAGCATATATTTCTAATGATTCCAACGCAATTCTTTTTTGTTTGTCCGCAGGGAGGGAGTAAAGGGTTTGAAGGTTGTGTAAACGATCGGCAAATTTAATCAAAATAACCCGAACATCTTCGGCCATGGCGACAAACATTTTGCGTAAATTCTCGATATAACGATCAACTCCACGGTATTTTATATGACTTAATTTGGTGATTCCTTCTACCATTTTACTGATATCACTACCAAAATTTTTTTTA
>CAZSER010000002.1:0-43059 GCA_964605975.1 uncultured Gammaproteobacteria bacterium
TCAAATTTGAGATCTTTTTTGCTTGTGGATGGAAATTTTTCCATAGTTTTTTTATAAATAAAAAACTAAATTACAACTAAAAATTTTTTAATCGATATTGATCAAACGATTCTTTCCCACAATTAAAGATAATTGCTTTTTCTCTACGATAATATCTAACGGAGTTTTTAAAACACGAAAACCATCTACTAATACTGGTAGATATTCAAAACTTTTGACTTTAAAATTTTCTGCCGAAATAAGACTGTCCAAAAATAAATCATTTTTTGCTTTGGACAAAAACCAACTTTTTTTCTTTTCCTTTTGATAAATTAACATTTCCAAAACACCATCTTGCGGACTCAATCTCAATAACCTTTTGTCAATTTTTTCTTGTTCCGTTGGTAAATAAAAATTATTTATCTCCACCAATCCACATCCAGAACGAGGAATAATCTTTATTTTATCCTTTTCCACAGAGATTCTTTCTAAATTTTTATCTATGGAAACTTTATTAAAAAAATACTGACCATTAACTTTTCCTAAATCAACTTTTACCACCTTTCGCGATGACAAAATTTCACAAGCATCCAGCTCGCTACCAATCCCCAAAAAAGAAGCAATGTTATTATCACTTCCCACAGGAATAATCCCCAAGGTAATGTTGTTTTTGGCAACGGCATCAATAGCTTTCAAAAAGGTTTTGTCATTTCCTACCACCACGACCGTAGTAACACCTCTTTTCACTTCATCATTTATTAGCTCATCTATACTTTTTAACAAAGTAAGTTTTTCATTTTTCCCTTGAATTTCTAAATCTAAAAGACGAGTTTTGATTAAATCTAAACTCTTTTCATATTTTTGCTCTTGTAAAAAGGTATCGTAAAGATAGTAATACATAAAAAGCGGTTATCCGCAAACTATTCTTCCGCCTGAATAACAGAAGAAACAGTTGAACCATCCATTGAGCAATTCCCATTAAAAATAGCTCCCGAAGCAATAGTAATTGTTTTGGTTTTGATATTCCCATTGACAACAGCCGAAGAACTAAGTTCTATTTTTTCCAAAACGGTAATATTACCATTAACTGTTCCAGAAATAAAAGCTTCTCGAGCATTTACTTCTGCCGAAACTTTGGCTTTTTCACCAACTCTCAAAGAGTTATCAGTTTTAACCGTTCCGCTTACCTCTCCTTCAACAATAATACTTCCTTGACTAGCTAAATCTCCTTCAATTTTAATAGTACTACCAATAACCGTATCTTCGGCACCTTGGTTTTTATAATCTTCCGCATCGTTTGATCTGAACATAAAATTTCTTTTATTATTCTTCCCCCTCCAAAAAATTATTAAATTTATAAAAAACTTTCAATTATCAATTTACATCTCTTGCAAAGTCTCAATATTTAGGATTCCCAAGCCCTGTTGCAAAACCTCCTTTGTTTTCAAACAAAGCATCAATCTCATTTTCTGTAATTTATTTTCTGCCGAAAGAACTGGGCAATTATGATAAAAAGAGTTAAAAAGTTGCCCCAGCTCCAACAAATAAACACTCACACCAACCAAAGAATCAGTTTTGTCCGCCTTTTCAATAACTTCCGAAAACTGTCCAATTTTTTGTAATAATAATCGCTCATTTTTATCTTGTAAGATTTTCCAATCCAGTAAGTATTTTGCTGGTTTTTTCTTTTTTAGAATTGAATTTATTCTAGAAATCACATACAACAAATAAACACCAGAATCACCATCAAAAGATAACGCTTTTTTGACATCAAAAACAATAACACTGGAATTATCATATTTCAAAAGGAAAAACTTAATCCCTGCTAAGGCGATTTTCGAAGCAGTTTGTTCTATTTTTTCCTTTTCCCAATCACTATGTCGTTGCTCGGTCTGCTTCAAACTTTCATTTAAAACTTCCTGATAAAAATCATTAAAAATTACCACATTCCCCTTGCGAGAACTCATTGCACCATCTGGCAAAGTAACAAAATCATAATCAATATGAACTTTTTTCTTGTGTTCATATCCCAAAAGATCCAATAATTTAAAAACTTGTTTTAAATAAAGAGATTGTCTTTTGTCAACAATATAATAACTTTCTTCTACTTTGTATTGATTAAACTTTTTGATTCCAAGGGGTAAATCTTTGGCTCCATAGAGAAGATTTCCATCCGATTTAATCAAAACCAAAACATCCAATCCATGTTCTCGCAAATCGGCAATTACCGCACCATCACTATTTTTAATCTCCGCTATTTTTTTATTTTCTAATAAATTTTCTAACATTTTTTTGCCTGCGAATTCCTCTTCACTTTCAAAAAACCATAAGTCAAAAGAAATGTTTAACAGTTCATATACTTTTTGAAAATAATGTAAACTGGCATCTTTTGTTTGTTTCCAATCATTAAAAATTTTATTTTCTTCTTCACTTAACTTTTCTCGATTATTTTTTTTGTTTATTGCCTGATCAATAAGTCGATGAATCACTGAAACCTCTTCTGCTAACTTCTCGTTTTTTGACAAATCTTCAACGGCTTCTGCGTAAATTTTGCCAAAAACATCACTCTTATCTACGGGCAAAACACCTTGATATTTCTTGTAAAAAAACCACAACCATTTCGCCACATGAGAACCACTATCACCAATATAATTAGCCGAAAAAACCTCTCTTCCACAAAATCTTTTTAAATTAACCAAAGAAGCTCCCAAAACGGCATTACGCAAATGACCTATATGAAACTCTTTGTGCGTGTTCGGCTGAGAATACTCAATCATTATTTGTCCCGGCACCTTTTTATAGTTCGTCCTTCGACAAAGAATTTTTTTGTTAAAATATCCCGCTAAAAAGTAAAAATTAACATAAGGACCAACGGCTTCAATTTTGGAAAGTTTTTTATCAACAACTTTACTAGAAATTTCCGTAGCTAATTCAATCGGATTTTTTTTCATTTTTCTAGCCAATTCAAAACAAGGGAGAGCCAAATCGCCCATTTCACCATTAGGAGGATAAGAAAAAACAGCAGGATCTATAACATATCCATAGTTTTGTAAAATTTTAACCAAATCTTTTTTTATTTGCGTAAACATTTATTTCTTCTAACTATTAATAAGTAGAATCTTTGAGATCTTCTACCGGCGACTCCGAAGCAATAACCAGCAGTTCCTCTGGATCATCCGACAACAAAGTCAAATCAGCATCTTCCTCTAACAATAAAACTTTTGTTTTTTCTTTGATGATTTTTTCCTTTAATGGTTTTGCTTCATCAGAATTACCAATTTTTTCTATCAATAAATTTGGCTGAACTTCCTTGATAATCTCCATGAATTTTTCATCATCCTTTTTAGAGTGAATTTTGGGATTGGCAAAACCTAAATCCTTGATAGTTTCATTTAACTTTTTTAACTCCAAAAACTTATTTATACCGGTTATAAATTCTATTTCCGCTCCTCGTAATAACCACTCATTTAATTTTTCTTTAACACCATTAAGCGGATTATTATTGCTGTCAATTATTAATTTTTCGATAAAAACAACTATTTTCATATTTTTTATTTTATTTTTATAAAAAATCTTTTACCCTTTTGAATCACATCTCCAGTTCGCAAAACGACAGTGCCATCAGAACAAATCTGGTCATTTATCTTAACGCCATTTTGCTCTATATTCCGCTTGGCATCAGATTTCGAGGAAACCAATCCACTCTCAACCAAAACTTCCACTAAACTTTTTCCAACCAAATCAAACTCTTTAATTTCCTCCGGTTTTTCCTTTTGAGAAAAAGTTTTTACAAAGTTTTCTACTTGTTTTTTGGCTTCCTCTGCACCATGATAAATCGCCACTACCGCCTCCGCTAACTCTAGCTTAAGATTTCGTGGATTTTCTCCCTCAGAAATTCGCTTTTTTACCTCCGCTAAACGATCTTCGTCTATTTGAGTACACAAATCAAAACCATTAATAATCATCCCATCACTCCATGACATTACCTTACCAAATTTATCACCAGCAGAATCATCTAAACGCAACATATTCCCTTCGGACTTTCCCATTTTTTTTCCAGAATCATCAGTCAAAAGTTTTGTCGTAATAACAAATTTTTCTTTGTTTTTGAGAGACTTCATCAAAGTTCTTCCTGCCAACATATTAAAAGTTTGATCATTCCCGCCAACTTCACCATCAACATCCATGGCAACAGAATCATAACCTTGCATCAACGGATACAAAAATTCATGCAGACCGATTGGTTTGCCTTCTTTTATTCTCTTTTCAAACATATCTCGTTCCAACATTTGTTGAACCGTAAAATTAGAAGCTAACTCTATAACTTCCTGAAAATTCATCTTGTCTAACCAATCAGCATTGAATTTTATTTCTGCTGGATTTTCTCCTGCAAAATCAATCCAAGCGGATGCTTGTTCTTTGTATTTCTCACAATTTGCCAAAACTTGTTGTCGCGTTAATGGTTGCCTAACGGAAGATTTATCAGTCGGATCACCAATCATGGCCGTAAAACTCCCAATTAGCAGAATAATTTTGTGTCCTAACTTTTGAAACTGCGCCAACTTCATCAAAGGGATAGCATGACCTAAATGCAAACTTGGCCCTGTGGGATCAACACCCAAATACAAAGTGATTTTATGTTTTGAATTTAAAAGCTCTTCTAAAAATTTAGCTGTGGGGTAAATTTTTTCTACCCCGCGAGTCAAAACTTGTTTAATTATTTCTTGGTTTTTATTCATAAAGATTATTCAAATTTACAGTATTATTTTATCTTTTTTTTTATCATAAAGCAAATAAATTCCCTGTTTTTATCCCCGACTTTTTAAAAATCAAAAACAAAACAAGAAGATTATTCTTGTTTTGTCTTAAATTAGCTTTTTATTTAGATACTCCCCCACCAATAAAACCACTTCGCCTTCACTAATTTTAATTTTTTTAAACAAAAACCTTAACTATTTTTTAATTTGTCCATCATTTCGACAGTTTTATCAAGACGCTCTTTTAATGTCACCAAAAAGCCTTCATTCTTAAAACCGTCTACATCATTATCTTCAAAGAAAGTAACTCGACGCAACAACTCTTCCAACTGCTTCTTTTCGGATTCTAATTTCAAAAATAGTTGGACTCTTTCTTCTGGTGTCATTTTGTTTGGATCAGGCATTACTTCTACTTCATTTGTAACTTTTTCTGGAATTTTTCTTGCCTGACCAGCAGGTTTTCCAAATAATAAATCCGCAACTTCTAATAAGTCATAATTTTTTCTTTTTACAAATTGACTATCATTTTTCTTAACACGAGTAATCGCATCAACTCCATATAAAAACTTTTTGTGTCCAGAAAAATTAACCAGCTCCTTCATCTCATTAAAATCAGTCGCCTCCGGCCAGTCAATTTCATCTTTTTCTTGAAAAAAGTTCCCGACAATACTCAAGATTTTATAAATATACGCTTTTTCTTCTGGTCGCGCATCAGATTGTGAAACATAATAACGATACAAATAAACATCCAATGGAGAAGAAAACCCGTCCTTTTTCCACTCACTCAAAATAGTGGCTAGTTCACGAAAAGTTAAAACATTTTCTTTCAAAACATCTCGCGGATCTATATTTGCACCACTGGAATCCTTTAAATAGTAGTTTGTTTCAATTTTATTTCCCGAAAAAATATCCTGCAACCCCCTGGCGACAACAGCCAATCGATACAAAGCTTCTTCTCCCATTTTTTTATCTTCGGGCAAGGTCAAATTCCCATCATCATCCATTAAGCGAACAACCATCATATGAAAAAGTTCATTATTTGCCAATAATTTTCTTCTTTTTTCCATTTGTTGTTCAAAATTAGGATCTGTTTCCGAAATATTAATTAACCCCTCGCTATCAATAGCATTTGGCAAATAATCATATTTAATTTTATCAAAACGAGATAAGAAAGCAGAATCCATTGCTTGTCTTCCAATATAAACCTTATCCGTAGCTGGACGCCAATTACCAGTACAGATAAAAACAAAACCATCTTTGACTTCAAACGGTGGTAGATCATCTACCAAAGGCTTAACCAAATCGCCAGGTCTTCGAGTTAAAATTTCATTTAAAACAATCAATACATTATGCGGGATAGCATTAATTTCATCAATGATAACTGGACGCCCCTCCATCATGGCGCGATAAACTAACCCCAAATATCCCTTGGCTTCAATTGGATTTTTAAAAAAATCCTTCAAAGCATCAACATAAACGGCAACCAACTCTTCTACTCTATCCTCCGCCACGCTCTCTTCTTTTTTGCTTAAACGAAACGCCTCTATCTTATCACTAATTATTTTTGTTTGTTCTTCGGGCGTTCTCTTTATCACCTTTTCCATTTTAATTCCGCCCAATAGATCGGTAGTATCCGTATTTTTATTTCCAGAAATCACAAAAACTTCATTTTTTAGCTCTTCATATTTAGCCAACCATTGTCGATATTTTTTTCTCCACTCTTTTAATTCTGCCGTTTTTTTACTAGTAGGCTGACTTCGGTATTGTTCAAATTCTTTTACTGCTTTTTCATAATTTAATAATGCCTGATCAAAACTTTCTTGATCATCATAATCATCACGATCTGGATTAGGAAGAACTTCTGGTGCCTCCGGTTTCACTGGAGGAGGATTATCCTTCTTCCACCGTAGCAAGAACTTCTTGTTTAGCTGCGTTATAGACAAATGCCGAGCGACCTCCGTTTTACCTGCCCCCTTTTCTCCATAAAGAAAAACCGGTCTTCCTTCTTCCAAAGAGTCCATGATTTCCGACATTTTTTCTAACACATACGGAGTTTCAACGACTCTCCTTCCTTTTCCTTCCGAAAAAACGGTCCGCATATCCATAATATTTTCAATCGCCACAGCATAATGAGCATCAACATCATCACGCAATAAAACATCTAACTTTGTTTTTAATATTTTATAATCATTCTTTGCTTTATCCATGGTTTTATAATCACCACGCAAAGAAGCTCTCTCTCTTAAAGCCAACAAACTTTCTAATCTTTTTTTTGTACGCTTTACCTTAACACCCATCCTAAAAATTCGATCTTTTTTAAATTCAAAAGTAGCAACATCTTCGTCAGTAAAATAGTTTTCACCATCCTCATTGCCGGAGAGCTTGAGATATAGAGCTTTAATTTCAGCTAACTTCCCTACAATAAGTTCTATTTCTTGATTAACATAACTTTCTACTTCCTCCTTGTTTAAACTGTCTAAATCCTTAGTTGACAAAAAAAGCTGTTCTCTAATTTTTTTCTTGTTTATAAACTCCACACAACTTTGAGGATCAGAAACGGAAAGTCTATTCATTGTTAAACGACGATAACTTTTTTGAGAACTCCTTTCACTTTTTTCGATTTTTCTAACCACCTTACCATCATTACCAGAAGATAACCTTTCTTTTGGCAGTTTAACGCTCTTAATATTTTTTATTTCATCTCCACCAGATAATGCCTTCAAAAAAGGTCTAATATCTCTCCATAACCGGTGGTACTCTCGATAGGTCTCGAAATACTCTTTCGCTTTAAGGAGCCTTGTTTCATAATTCTCAATTTCTTCTGGCGAAGCTTTTTCTCTCTCCTTTGCTTTTGGAATAGCAATAAAATTTTCACGTAATACCATATTTTTTATATTAATTTTCTTAATTATCCGAACTAAGAACTTCTATTTGAGTTAATGCTTTATCTATTTGTTGTGATAATAAAATCACACATTTTTCGACATAATCTGAAACTGTTTCAACGACAACACCATCCCCATTCAAATCATCCTCTGCATTCCCATGAATCCCAAAAAATACCGTTCTCGCCTGCTCACTATAAGGCCCCCTTATTTTCTCACCTTTTTCGTCAATTATTGGAAGATCAATCAAAAAAGCTTTGGTAATTATAGTTTCTTTGTCTTTTCCTTTTAAAGCATGAATAATATTTCTTGTTTTTTGGGAATCACGAATAAGACCATCTGTTGTTTCCAAAGTAATATCAACCAATTTTCTTTCTTTAATTCTCTTTCTATCCTCTGGCAAAAAAGTTGCATCCACCAACTCCCAAGCAGGAAAACTTACTGTATCCTCATGAGAAGCATCCATTTTGGCAAAAGCAGCGTATCTCATAATTCGATCCTCTATTCCATTTCTCGCTTGCCCATTGCGCAATAAAGGTTTTACTTCTTTCATTTTATCTTCTTCACCCCAAACAATTACTTGAGTATTAACCAAAATTGGAGGTTTTGTTAGATTTAACTCCCGAAAACGATTTTCTAATCGTGACTGAAATTCATTTAAAGCCTCCGAAAAAAGCACCATCATTTGACGAGCCGAATGCATTATATCTCCTTTCATAGATCCCGAATTATCAAACAAAAACCGCAAACGAAACTCGTCCGGTTGTAATTTTAATTTCTCAATAAACTCTTTTCGTTCATAAGCCTCTAGTCTATCAAAGGGAATAAAAAAATCTTCCTCTTCACTAGAAAAAAAATGGCTGTACCTCTTTAATAATCTTTTGACATCCAACCTACCAGAATAAAAATATTTTTCCCAAGCAAAAGAAATCTGTTTTTCTATCGTATTAATTGCTCTCTCAAATATAGTTGCCAAATCATCCCGATAAGGCTCAACTGACTTTTTTAACGCCTCATAACTCATTATATGCTCCGCTGTTACTCCCTCCGCAGTTAAGCGCTCTTGGTGCGCTCTGTAAAAATCTAGCGACTCCTGTCTATCATAATAATCTTTTTTTTGTTCTGGAGTTAATCTTTCATATCTTTTCTTTTTGTTTTCTTGTCTTTTTTTACTTCTATCAAACTTCTTTCTCTCTTCAATAAATTTTTTAACCTCTTCAATATCAAAAGGCATTTCGGTTATTGAATTTTTATCAGGCTTTTTATTTGAGATTTTACCTTTACTTCTTTCACCCTCACCCTCACCCTTGTTGCATGGATCATCTAGTGGTATTTCCATGTCAGAGAAATCTAATTCTAATAAACGCCAAAATTCTGGCTCCAGAAACTGCTCTATTTTTGAGTATCTCAAAGAAGCCAAATCTTTTCTGTGTTTCAAGTTAGGATCAGGAGTGGTTATCTGTTCTGTAAGATCAGTCAAGCTTGTTCCAAAAAAGTTTTTAGACAAAGTATTATAAACATCCGGATGACATAAAATCCTCTGATCAGGAACCATTCTTTGACGCAAAAGAACTCCGCCAAACTGATCTACTCTCATTCCCATGAAAAAACACAGATCCTCAGCACCACTTTCTTCTCCCCTAGCCTTGGCTGGAAAAAGAAAGTCTCGATATAATCTCTTGACCATTGGAGAAGTCCCCGCACCAAACTGACTTAATTTAACCCCAACAAACCTATTAACATAAATATCATCCAAATAGTTATAAAATTTATTCCTTTGTGATGTTAAAAACAGTTCCAGTCCGGTCATTTTTTCTCCCGTTTTTTCGTCAATAACTCTTTCTTTATCTATCCATGCTGGTAATTTAGAAAATCGCTTATTCAATATTTCACGAAAAAATGACGCTTTTTCTCTAGCCAGTTCTTTACTTTTTTGAAAGTTACTTAATAAACCCTCCGGATCTGCCACCAAATCAGCAAAGTGCGCTAATTCATGACAACATGCCCAAAGTGGAGCATCTTTCTCTCCATTAAGTTCATGTTTCCATTTAAAAAGCTCCAACCCCAACTGAACTTTCCCTTCCAAAAACTGAATATGACTGCCCTCTCCTACTTGATATTGCAAACTACTATCACCAGAAATAATATCTAAAATATCCTTATTAAAAGAAATGAAATCTTCCGCTTCTTTTCGCAACTCCTCTGGATTAATAATTCTTTTTTTCTTCGGAGTGCTTATTCTTTCTTCTGCCAAAAAATTAAAGCTCTTTTCCATAAATTACACTAAATTTTTATAACTCTATTTTATCATAATGATGAAAAAAAATAAAAGCACCTAATGGTGCTTTTATTTTTTACTGTAAATTTTTAACTGTTTCAATAATTTTTTGTTGACGATCTTTTGCTTCCGTTAATTTGTTTTTTTCGGACTCAACAATATTGAGTGGAGCATTTTTAACAAAATCTTCATTTTCTAATTTAGTTGATAAATTTTTAATATATTTTTCCAAATTAGCCAACTCTTCTTTCTGTCTCTTGACTTCTATTTGCAAATCCAATAACTTGGCCAAAGGCAAGTAAATCGTTGTTTTGCCAACAATGGCAGAAGCCGATTGTGGCGGTTTTTCGGTGACAACTTCAATCTCATTAAGTCGTGCCAAAACTTTTAAAATTTCTAGTGATGGATACCATTTCTCAACTTCACCAGATAAACACAACCGAACCTTTTTAACCGGATCAATTTTATAAGTTGCCCTGATATTTCTTACGGCACCAACTAACTGACGAAACTCTTCATAAAACTCCTCCGCGTCAATATCCATCATACTCAAAGAACTTTCTGGCCATTTCTCAATTAACAAAAATTTTTCTGGCTGGAATTTTTCATAAACAGCCTGACTAACAAAAGGAATATATGGTTGCCAATATTTCAAAAGTTCCAATAATAAATTATAAAAAATTTTTTCTTTCCCTTTTTCGACTTTACTAATTTCCAAATACCAATCGGCCAAATCATCCCACATAAACTCTCGCAAAACTTCACCCGAAGCCGAAAAGTTGTATTCATCCAAAAGTTGCGTTGTTTTTTGTTTCACTTTTTGCCATTTCGAAACAATTGCTCGATCAAAAACTGTCCAATCTTTTTGCTCTCCCCAGTCACCTTCTTGCATTTGCGACCCCCCCCCCTTTTCTTCCAAAAGAGTAAATAGATATCTAGAGATATTCCATAACTTATTAACTAAATTACGAAAACCTTCGATTTTTTCATCATATAAACGAATATCATTCCCTGCCGTATTCCCGACTAACAAACTCAAACGAACAGCATCCATACCGTATTTTTCTCCAGCAATTAACGGATCAATTGCCGTCTGTGGTTTTGATTTGCTCATCTTGTCACCATCTTTGTCGCGAATTAAACCATGTAAATAGACCGTCTCAAAAGGAATTTCTCCGATATTATAAGTTGTCATCAAAATCATTCTAGCCACCCAAAAAAACAAAATATCATACCCCGTTTCCATAACAGAAACCGGATGAAATTTTTTAATATCCTCCGAAGAAAAACTTTTTCCATCCCAATCTTCTGGCAACATTGTAGAAAATGTCCATAATCCAGAACTAAACCAAGTGTCCAAAGTATCTTCATCTTGCAACCAACCATCTTCCACTATCTCTGTCTCCGAAACTTTTATTTCTGTTGGTGCTAAATCTAACTCAAAATAACAACCAGTATTTGGATATGGCAATTTGGTAAAATTTTCCGCTTCATAATTGTTCCCCAAAAAGCTAGCCATGCGAATAGAATCTCCATGCGCCACAACTAAAACAGTTCTCTTAGCAAATTTATCTTGTAAATCCTGACACGCCTCGTAAACTCTTTTTTGCAAAGAGTTAAAAGATTCAATGTTTCGTGGAGTTCCATCTTTCCATTGTGGCCAATTTTTTTCTCGAAAATCACTAAATTCCTCATCGGTCATCCCCTCAAAATCACCAACACCCACTTCTCGCCAACGAGAATCGGCAATCAACTCCGAAACACCTAACTCTTGAGCCAAAATTTCTGCCGTTTGTTTTGTTCTAGTAAAATCTGAATAAATTATTAAATCTATCTTTTTGTTTTTTAATTCTTGGGCCGATTTTTTGACTTCTTCTACCCCTAAATCAGTTAAAACATTTTCTATTTTAGAAATATCCGAATTTAAAAAACCTTTTTGATTTCCCACAGCTTGACCATGCCGAAAAAATATAACCTTCTTTCCTTGTTTATACCAAACGGGAATTCTGTGACCAAACCAAATTTGTCTAGAAATACACCAATCATGCAAATTATCCATCCAATGTTCATAAGTTTTTGCAAAACGATCCGGAATAATTTTTATTTCTCCCGATTTAACAACCTGTAAAGCAACATCTTTCAGAGATGCCCCTCGTTCAAAATATTTATTTCCCTTTTTGGTAATTTTTTTATTAACATCAACAAACCACTGATTAGAAGGAATAGGCTCTATCGCCGTACCACAACGATAACAAAGTGATAAATTATGTTTTAAATCTTCCTGTTGCGAAATTAAATTTTGACCTTCTAAACATTGAACTATTTTTTCTCGAGCTTCAAGAGCGGTAAACCCGAAATATCTTCCAGCCTCTCGAGTCATTTTACCTTCTTCATCAATAACCCTGATTAAAGGTAACCTGTTTTTTTGAGACATTTCATAATCCACCGAACTATGCGCCGGTGTCACACCCAACGCGCCTGTTCCAAAAGTAGGATCAACATTTTCATCAGCAATAATTTTTAGTTTTAACTTATTACCACAAAAATCAGCCAAAATAGTTTTGCCAATAAATTTTTGATACCGTTCATCTTGCGGATTAACCGCTACGGCCGTATCTCCCAACTTTGTCTCCGGTCGAGTAGTAGAAATTTCAAAAGGGAAATTTTTATCATAGCGAAAAGTATAAAACTTAGTTGTTTTTTCCTTGTAATCTACTTCATCATCAGCCAAGGTAGATTGACAACGAGGACACCAATTAACAATTCTATAACCACGATAAATTAACCCATCATCAAACATGTTTTTAAAAACTTTGCGAACAACACGACTTCGTAACTCATCCAAGGTATAAGCCTCTCGAGACCAATCCAAAGCAGAACCAACTTTTTTGATCTGTTTTTTTATTGTTGATTTAGACTCTTCAACATGTTCTTCCACTTTTTGCAAAAAATCCTTTCGGCCAAAATCATGTCTGGATTTTCCTTCCGTTTTTAATAATTTTTTTTCAACAACATTTTGCGTCGCAATAGAAGCATGATCCGTTCCGGGGATCCAAACAGTGGTAAACCCCTGCATTTTTTTATAACGAATCATTAAATCTTCAATTGCCAACATCGAAGCGTGACCTAAATGCAATGTTCCAGTCACATTTGGAGGTGGTAAAACAATGGAAAAATGTTTCCCGTTTTTAACTGGTCCACAATCAGGAGAGAAAAGCTTTTTATTTTCCCACTCTTGATAAATTCTTTCTTCATTTTCTTGCGGATTATAAACCTTACAAAAATCCATATATTTAGATTAATTTTATTGTTTATATTTTAACAAAAAAGAACTATTTTCGCAACTGTTAATTTGACAAAAGAGGACTTTATTGTCTTAAACAAACTCCATTGACAGCCCCTTAAAAAAAGATTATGATAACTAATTACTCTTAAGATAATAACCCTTATCATGACTATTTTTCCTCCAACTCATATCCAAAAAATCAAATTGGCCAAAAGGCCACTAATTATTCTACCTGAAAATCCGGGGATTGACCATCTTGGCAGTGGTTTAGCTATTTATAATTTATTAAAAAATACTGGTTCACTACCAACCATCTTCTCCCCCCACTTTAAACCCTCTGAAAAATTTTCACTTTGGGAAGAAGTCAAAGAAATTTTGGGAGAAGTAAAAGAAGATTATGTTCTTTCTATTGATATAGATGGCGACAAAATACCTGATATTCAATATGAAAAAAAAGCAGGAAAAATATCAATTAAAATCATTACCCCCAAAGGAAAAGCTCCTCAAATAAATACGCTTTCTAATTCTTTTGATCTTTTTATTCTTTTAAACTTAAATGAAAATGAAGATTTTTTAAAAAAAATTACAAACTCTAAATATGAACATATTATTAATATAAAAACCGAGATAGAAAATTTTACTAAGACTCAAGTCTCTTTATCTGAAATTATTTTTGATTTAAGTAAAAATTTTGATAACAAATATTTTAATGAAAAAATAGCCTCATATCTATTAGCAGGAATGATCGAAAAAACAAAAGGCTTTCGCTCTCCAGAAATAAATTCCCGTAGTTTACAAATCGCTAGCGAACTTCTAGACAAAGGAGCAGAAAGAGAAAAAATAATGCAAAATCTTTTTGGCAAACAAACCATTGGATCAATTAAATTATGGGGCAAAATTCTATTAAAACTCCAAACTCATTTTGACGAAAAAGTTGCCTTTGCTCAAATTTCCGAACAAGATTTTTTGGAAACAAAAGCCAGCCCCTCGGATCTTCCAGGTGTAATTGATGAACTAATTCTTTCTATTCCGACAATTAACTTTAGTATTTTAATTTATCAACAAAAAGGTCAAAATTTTTGTTTAATAAAATCCACCGAAAATAGCAATTTTTCTGCCCTTTTTCCAGAATATAATTTAAAAGAAAATAATGGCTTTTTTACTTTTCCTTTTTCTGGTTCAATTGATTATTTATTAGAAAAAATAAAATTAGTTCTATCGCTCGACAAATAGCTTTATTTTCGCTATAATGATTTTGTTTTTGGGGGCCTGTAGCTCAGTCGGTAAGAGCACCACTCTTATAAAGTGGGGGTCCTGGGTTCAAATCCCAGCAGGCCCACCATAATTTTTCAACATAAAAAAATAATAAATTGACAAAAACTACTATTTTGCTATTATAAATAAGCTTTTTTGGGCGCTTAGCTCAGTTGGTTAGAGCGTCTCGTTGACGTCGAGAAGGTCAGTGGTTCGAATCCACTAGCGCCCACCATTTTTTTAAAAAAATTTAGGATAACTTATGGGCCCTTAGCTCAGTTTGGCTAGAGCGCTTCCATGGCATGGAAGAGGTCGCAGGTTCGAGCCCTGTAGGGTCCACCAATTAAT
Source organism: uncultured Gammaproteobacteria bacterium (assembly GCA_964605975.1). Classification (GTDB taxonomy): domain Bacteria; phylum Patescibacteriota; class Patescibacteriia; order UBA11705; family JABHMO01; genus JBAYHA01. The sequence continues at coordinate 14,788 of CAZSER010000002.1, forward strand.
CTCACCTAACTGGTGATTTTTTATTTATCTAAATTTAAAGTAAAAAAAGACAAAAATCAATTTTAAAAACTTTTCGCCCTTTCTCATTGACTTATTTTTCTTTTTATGCTAAAATTAAATGTTCCTTAAACAACAAAAACCCTGTTAAAATCAGGGGAAGGAGACGACATGAAAAAGGGTAATGAAGGATTTGTTTTTCGGTTTTTTGTCAAGAAAGCCAAGATGGCAGTTCAGATTGAATTGCCGTTCTGTGCTAATCTTGGAGATTTCTTTTCCTGCTTCCTGATTGCCCAGGAAGCCGGAAAGGGGTTCTTGGTTAAGAACGCCCCGAAGGGGAAAATCTCCATTGGGCGCAACTTCCGAGAACTGGAAGTTGATGGCGCCTGCTCAGAAGAACCTTGGCTGTTCTTTGCTAAGTATCTCGGAGTTAGCGAAAAGCCGGAATACCAACCGTTTTTTGCCTACCTCGAGAATAATGAGGGAAGAAAAGCCGAGAATGGATTTTGGCAGTTTATTAATAACTGCTATCGATTATGGGGATGCGAAGAAAAAACCTTCCAGCAGGTTTTTCTTATCGCCATTTTGGCGATAAAAGTCCAACTTCTCTACCCTGGAGAGTTTTCTCTCTCCGAGATAAAAAGGAAGTTTGGACTTTTGAGCCCAGAGCTTCAAAGCTGGTTTGGAGCACTGGTTCAGTCCGTTGAGGACGGTTGTGCTGTTCTCCGACAAGAGGCGAGGCAAGAGATTGCCGATCGAAACGGGGACAAGTTTCTCATATTTCAGAGTGATAATCCCTTTGTCATTTCTGAACAAGTAAAGAAAAACCCCCAAACCGACCTGATTGTCCAGGAGTTTAGTGATGGACATTTTGTCCTAGCTAATCCTTCTGGTGGACTATTACCAGAACTTTTTCGGGGACTTAATGTTCTTGAAAATGAGTCCGGAAAAGTCCTCAATTGGGACGAACTCTCAAAACCGGGAGTTGGACCAGGAAAGTTTTGGTACCTCTCTCCTGGTAGAAACCTACTGAGCAACGGCGGCCCCGCCCTGCCCGCAATGTCCAGGGGAAAAAGTGACATAGTTAACTTCATTGAGCAATGGTATAACAACATTGCATTTGGAGAAGAATGTCCTCGAACCGGAGCAGAACATTGCACCAGTTCGAAAAAATTGCCCTGTCGAGAGTTCAAATTTGGCTGGACGATCTGTCGTCAAATACGCCAATCAGTCAAAGATTAGATTTTGTCGTTCCGCCCGGATCATCAAAGATCCGGGCTTTTTTTTTATAAAAAAAGCTTCGTCTATTTTAGACGAAGCGGAACGACAAAGAACTACAATTTTTCAAAGACAAACGGCAACTGTTTATCTTGGACAGAGCTATCACTATACAAGCAAAAAGCAGTAACCTTTTCGGCTAAGGCATTAGTTGAAGAAAAAACAAACTTTTTTCCATAATTTAGACATTCCAAAGAAAAAACTTTTTTTTGCAAAGAACCATTACAATAATAAACTTCCCCTAATGGGATATTAGTCAAAGTTCCTTGCAAAACAGCCACCTTCTGACTCAAATTTGCCGACAAAACCAAAGAAGAAGCATCCTGTTGATATATAACCACCTTCCAGAGCCCCTCATAATCACAACAAGGATAATCCATACAGGTTTGTGATTCTGGTTCAAAATATCTCTCGGCCGAACAAAAACTAACACAACTTTCTCCATCCCAATAATATCCCAAATCACAAACTATCATAGTATCAATTTCCATAATAATATCATTCTCTAAAAAATCTTCATTAACCTCAGAAATTAATTCTTCATCAACTTCAAAAATGTCAAAATCTTTTTCTTGCTTAATTTCTAAAATATCATTAAAGAGAACTTCTTTACTTTCAAAAAAATCATCTACCCCAACATGATTATCTAAACTATATTCATCCGGTAAAATTACCCCATCAAGGGAACCTTCAAAATCAATATTCTGAATATTATCATTATTTTTAGAAATTACAGAATCTTCTTCTCCCCAAAGAACATGAAAAGAACACCCGACAAAAATAACCGAGCAAAAAAACAAAATAATATACCCATTTTTCATTTAATCCTCCATTGTTAACGAACAGTTGAATTTATAATAAAAATTTAAGAATGTCAAACCCAAAAATCCTTGTTCTCCGTTATAAATCGAAGTCCCTTAAACTCTTTATCAACATGATATTCCAAAAACTTTCTTAACAATCTAATTAATTGTACAATTTTCGTTGACCCCAAGGAAACTGATCCCCCAGAAGACAAACTTTTCACCTGGCCAACAAAAGATCTAAGATCTTTTTCGCCAACAAGACCTCCCAACGAAATATCTTTTTCCCTTTCTTCAATATCATAACCTAAAATTGCTAATTTTTTAATAATAAAAACTGACAATAACAATAATTTCTTTTCTAATCTTTTTTCTAAAATTATCTGGATAAAAAACTTTTCACTCAAAGAAAAAATATCTTTATTTATTTCGCCTACAGGAACGGTTTTTTCCAATAGTTCTACCATTAATTGCCAAAATAAAAAATCTTTTTCATCCTTTATTGGTAATAAATTATAACAATACACCTGAATTAATTTATCATTTTTTTTACCCTTAATAAAATTAATCTTCAAAAAACCGGGCAAACTTAATTGCCCAGCCAATTTACTTTTTATTTTTTTTGCACCAACCGCCAAAAGATTTATTTTTCCAAAACTATTGGTAAATAAAGAAAATATCAAATCATTATCTTTCCAATCGACTTTCTTTAAAACAATCGCTTCTGTTTCAAAAATTCTTTCCATATTAAAATTATCACCCTCAAAAATTACAAAAGCTTTCTATTTATTCATTATTTTATCAAAATATGACTGCAAAATAATCATGGCCGAAACGGCATCATCATCATTTTTGTTTTTTTTGTCTTCAAAAGAAATTTTTCTAGCCATTAACGAACTTAATCGTTCATCTTCCAAAAAAATTGGTAAACCAATTTTTTTTAAATCTTCGTAAAAACTTTCCCACTCTTTACTAATCGGTAAAGAACTTACCAGTTTAAGTGGTTTTCCCAAAACAACAATATCTATTTGCTCTTCTTCGATAATTTTTTTTAACCACTCAAAAACTTCTTGCTTTTTTTTCTTCAAAACACCAAAAGGTGATGCTACTTTAACATCACTTGAACCAATGGCTAAACCAATTTTTTTTTCTCCCCAATCAATCCCTAAATAATTCATATTATTTTTTGGTAATAACAATAATTCCGGAATCGGTTATTGCTACCGTGTGTTCAAAATGGGCACAACGACTTCCATCGGCAATAACAATAGTCCAACCATCACTCAAAGTTTTTATTCTAAATCCACCCAAGCTGACCATGGGTTCAAAAGCCAAAACCATCCCTGATCTAACAATAAAATCATCCCCCGGAATATAGTAATTGGCAATAGGCGGATCCTCATGAACAGCATGTCCAACTCCATGCCCAACTAATTCTCTAACGATAGAATAGCCATTTTCTTGAACATATTTCTGAACCTTTTGTGCAATTTTATTTAAATTTGCACCAGGATGTAAATTTTCGATCCAGATATCCAAAGCTCTTTTGGTGACCTTTATTAATTTATCATCTTCTTTGCTAATTTTCCCCACACCAACAGTAATCGCTGTATCGGTAAATAAACCACCATTCGCCGGATATTGCATCCCAATGTCAAGTCCGACAATATCACCATTTTGCAAAACTCTGTCACCAGGGATACCATGGACCAACTCTTCATTTACAGAAACACACAAACCAGAAGGAAAAGGAGGATCTTCTCCATAATCTTTAAAAGAAGGATTTCCTCCGGCCAAAATAATACTTTTTTCAGCAAAATCAGAAAGTTCTCTAGTTGTGACACCAGGTAAAACTTTATCTTTAATTGAATATAAAATTTCAGCCAAAATTTTTCCGCCCTCTTGTAAAAGTCCTATTTCTTTTTTCGTTTTAATTAATGACATTATTTATTTAATAAATTTTCTTAGACTCTTATTAACTTCAGAGATATTGGCATTACCATCTACAAAATAATAACCAAACCTGTTGTGATTTTTGGCAAATCTTACTAACGGCATTGTTCTTTTGCGAAAAATCAAAATTCTATTTTTTAAAACATTTAAACCTTCATCTCTTCTTCTAAATAATTTTTTATGACAAACATCACAAATACCTTCAATATTTGGAGGACGATAAACTGTATGAAAAATTTCTCCACAATGACAATGCCAACGACCACCAACCCGTTGTTGTAATTTAGGTATAGAAATTTTAATTTCTAACAACTTAACCATGTATCCTTTATTTTCATTAATAAACTCTTCTAACTGTTTAAACTGGTTAAGAGTTCTGGGAAAGCCATCCAATAAAATATCCTTCGTTGAGTTTTTTATTTTTTTTAAAATTAGAGGGATAACATACATACTTGGAACCAAATCACCATCTTCCACAAACTTCTTGGCGATTTTTCCTATCCTAGTTCTATTTTTTATTTGTTGTCGCAAAATGGAACCGGAACCAATAACATTTAAATCAAACTCTTTTTGTAACAATGTTGCCTGTGTTCCCTTTCCCGATCCGGGAGGTCCAATCAAAATATAGATTTTTTTACTCATAAAAAAGTTTACTACCATTATTATTTTCAGAGATAATCTTTAAACTACTACCTTAAAAATATCTTTTACTATTTTAATCCTTATTTAAACTTAATTTATTATATCAAAAAAGCCGGAATAAATCCAGCTTTTTAAATTTATAAAAAAATTACCTCTATAAACTTTCGTAATCACGCATTGTCATTTGAGAATCAATCTGCTTGATCATATCAATAACAACACTAACCACAATCAAAATACTTGTTCCACCGATAACCATTGAAGTCATCCCTGCCGTATTTTGCAATAATAAAGGCAAAACAGCAATCACAGCCAAAAATAAAGCTCCGGTTAATGTAATCTTTGAAATCGTTCTCTTTAAATACTCTGCGGTATTTAAACCCGGACGAATTCCAGGAACAAATCCACCATTTTTTTGTAAATTTTCAGCAATTTGATGAGGATGAAAAATAACAGCCGTATAAAAATAAGTAAAAGCAAAAACTAAAATAAAGTAAAAAATACCATAAACCATTTGATTTTGAAAAAAATCAATTACAGCTTGAGCGCCATTTTTAACCCAAATAGTATTGGCTCGCAGAAAAAACTGGGCGACCATTGGTGGAAATAAAATTATCGAAATAGCAAAAATAATCGGAATTACCCCTGCCGTATTTACTCTAATTGGAAGATGAGTACTCCCACCACCATACATTTTCATCCCTCTAACTCTTTTTGCATAAGTGATCGGAATATTTCTTTGCCCTTCGGTAATAATAACAACACCAACAATGGTTAACAGTGCAATTACCAAATAAATAACCAAAGTAATCAATTGATCCTTGGAAAAATTAATAGCCATTTCTTGTAATGCCTTCGGAATCCCAGAAACAATTCCCGCAAAAATTAACATTGAAACACCATTGCCGATTTTTTTCTCAGTAATTAATTCTCCCAACCAAACTAAAAATATAGTTCCGGCAGTAATGGTAATCAACATTGCTGAAAGCTCAAAAAAAGATACTGACTCCAAAATATTAGCCGAAGATCTTCTTAACAAAGTAATCATGCCATAAGCTTGAAGCATCGCCAAAGGAACAGTTGCAATTCTCGTATAAAAATTTATTTTGGATCTTCCCGCTTGTTCTTTCATCATCTCCTCAATTTTAGGAACAATCATTCCCAAAAGTTGAAAGATAATTGAAGAAGTAATATATGGAGCAACCCCCATCATAACAATAGAAAAGTTTTGCATTCCTCCTCCGGAAAAAAGATTTAACAACCCCAAGATTTGATTACTTCCAAAAAATTCTTTTAAATTTTCAACATTAACTCCCGGTATAGGAATATGCGCCGCAACTCGAAAAATCAATAGCATGGCCAAAACAAAAAAAATCTTATTGCGTAATTCTTTCACCCTCCAGATTTGTAAAAATTTATCCCACATATTTTTGACTTTATTTTGTTTAAAAATAAAAAAAGCGAGGTCAACTTTTTTTAAGTGACCTTGCCTCCGGCTTTTTCAATAACCTCTTTAGCTTTTTGAGAAACAATTACTCCTGTTAATTCTAACTTTTTAGTCAAACTCTCCTGTTTTTTAGCCAATAAAACCTTTACCGGTAAAGACTTTTTATCAATTACCCTTTTATCAAATAGAGTTTGTGGAGAAACAACTTCCCCCACAGAGAAAAGCTTTTCGATAGTGCTCAAAAGAACTACCTGCTTTTTTGGATAACGAGGTTTCATACCCTTAAATTTAGGCATCGTTAAAAGTGTTCGTCTAAAACCTTTCAACTTCAAACCTCCTTTTCCACCAGACCTCGCCTTTTGTCCTTTTTTCCCTCGGCCACAATAAGTTCCATGACCCGATCCATTACCACGACCAACTCTGGTTTTTTTCTTTTTGGCTGTGCCAATATTACTTAATGTTATCGCCATATTGCATTATTTAATTTCTTATTTGGCCTTTTTTGTAATCACTTTTTTTGCAATTTTTGATGCTGTTTTGCGAACAGGCTTCTTTTCTTCCTTCTCTTTCTTTTCAATTTTCACTTCACTTTTAATACCCTCAATTTCTTTCTTTTCTACTTTTGAAACAATCTTTTTTTCTTTAACAAACTTACTTGAAATAAAATCTACTGCCGAGTAAAAAGCTTTAACATTAGTAATTTTGTTGTTTGTCCCAAGCATTTTTCCAATCACATTAGGAACTCCAGCTAATTCCAACAAAACACGCATTGGACCACCAGCCTTAACTCCAGTACCTTGAGGAGCTGGTTTCATTAAAATTTGCGCTGCCTTATAATGAATATGCACCGGCATTGGAATAGTTTCATTGATTAACGGAATAGTTCTTAAATCTTTTTTAGCCTTATTAACCGCTTTATTAACAGCAAAAGTGACATCCGCACCTTTTGCCAAACCAACACCAAAACGACCCTTTTTGTCACCAATAGCAACACAGGCGCGAAAGCGCATTCTCTTACCACCGGCCATAACTCTGGTAACCCGAGCTAGATCAATTATTTTTTGCTCAAACTCAGACTCCGGTTTATTAAAACCTTTTTTGGATCTTCTATTATCATTTTGTGCCATATATTCGTGTTCTTATTAAAATTTTAGTCCGCCCTCTCTGGCGCCCTCAGCCGCAGATTTAACTCGACCATGATATTTATAAGATCGTCGATCAAAAACAACTTCTTTAACTCCCTTTTCTAATCCTCTTTTAGCAATAAGCACTCCAACTAATTTGGCTTTCTCTATCGGCTTAATATTTTTTTCTGAAATATCCTTATCTGAAGCAGAACATAATGTTACCCCCTTACTATCATCAATAATTTGAGCATAAAAATGCTTTAAACTTCTAAAAATAGCCAATCGAATTAACCCACTGTTCGTTTTTATGGTTTTACGAACACGCGCTTTGCGACGAATAATACTATTTAATTTTTTCTTTTGTTCATTTCTCATAAAGTTTCATTAAGCACCTTTTTTGGTTCCACTCTTACCAGCCTTTCGGCGGAGAACTTCATCCAAATATTTAATCCCTTTGCCTAAATATGGCTCAGGTTTTTTAACCTTTCTAATGTTGGCTGCGACCTCTCCAACCAACTGTTTATCAATCCCATTAACGGTAATAACATTACCTTCAACCTTACAACTAATACCTACTGGCAAAAGAAATTCTACCGGATGAGAAAATCCAACATTAAGCGTCAATTTAGAACCTGAAACAGAAGCTTTATAACCAATACCATTAATTTCTAATTTCTTTTCAAAACCAGCTGTCACACCACTAACCATATTGGCGATAAGACTTCTAAACAAACCCCAAAGAGCCTTATCCTTTTTATTCTCAGGATCTTTAACAGAAACTTTAATCTCATTGTTAGATGAATCAATCTCAACATTAACATGAGAGTGAATCTCACAACTGTTTTCGCCCTTTGGTCCTTTGATTGACAAAAGATTTTTTTCCATTTTAGCCTCAACTCCGGCGGAAAGCGTTATTGGCAATTTTCCTATTCTTGACATATGCTAATCAATAAATATAAGAATTTTTATTAAATTTAGTAAATTTCACACATCAATTCTCCGCCGACACCAAGTTTTTTGGCTTCTTTTCCTGTCATTAAACCTTTGGATGTTGAAACAATAGAAACGCCAAAATCATTCAAAACCTTAGGAATCTCAGCTTTACCAACATAAATTCTTTGACCCACTTTACTAACTTTTTTTATGGATTTAATAGCTGGCAATCTTTTTCCTAAATACTTTAAAATGATTTTAATATTTTTGGCATTTTCATCGACAACTTCAACAGAGGCGAAGTAGCCTTCTTTTTCCAAAATTTTAGCCAAAGCCAACTTAAGTTTAGAATAAGGTACCAAGACCTCTATTTTTCCGGCCATGGAAGCATTCCTAACTCGAGTAAGCATGTCAGCGATTGGATCTGTCATTGTCATAAGTTTATATAATATATTTTCATCAAAATAATTATGTGTTCACTGATTTACCAACTGCTTCTGGTGACACCGGGGATTTCTCCTCTTTCGGCCATCTCGCGGAAACAGATACGACACAAACCAAACTTTCTCATATAGCCGTGAACACGACCGCACTTCCAGCATCGACGAACGACTCTGGTAGAAAATTTTGGTTTATCTTGTGATTTCATGTATTGAGCTTGTGTGGACATAATTCTATCGTGATAATTGATTTACATTATTTATTTCCTTCTTTTATATATGGGAACCCTAATTCTCTAAACAAAGCTTGACCTTCTTTGATACTCTTGGCGGTAGTTGCAAAACAGATTTCTAAACCATGAGTTCTTTCTAAATCTTCTGGGGTAATTTCCGGAAAAGGCGTAACTTCTTTTAATCCAATTGAATAGTTACCACTTTTGTCAAAACCTTTAAATGCTAAGCCTCGAAAATCTTTAATTCTAGGAAAAGTTATTTTAATTAACTTCTCCAAAAAATCCCACATCCTGTGACCCCGCAAAGTCACTTTCAATCCAACCACCATTCCTTTTCTAATTTTAAAATTAGAAATTGATTGTTTAGCAAGAGTTTCTACCGGTCTTTGTCCAGAAATTCTAGTTAAAGTACTTTTGACAACATTGATAACTTCTTTGTCTTTTACCGCATGACCAACTCCAACATTCAAAATAATTTTTTTCACTGCTGGAACGGCTAACTTATTGGTATAGCCAAACTCTTTTTTGAGAGATTGAACAACCTCATCGTTATAAAATTTTTGTAAACTATTCATATAAATCAATTAGATTGTTTTCTTTTTATTCAATGGCTTCACCACATTTTTTACAAATTCTGACCTTTTTTGCTCCTTTGGTATCACCAGAAAGTAATTTATAACCAACTCTTGTGGCAGTAGAACATTTGGGACAAACCAGCATGACATTTGAAATCTTAATTTGTCCTGGAACTTCGATTCTCTGTCCTTTTTCTCCCTCTTTGCGAGGTTTTACATGTTTAAAGCGTAAATTTAATCCTTCTACTAACAATACGCCTTTAACATTATTAACCGCCAAAACTTTACCTTGATTTCCTTTTCCTGTTTTGGAAGTACGGACACGATCTTTGCCTTTAATTATTTGTACTTTATCTCCTTTTTTTATCTTCATATATTTAATGAGATTTCTTCTTATAAAACTTCCGGCGCCAAAGAAATTACTTTATTAAATCCTTTTTTACGCAACTCTCTAGCAACAGGACCAAAAATACGTGTTCCTTTCGGTTCCAAAGACTTTTTGTCGACCAAAACGACGGCATTATCATCAAACCTAATGTAAGAGCCATCATTTCTTCTTGTTTCTTTGGCTGTTCTAACAATAACACCATAAGCTACCTCCCCTTTTTTTACCATGCTATGAGGTTTTGCTTCTTTGATGCTTACAACAATAACATCGCCCAAGCGAGCATAACGTTTCTTGTAACCACCAATAACTTTGATGCATTGAATTCTTCGCGCACCCGTATTATCAGCAGACTTTAATATAGTTCTATGTTGTATCATATATACTAGATTTAGAAATTGATCTATAAATTATTTTTCTATTTTGACCAATCGCCATTTTTTATCTTTGCTGATTGGGCGACATTCGACAAAAACAACTTTGTCACCGACCTTACATTCATTTTTTTCATCATGAATTTTGAATCTTTTGGAAACAGTGAATTGCTTTTTATAAACAGGATGTCTAACGACACGAGAAACCAAAACCACCGCCGTTTTATCCATTTTGATACTGGAAACGACACCACTGAATTGCTTTGTTTTGGTTGTAGTCAATTCATTCTTTGTCATATACTATTGTTTGTTGGCATTTAAAATTGTTAAAATCTTGGCAATGTCTTTTTTAACCGTCCTTATTTCTCTAACATTTTTTTGCTGTTTGCCTGCCAATTTAAATCCTAATTCATATCTTTTGACACACAGCTCGTCATATAACTTTTGTAACTCTTCATTAGATTTATTGAGCAATTCCTTTATTTTCATACGCGATATTATTTCTTGACAATAAATTTATTTTTGAAAGGCATCTTATGCCCAGCTAAACGCATTGACTCCCGAGCTTGTTCTTCTGTGACTCCACTCATCTCAAAAACAACTGTTCCTGGTCTAACAACGGCGACATAATGATCTGGAGCTCCTTTTCCTGAACCCATAGTTGATTGAGAACCTTTAGCCGTTACGGGCTTATCAGGAAAAATTCTGATCCAAATTTTTCCACCGCGTTTAACATATCTAGCAATAGCTCTACGAGCTGCTTCAATTTGTTTAGAAGTCACCCAAGATTCAGTCATCGCTTTTAATCCAAATTGACCAAATGCTAAATCTGTCATTCTTGAGGCCAAAATGCCCTTGTTGCGACTTCTTCCCTTGTGCCACTTGCGATGTTTTACTTTTTTAGGAATAAGCATATATCCTTGCAGTCAAATTTATTTAAAATATTTACTTTTTATCAGTCTTAGAAATGACCTTTTCATTTTTTTTCTTAAAAATATCACCTCTATAAATCCAAACCTTAATGCCAATGACACCATATAAAGTAAAAGCTTCCACAAAAGAATAATCAATATCTGCCCTAATAGTGTGCAAAGGAACTTTACCTAAAAGAAGTTTTTCGGTTCGAGCAATTTCGGCACCATTTAAACGACCGCTCACTTCAACCTTAACACCCTTGGCTCCAGCTCTTTCAACCTTCTGCATTGCTTGTTTCATTGATCGACGAAAAGGGATTCTTTTCTCTATATCAAATTTGATTAATCCGGAAACAATCCCCGCGTCCAAATTTGGATTTGCAACCTCTTTGATGTTAATAGAAACCTTAGCAGTTTTATCTTTAATTATTTTCTTTAACAAATCTTTTTTGAGTTCTTCAATTCCTGCTCCATTTTTACCGATAATAACACCGGGACGAGCAGTATGGATAATTACCGTTAATTCCTTGGCTGTTCGTTCAATATTAACAGCAGAAACAAAAGAGTTTAATAACTTCTTTTTCAAAAAATCTTTAATCTCGATATCTTGTCTAAGAGTTTTGGCATAGTCCTTGTCTTTAAACCAACAAGAATCCCAAGTACGAGTTTGTTTTAGCCGAAAAATTTTTGGATTAATTTTCTTTCCCATAATTTTTATTTATTACATTCCCGCCTTTCTTCTAAAAACTTTTTTGGAATTAGCTTTGGTTAATCCAGCTCGACCGCCGACTTTTTTGCCAGTCAAATGAGAATTAACTTTTTTCTTTACTTCTTTTACCTTTGTCATTTTTTTGTCTTCACCCTTTTCTGTCTTAACTGCCTTTAATTTCTTTGAGTCTTTACTGATAGTATTATTTTGTCCTTCGCCCTTTTCTTGTAAAACAACCGAAACCATCGAAGTTCTCTTACGAATCGGAGTGGCTCGTCCCTGTGCTTTTGGCATCCAACGATAAAGAATAGCGCCACCATCAACTCGAATTTCCTTAATGATAAGATTATTGGCATCTAAATTAAAATTATGCTCAGCGTTAGAAACTGCCGATTTTAAAAGTTTCAAAATCGGAGTAGTTGCTTTTTTATTAAGCAAACTCAAACGAGCATAAGCATCCGAAACCCGAAGTCCTCGGATAACATCTACCACCAATCGCGTTTTTCTTGGGGAAATGCGAATTCGATTTACTTTGGCTTTTACTTCCATAAAACAATATTGAAAATTTTCTTAAATAAATTACTTACTTTTTCTTCGCTTGATCTTTGGCCATCTTACCTCCATGAGAAACAAATTTCCTGGTAGGAGAAAACTCTCCCAATTTATGACCAACCATATTTTCAACAACAGAAACTTCAATAAAATCTTTTCCATTGTGAACACCGAATTTAAATCCAACCATTTCTGGAGTAATAACGGCCTGACGAGACCAAGTTTTGATTACAGTTTTATCATTGGCTGATAGTTTAGCAACCTTTGACAATAATTTCTCATCAATATGTGGTCCTTTTTTTAGACTTCTAGACATACTCTTTTATATTATTTTCGCTTCTTGCGTCGACTAATAATTAACTTATCTGAGGCTTTATTCGGTTTTCTAGTATAAACACCCAAAGCATGTTTTCCCCAAGGAGTCTTTGGATATTTATGTCCAATTGGATTAGCACCTTCACCTCCACCATGAGGATGATCTACTGGATTCATTACCTTTCCGCGAACAGTAGGCTTAACTCCCATGTGTCTCTTTCTTCCAGCCTTACCAATTTTAATATGCATATGCTCCTGATTTCCGACTTGACCAATGGTTGCCATTGAGTCTTTTGGGACCATCCTTACTTCCGTTGACGGTAATCTCAAAGTAGCATAAGCACCTTCAATCGCCATTAATTTACACCAAGATCCGGCAGAACGACAAATTTCAGCACCCTTTCCCGGAACAAGTTCCACATTATGGATAGTTGAACCAGTAGGAATATTTTCTAGTCTTGTCGAATTACCAATTTTGATTTCAACCGGACCACGAGAAGAAATTAACATTTCATTAATCTTCAATTCGGCCGGAGCAATAATATATCTTTTCTCTCCATCACGATACTGCAACAAAGCAATCGCAGAAGTTCGGTTTGGATCGTATTCAATAGAAACAACTTTAGCCGGAACATCAAATTTATCTCTTTTAAAATCAACCAAACGATAAAATCTTTTTGCCCCTCCGCCCTTGTGACGAACAGTTATTTTACCTTGGGCATTACGACCACTATGTTTTTTTCTGATAACAAGCAGACTCTTTTCTGGAGCTTTTTTTGTATAGCCTGAAGAATCAATGATACTCATCTGTCTTCTAGCGTTGCTAATTGGTTTATAAACCTTAATTGCCATATGCTGATTTGCTAATTAATTTATTATACACCCTCGTATAATTCAATCTTATCTTCTTTCTTTAATGTGATAATTGCTTTTTTAAAATCCTTTCTTTTTCCAAACTTTCTACCAAAACGAACCCTTTTACCAATAACTTTAATGAAATTTGCTTTTACCGGCTTAACTCCATAAACAGAACTAACTCTTTTCATGACCTCACTTTTATTGGCAGTCACAGGAACAATAAAACAGTATTTATTACTCATCGCCAACTCAGTAGCTTTCTCAGTAATCAGTGGTTGTAATAAAAATTTATACGCGGAAGAATCACCTTGATTTTTTGGATTTTTTAAAACGCGTTCAGAAACGACCACCTTTTCATCTTCATCAACAACTTTTGATTTTGTCGTAGCAGTTGTTTTCTTTGCCGATTTTTTGACAGCCTTTTCTTCTTCTTTGAAAATATTTCCTAAAATTCCCATATGTTTAAGCTTTCTTTAAATATACTTCTTCCGCTTTTTTAAGCGCAGATTCAGTAAACAGTAAATTTGTGTAGTTTAAGATATCATAAACATTTAAACTATTAGCTGAAATAACCTCAACATTCTTCAAATTTCTAGCAGAATTAACAATCGACTTATTCATCCTTTCGATAATCAATAAGGTCTTTTTCCCTAATGCTAACTTCTTCATAAAGGCATCCATCTCTTTGGTCTTGCCAGTTGGGAGCTCCAACTTCTCAAGAATCGCAATTTTTTCTTGTTTTGCCTTATCAGACAAAACCATAAACAAAGCTTTTCTCTTCATTTTTTTGTTAATTTTCTTTTCAAAATTAACATCTTTTGTCGGACCAAAAATTACAGCACCACCCTTCCATTGTGGAGATCTGATAGAACCTTGTCTAGCTCGACCAGTTCCCTTTTGTTTCCAAGGTTTTCTACCTCCACCACGAACCTCATGTCTAGTTTTGGTATGAGCCAAAACTAATCTTTTATTCGCCAATTGAGTAACCACTGCTTGGTGAATAAGTTCTTTGTTGGCTTTGACCTCAAAAATTTCAGGAATCAAGCTAACTTCCCCAACAACTTCTCCTATTTTATTGTATAACTTTGCTTTTGCCATATGTTATTCAAAATTTCTTTATCCAAATTATTCCTTAACATTAACATCTTCTTGTCCAGAACTATTCTCTACATTGCTAGAATCGCTATTTTCTAATACTGCAGAATCTGTTGTTTTAACAGCTTCTTGGACATCTTCTTTGATTGAAAAATCTCCTTTGGCTTTTATATAAACAATTCCTCCGCGATAACCAGGAACAGCTCCCTTAATATAGATAATATTATCTTCTGGTAAAACTTGCATTACCTCTAATTTTTTGACAGTCACTGTTTCCATTCCCATATGTCCACCCATTTTTGTACCTTTAAACACATGTGCCACACCTTTTGCACCAATAGAACCAGACATTCTCAACTGATCTTTGTGTCCATGAGATTTTGGTGAACCACCAAATCCATGTCTTTTGACAACACCTTGAAAACCTTTTCCTTTGGAAATACTTTGTGCATCAACAACCTCACCAACAACAAAAATTGACGCGTCAATTTTGTTACCAACGGTCAACTTGTCATACATAGAATCAGTAGAATCAAAACGAAACTCTTTGAGATATTTATACCCCAAATCTTTATTAAAAACTTTCTTGAAAAATCCCTGTAAGGGTCTAGAAAGACGACTAAACTTCTGTTCTTCAAAAGCCATTTGAACTGTCTTAACAGTGGAGTTTTTATGCTCCTTTTTGGCAGTAATAAAACAAGGGCCAGCCTGAATCTTGGTGACCGGAATCACTGATCCATCAGCACCAAAAAGTTGTGTCATTCCTAAATTTTTTCCGATGATGAATTTCATACATTCTTTTGCTTTATATCAAAAGACCGGACTTAACGGCCCGGCCTTTTGACGTATCGGGATATTTTAAGTCTACTAAATTAAGAAGAATTATTTTCAATAACAACTATATTCCTATAAGTTTATTCCGCCTTTTGACACTTCGTTAAAAACGGTTATCAAAACACGACAAGAAACTATTTTCCCTTTAAAAAGGGACTATCGGTATTCTAATTCTTTTTTATTATTTTGTCAAGTTCTGTTGAGAAAGATAAACCAACTACATCTTTATTTCAATATCAACACCAGCAGGAAGATTAAGATTCATCAAAGAATCTATCGTCTTTGAGCTTGGATTTAAAATATCAATAAGTCTTTTGTGGATGCGCATCTCGTATTGAGCTCGTGCATCTTTATGAACAAAAGTCGAACTATTTACCGTATACTTTTTCTTTTCGACCGGCAAAGGAATGGGACCTTTAATAGTTGCTCCCGTTCTTTCACAAGCCTCACTAATAGTTTTGGTAGTTTGATCGATTATTTTATGATCAAAAGCCTTAATTTTAATTCTGACGCGTTGAATTTCCTCAACTTTTTTATCTTCTGACATTTGAAAGGATTTTACTTGATAATTTTAGTAACGGCTCCGGCACCAATAGTTTTACCACCTTCACGAATAGCAAATCTTTGTGATTCTTCTAACGCAACAGGAGTAATCAACTTAACCTTTAAAGTGACAGTGTCACCAGGCATAACCATTTCTGAACCTTCTGGCAACTCAACTTCTCCTGTCACATCGGTAGTACGAATATAAAACTGTGGTTTGTATCCCTTAAAGAAAGGCTTGTGTCTTCCTCCTTCTTCTTTTGATAAAATATAAATTTTGGCTTCAAACTCAACATGAGGAGTCACAGAACCTGGCTTTACCAAAACTTGACCGCGTTCAACTTGTTCTTTGCGGATACCACGAAGCAATAATCCGGCGTTATCTCCAGCTTGGCCATCAGGCAAAGTTTTGTTAAACATTTCAATACCAGTGACAACAGTTTTTTGAGTATCTTTGATACCAACAATTTCAATTTCATCATTAACATGAATAGTTCCTCTTTCAATTTTACCGGTAACAACAGTACCACGACCTTCGATTGAAAAAACATCTTCAATTGGCATCAAAAATGGCTTGTCAATTTCACGAACTGGTTCTGGAATATAAGTATCCAAAGCATTCATCAAATCATCAATGGCTTTACCGGCTTCATCATCGGTTGGATTTTCAAAAACCTTTAAAGCAGACCCTCTAATTACGGGGATTTCTTTACCAGGAAATTCATATTTTGAAAGCAAATCTCTAACTTCCTCTTCAACCAAGTCAACCATTTCCTTGTCATCAACTAAGTCAACCTTATTCAAGAAAACAACAATTGCTGGGACGCCCACCTGTCTAGCTAACAAAATATGTTCTCTAGTTTGAGGCATAGGACCATCAGTAGCAGCAACAACCAAAATAGCACCATCCATCTGAGCAGCTCCAGTGATCATATTTTTAATATAATCAGCGTGTCCAGGACAATCAACGTGAGCATAGTGCCTATTAGCAGTTTCGTACTCAACATGAGTAGTATTAATGGTAATACCACGATTTTTTTCTTCTGGCGCAGAATCGATTTGATCTACATTTTTATCTTGAGCGACACCACCTTTGGTGATTAATCTCTTCAAAATAGACGCAGTCAAAGTTGTCTTTCCATGATCAACGTGACCAATAGTTCCCACATTTACATGTGGTTTTGTTCTTGTAAATACTCCTGACATTTTATTTAATCTCCTTGAGGCGGCCTCCGAATTAACAAAACGGAGTTTTTGCCAGCCACCATACTTAATTCTTAGTTAAATTTATAGCAATATTATAACAAAATTTATCAGAAATGCAAGAGGGCTATTCAACCGGTTCAATATAGAAACTTTCCTCTGTGATTTCTTGGCTAATTTTAGATTGATCATTCAAAATTTCTTCTGTGATTTGCCTTTCTTTTTCCACTTGTTGCCAAAGCGCAATATCACGATTTATTTTTTCAATCATTTCCTCCGGAGATATTTTAATTTTTTCATTAAGGTTATTACTTTTTTCTTCCTTCAAATTTTCAATCGAAGTAATAAAATACCCCCTTCCTTCATGAAAAAAAACCACCCTTTCTCCAGTTTCTTTGATAAAATTAATTATTTTGAAAAAATCTTCTCGCATAATAAAATTTTATTTTTTCTTGGCGCTAACAATTTTTTCAACCATGTGATTCGGCATTTCCGCATAACGATCAAATTCCATATTATAACTTCCTCGCCCTTGAGTCATTGACCTCAATTGAGTAGCATATCCAAACATTTCAGAAAGTGGAACTAATGCTTCAATAATTTTTGCACCAGAACGATCCTTCATCTCTGAAATTTGCGCTCGCTTAGCATTTAAATCGCCAACGACATCGCCCAAATATTTCTCTGGTATAACAACTTCAACTTTCATAACTGGCTCAAGTAAGACAGGACTAGCCAACCTAACGGCCTCTTGAACAGCCAATGACCCGGCAATTTTAAACGCAGCTTCACTGGAATCAACTTCATGAAAAGAGCCATCAAAAAGAGTAACACTAACATCTATCAATGGATAGCCAGCTAAAACACCACGATCCAAAGCCTCTCTAATTCCTTTTTCAATCGGTTTGATATATTCTTTTGGAATAACACCTCCTTTAATATTATCAATAAACTCAAACCCTTGTCCTTTTTCCCTTGGAGATATTTTTATCCAACAATGTCCATATTGTCCACGACCTCCAGATTGACGAACATATTTACCTTCAGCTTCAGCTTCTTTACGAATTGTTTCTTTGTAAGCAACTTGCGGTTGTCCGGTGTTAGCTTCAACATTAAATTCTCTGCGCATTCTATCCACAAGAATATCCAAATGAAGTTCTCCCATTCCACCGATAACCGTTTGCAAAGTTTCATCATCAGTCTTAATTTTAAAAGTAGGATCTTCTTCGGCTAACTTTTGCAAAGCTACGCCCATCTTTTCTTGATCCGCCTTTGTTTTTGGTTCAATTGCCATGTGAATAACAGGCTCTGGAAAAGTAATACTTTCCAAAACAACTTCCCGTTTTTCATCACAAAGAGTATGTCCGGTAAATGTTTCTTTTAAACCAATAACCGCTACAATTTCCCCCGCATAAGCTTCATCAATTTCTTCTCGATGATTAGCATGCATTCTAACTAAACGGCCAATTCGTTCTCTACTACCAGTTGTGGTATTAACAACATAAGATCCAGACTTCAAAACACCAGAATAAACACGAACGAAACATAACTTTCCAATAAACGGATCAGTCGCAACCTTGAAAGCCAATCCAACAAAAGGTTCATTATCCGTATGATTAACCAATACTTTTTCTTCTAAATTATTCGCATTTGAGGCTTCAACTGCCGGAATATCTACCGGACTTGGCAAATAATCAATAACAGCATCAAGTAATTTTTGTACCCCTTTATTTTTCAAAGAAGATCCACACAAAACAGGAACTATTTCATTAGCGATAACCGCTTTGCGTAAAACCGGCTTAATCTCTTCTACCGTAATTTCTTCCCCCGCTAAATATTTATCCATTAATTTTTCATCATGTTCCACTACGGCTTCAACCAACTTAGCACGATATTGTTCAACTTTTTCTTTCATGTCTTCTGGAACCGTAGTCTCGTTGATTTTGATGCCTAAATCATCCTCATAAAAATAGGCGACTCGAGTCAGTAAATCAATTAACCCTTTAAAAGTTTCAGCGGAACCAATTGGCAATTGAATAGGATAAGCCTTTTTGGTTAAACGCTCATAAATAGAGTCTAAATCAGCATAAAAATCAGCACCCATTCTATCCATTTTGTTGATAAAAGCTAATCTAGGAACACCATAATCATCGGCATAACGCCAATTCGTTTCCGATTGCGGTTCTACACCGGCAACACCGTCAAAAACACAAACACCACCATCCAAAACGCGCAAACTTCTCTTAACTTCCACCGTAAAATCAATATGCCCCGGAGTATCAATTAAATTCAACCGATGATCATTCCAAAAACAGGTTGTGGCGGCAGAAGTAATGGTAATTCCCCGTTCCCGCTCTTGTTCCATCCAATCCATTGTCGCTTCACCCTCATGCACTTCTCCAATTTTGTGTTTTTTACCGGTATAAAAAAGAATTCTTTCAGAAGTTGTAGTCTTACCGGCATCAATATGAGCAATAACACCGATATTTCTAGTTTTTTCTAATGGATACTCTCTTGGCATAAATATTTTTCAAATTTTATTTTTTATTAAAATCTAGCAAAGTGAGCAAACGCTCTATTCGCTTCCGCCATTCTATGAACATCCAGTTTTTTCTTAATAGCTTCGCCTTCATTGTTAAGTGCGGAAACCAATTCATCTTTTAACTTAACGGCCATTGGTCTTCCTTTTTTGGCAGAAGCGGCATTTATCAACCAATGCAAAGCTAAAAAATATTTTCTTTCCCCTCTAACAGGATAAGGGATCTGATAGTTGCCCCCACCAATACGACGACCACGAACTTCGATTTGCGGAGAAACATTTTTAACAGCCTGATCAAAAACAGCTAAAGCATTTGGATAAATCTCTTTGTCTAATTTGCCAGATTTAATCATTTTTTCAATTTCAGAAAAACAGTCATAAAGAACCCTTTCGGCAACGGCCCTTTTGCCATCTTGCATCAAGTAGTTAATAAATTTAGCAACAACAAGACTACCATACTTGGCGTCTGGTCTTAATTTTCTCTTTGGTGCTGGCCTTCCTCTCATAAAACTATTTTTTCGGTTTAAGTTCACGCCTCGATTTTATAAATTGAAACATTACTCCCGAAAAATTTTAAAATTTTTATAAATTATAATTAAATAATCCCCCTTAACCACAACAGCGAAGGGGAATTAAACAAAACTTACTTCTTTGGTCTTTTAGCTCCGTATAAAGATCGACTTTGCTTTCTTCCATCAACTCCCTGAGTGTCATAAACACCTCTGACAATATGATAGCGAACACCCGGTAAATCTTTAACTCTTCCACCTCTCATCATAACGATAGAGTGCTCCTGCAAATTATGACCCTCTCCTGGTATATAAGCTGTAACCTCTTGTCCGTTAGACAATCTTAAACGGGCAATTTTACGCAAAGCGGAGTTTGGTTTTTTAGGAGTGGTTGTCGTAACTTTCAAACAAACACCTCTCTTAAAAGGAGCTCCTTTTGGTAATGATTTTTTCTTTCTTCTTAAGCTATTCAAAACGGATTGAAGAGCCGGAGTTTTGGACTTGGTCTTCACTTGTTTGCGACCTTGTCGTACAAGTTGATTAATAGTTGGCATAATTTACCTAAAAAATTATATTTTTCTGAGACATTTACTATGTCGATAATTAGGATATCATACAAAACAAATGGAGTCAAGCATTTTTATGTTTTAACTTTTGTAATAAAAATTTTAAAACCTAAGAATTATACTCTTACGCTAATTATAAAAAATAAAACAAAAAATTACCCCAAAAGATTATAAGCGAAAGAAATAAAACCACCAAAAATCCGACCAAAAATATTAACCCCCATAACGGTATCCAAAAGCAACAACCCCAATAAAACGAAAGGACCATTCTTTTCAAACCCTTCCTTAAAAGAGGCAAATTTATGATCAGGCAAAAAAGCAAATAACAGTTTGGAACCATCAAGAGGAGGAATTGGCAATAAATTAAAAAGCATTAAAATTAGATTTAAAAAAATAACCGCTGACAAGAAAATTGCCAATAAGTTTAGACTTTCAGGCAAAAAACCACCATAAACAGCAAAAAGTGGATGCATTAGCGGAAAAATTAATTTAAAAATTACGATAAAAAAGATCGCCAATAACAGATTAGACAATGGCCCAGCAATTGCGATTAAAGCCGGCCCAAAGCGTTGATTTCGCAAATTATAAGGATTAAAAGGAACTGGATTCCCCCATCCAAAACCAACCAAGACCAACATCAATAGACCAAAGCCACTAACATGTGATTTTGGATTTAAAGTTAACCTCCCCTCATCTTTGGCCGTGTTGTCTCCCAAAAGGGTCGCCGTTAGAGCATGAGCAAACTCATGAATGGTTATTACCAAAATAATTGCTAACAACCAAGCCAAAAAAACAACAGGATTAGAAAAAAGCTGAGAAATTGACATAAAATAAAATGATTATTTACTAATACGGGAAATAATATAACATATGTGTTAGTATTAAACAATAATCTTTGTTTTCGATAATTATATTCTTATCGATGCTAGACAATAAAAATTTATCAAAATATTTATGTCTTCAGTCTGTCAAAATTGTGGTCGTGGTCCAAAGATTGCTATTTCTAGAAGCCACTCTAATATTGCTACTAAGCGCTGGCAACTGCCAAACATTCAAACCAAAAGAATAGACGGCAAAAAAACTAATCTTTGTACTCGTTGTATTAAAACAATCAACAAATAAAAAATTCCGCTTCGGCGGTTTTTTTTATTGACTTTATTTCATCCTTGCAATATAATTAGAATATCAAACTATTAGAAAAAAGAACTAATGAAGAAAAATATCTCTATTTTAATCTCCCAAGTTTTTCAATTAAAAAGGAAAATGATTGAAGCTATTAAAAAGGAACTAACAATTTCTACCGAAGAAATTATTGATTTGGAAATTTTAAAATTTGTTCATCAAAACAAACTCCCCCAAATGAGTGACCTAGCAAAACATTTATGCATTACCCGACCATCCGCAACTTCTTTGATTAATCGATTGGTAAAAAAACAGTTTTTAATCCGACATACAAATGAAAATGACCGTCGTT
This sequence comes from uncultured Gammaproteobacteria bacterium, assembly GCA_964605975.1. Lineage (GTDB taxonomy): Bacteria > Patescibacteriota > Patescibacteriia > UBA11705 > JABHMO01 > JBAYHA01. The sequence continues at coordinate 37,086 of CAZSER010000002.1, forward strand.
ATATCCACTTGCACCTAAGCAAAAAAGGAGAGGAATGTCTATTTGATTATGAAAAAAGAATTCAGAAATTCTTTTTCCACGCTTTATCCGAATTAGATGAAAAAGACATTCAAGATTTAATTAGAATTCATCAAAAAATCAATTCAAAAATTTAAAAAATATTTATGACAATTACATTACTAAAAAACAAATGGTTCTATATATCTTTAACTGGGATAACACTTATTATTTTTTTAATTCTTTGGGGACTTCGTCCAGAAAAACCAATTTATGAAACAGCGACTGTTTTGCGAGGATATATTATTCAAGAAGTAAGTCTTACCGGCTCAGTAAAACCGGCCAGTGATGTTTCTTTGGCTTTTGAAAAAGGAGGGAAAATAGTTCGTTTACCTCAAAAAGTTGGAGACCGAGTTGTTAGTGGACAATTGGTAGCAGAAATAAGTAATCTGGATCTAGTCGCCCAACTAAGACAGTCTCAAGCTACTTATCAAAATTCCCTTGCTCAATTAAGACAGTATGAGGCGTCAAGAGATAGCCAAAAAGCAAAACTGGATGAATATCTTGCCGGGTCACGACCGGAACAAATTACCATTGCCAAAAATAATGTTTTTAATGCCGAGAAAACATTAGCTGACACCGAATTAAATTTACAAAATATTACAAATAAAACTGAAAAAGATTTAAGTCAAATTTATAACAATACTCTCAACACAATTGCCTATTCCGTCACTATTGCAGAAAACTCTTTGTATGCTCTTACTGATATTATGGATAATGTTAGCTTTACTTCCGATAAAACAATTATCGCTGAAAAAAAGGCCAATGCTGTTTTGTCACTACTTGGGGCAGTTAATGGTGGATATTTTAATAAGTCCACGCTCTCTTCTTTAAACGGTGGAGCGAAAGGAGATGTTTTAAAAGCACAACAAGAACCAACAAATGAAAACATCTCTACTGCGCTGAATTCCGTTAAAAATGCTTTATATGTTTTAAAAAATAGTTTTGGCGGTGTTCCCCTTTCCGTAGATATGAGTGCAACAGATATCGCCACTATTAATACTCAAAAAGGGTACATTGATACCGAGATAAGCTCCGTGATCGCCAAAGAACAATCAATTTTTGTTCAACTTTCAACCAACCAAAACTCCATTGATACGGCTAAGGCTTCTCTAACAACAGCCGAAAACTCTTTGCAATCCGCAAAAGATCAACTTAATTTAACTTTGGCCGGCTACACTCCACAACAGATTTCCAGTCAAGAATCATTATTAAAACAAGCCCAAGCCTCAGTTGATGCGCAAAAAGCAATGGTGCGAGGTGCTGAAGCGGGAATTTTAAATATTCAAGCCCAAATAGAAAAAACTATTTTAAAAACACCAATCGATGGAATTATTACCCTAGTTGATGCCAAAGTTGGAGAAATAATCAGTCCAAACAAAGCAGTCGTAAAAGTGATCTCCGAATCAAAATATCAAATAGAGGCAAATGTTCCGGAAGTTGACATTGCGAACATAAAATTAGATGATTTTGCCACCATAACACTGGATGCTTACTCCTCCGAAATAAAGTTCGAAGCGAAAGTAATCAAAATTGATCCTGCAGAAACTTTGATAGACAATGTCCCTACTTATAAAATAACCTTAGAATTTAATGAAGAAGACGAACTTATAAAATCGGGAATGACTGCTGATATTGACATTTTAACCAATGAAATGAAAAATGTTTTATATATTCCACAACGAGCAATCTTAAAAAAAGATAACAAAAAAATAGTTCGAGTTCTAAAAAATAACGAAATGATAGAAGAAAAAACTGTTGAAACGGGACTAAAAAACAGTAGCGGACAAATTGAAATTAAAAATGGTTTAAGTGAAAATGAAATAATTATTGTTTCGACAAAAACAAAATAAAAATATGTCAAAAATATTTATCAAAGCAGAACATCTGCAAAAAACTTACTTAACGGAAGAAGTTGAAACCACCGCCCTAAAAGAAGCCAGTTTCCAAATTAACCAAGGAGAATTTGTGGCTATTATGGGACCATCTGGTTCAGGAAAATCAACATTGATGCATATCATTGGCTTTCTCGACAAACCAACAACGGGTAAATATTTTTTTAAAGAATCAAACATCGAAAAACTTTCCGAAGATGAGATGTCCAAAGTCCGCAATGAAGAAATTGGCTTTGTTTTTCAGTCTTTTAATCTCTTACCCCGAACAACCGTTTTTGAAAACATTAGACTTCCTTTGGTTTATAGCAAAATATCTCCAAATAAACATCAGCCCAAAGTTCTCTCCGCCATTAAAGCAGTAGGTTTAGAACATCGGGTTAATCATTTTTCTAATCAACTTTCTGGTGGAGAAAAACAAAGAGTAGCAATTGCCAGAGCCTTGGTTAATGATCCTGATTTGATTTTGGCTGACGAACCAACAGGGAATTTAGATTCTAAATCAGGAGGACAAATAATGAAAATTTTACAAGAATTAAATGAACAAGGAAAAACAATTATTATGGTGACTCATGAAAAAGAAACGGCTGAACACGCTCGTCGAATTATTAATATCAAAGATGGTGAAATTATCCGTGATTATTCTGTTTCTGAAAGAAAAATTATCAAAGCGGGTGATGAATTAAAAAAATAAGGAGCAAAAGAACAAGAAAAAAAAGAACAAAGGAACAATTGAACAACCCAATTTGACATTCCGACTGTAATGGAGAAATCTCAAATTGGAAAATATAAACTGCAAACACGAGATCTCTCCATGCGCTTTGCTTAGTCGAGATGACAAAGCAGAAAAAGAAAAAAACAAAAAAAGATTTACTTTTTATTTTTTAACTTTAAATAGAAAATGCTTTTAAGAACAACCATAAAAATGTCTTTACAAAATTTACGCAAACAAAAAATGCGTACTTTTTTGACCATGTTGGGAATAATTATCGGCATTTCTTCGGTAATTTTGATTTCCAGTGTTATTGCCGGGGCGGAAAGCTTAATTACCAACCAACTACAAGGAATTGGTACCAATTTAATTGGTGTTTTGCCTGGCGGAACGGGCGAAGATGGTCCGCCGGCGGCCGTTTTTGGTATTGTTATTACTACTTTGAAAGATGATGATACTGAAGCTCTAAAAGACAGAATACCCCAAATTGTGGCGACATCTTCTTATGTCAGTAAAACCGAAGTGATAAATTATGAAAATCAAAAAACAACCGCCAGTATTTATGGTGTTTCTGCCGACTATCCCAAACTTTCGGAAACAGATACTTTGTTAGGTAATTTTTTTACAGAAGACGATAAAAAATCCCAAAATAATGTTATTGTCCTGGGGCACGAAATTTGGAAAGATCTCTTTGACGGAAATAATCCAATTGGACAAAAAATCCAAATTGGCCAAACTCGTTTTACAGTTATTGGTGTAATGAAAGAACAAGGATCTGTTGGTTTTCAGAATACGGATCGTATGGTCTTTATGCCTGTGACAACTGCCCAAAAAAGAGTTCTCGGAATCGATTACTTAGGCTACATGCGCTTAAAGGTTGATAAAAAAGAAAATATTGCTATCGCGCTAGAACAAGTTAATCAAATTTTACGAGAAAGACATAATATTGATGATCCCGCAAAAGATGATTTTACGGCCAGAGATTCCGGTGATGCGGCTGAAACTTTGGGAACGGTTACGAATGCCTTACAGTTTTTTTTAATTGCGGTCGTTTCAATCTCTCTTCTAGTTGGAGGTATTGGAATTATGAATATCATGTTAGCAGCCGTCATTGAAAGAATTCGAGAAATCGGTTTACGCAAAGCAGTTGGAGCAACCAAAAAACAGATTGTTTGGCAGTTTCTGATTGAAACTTTAATTATTGCTTTTTTGGGAGCAATTATCGGATTGTTGTTGGGAATATTCTTGTCATTTCTCGTTTCCATTATTATTAATAAACTGGGATATGATTGGAATTTCGTAATTACCAATATTTCTTTAATTATTTCTATATTTTTTACTTTGGCAATTGGTGTCATCTTTGGACTGTATCCAGCCCAAAAAGCTTCTAAATTAAATCCCATTGAATCTTTACGCTACGAATAAAAAAGAGTTCAACCTATAAATCCTTAATTATGTTAAAAAATTCAATACAAATTGCCATTGATTCTCTCCGCCGAAACCTGGGTAGAACTTTTTTAACTATTATGGGCATAGTCATTGGAATTATGGCCGTTATTGTTGTTCTTTCCGCCGGACAAGCGATTAAAGGATTGATTTTGCAAGAAGTCGAATCTTTTGGTTCTAACTATATTCAAATTGAACCAAAAACTCCCCAAGTTTCACAAAGCTCCTCAGAAAATTCATTTAGTATGGTTGGTGGATCAATTATAACTACCTTAAAAGAAAGTGATGCTGAAGCAATAACAAAACTAAATAATATTAGTGATTTTTATGCTGGAGTATTAGGACAAAAAGTTATTAGTTATGAAAGTGAACTAAAAAAAAGTTTTTTATTTGGCGTTAATGCTTCTTTTATCGACATCGATAGCGCAGAAATTGAATTTGGACGATTCTTTGATGAGGAAGAAAATTATTCTTTATCGAAAGTTGTTGTTCTTGGATCAAAATTAAAAAATACTCTTTTTGGCGATAATGAACCGATTGGCGAAACAATTCAAATCGGAAATGATAGTTATCAAGTTATTGGTGTACTGAAAGAAAAAGGTGCCACCTTCATGTTAGACATGGATAATATGGTTTTCTTGCCACTGAGAACTTTACAAAAAAGAATTTTAGGAATAGATTATGTCAGTTTTATTTTTACTCAAGTAAAAGATAACTCCATATCAGTAAGTACGGCTGAAGATATTGTTGAAATTTTGCGCCAAAGACACAAAATCAATGATCCGAACAAAGATGATTTCGCCGTAACTACCATGGAACAAGCTATGAGTTTAGTTGGAGTTATCGTTAGTGGAATTCAAATTTTATTAATTGCGCTAGGCTCAATTTCTTTAATTGTTGGCGGAGTGGGGATTATGAATATCATGTATGTCTCGGTGACAGAAAGAACTTTTGAAATCGGTTTACGAAAATCATTGGGGGCCACACCAAAAGAAATTTTAGTTCAATTTCTTTTTGAATCCGTTATTTTAACTATAGCTGGAGGTATAATTGGTATCTTACTTGGTCTTTTATTTTCATTATTCATTTCTATCATTGCCACAAAACAAGGCTTTGATTGGCAGTTTACCATTTCCTCTACCGGTTTAATTTCATCCTTGCTTATGTCTTCAATTATTGGTTTAGTTTTTGGGCTTTATCCAGCGAGAAAAGCGGCAAAACTAAACCCCATCGAAGCACTTAGAAAAGAATAACAAACAAAAATAAAACCTTAAAATCTTTTTTATATTATAATACCTTGAAATTATTTTCTTTTTTTGTTATTCTAAACTTATTCTTTATGCTAGGGGATCGTGGTGAAATTGGTAGACACGTATGCTTCAGGAGCATATGGGGAAACCCATGGGAGTTCGAGTCTCCCCGCTCCCACCAATTTTATTTCCGGGGTATAGCTCAGTTGGTCTAGAGTGCTGGGCTGGGGGTCCAGAGATCGTGAGTTCAAATCTCACTACCCCGACCAAAAAAATCCGAATTTATTTCGGATTTTTTTATTTTTTTTAAAAAAATTTTTATTACTTCTTTAAACAAACTATCTATAAAATCAAGCTTTCTTTTACTCCCAAAAAATTTATTTCATAACAAACCCAAAAAATCCAAACCTAAATACGCAACTTCCAAATCAGTTAATCTTCCAGTCCTTAAATGATCTCTAAATTTATTCATCGGCATGAGCACAACCTCGGTAAATTCTTCTTTATCATTCTGTGGCTCTGAAATTTTTTTACAGTTTGTAGCCACAAAACAATAACGATCCATCGTATTATAAGCACAATCTAAACATCTGCCAACAAACTGAAAATCCCCCGAA
>CAZSER010000003.1:0-18933 GCA_964605975.1 uncultured Gammaproteobacteria bacterium
TAATGAGTATTTGATTCCTAGAAATAAACTTGCATCATTTTTGACAACAAATCCAAATATCTCTGCCGGTATTTAACTTCAATGTCTTGTAACCCATGCCATTTTTCTGGCATTGGTTTTAACGCTTTACCCAAAAATGTCCATTTTCTGACTAAAATTGTTTTTTCTCCCTTGTGAGTAATAAAAATTTCACCCTCAACGCCCAAATGGTCACCCAAATCAATTATTTTCTGTAAATCTTTATAATTTTTTTCTCCCAAGTCATCCAAACGAAAAGCAATCTGCATTCGTCCAGTAATATCTTGCAAATGAGCAAAAGTTAATTTCCCCATATCTCGATACATCATTATCCGCCCTGCTGTCTTTACCTTTTTACCCTCAGCAAAATTAAAACAACTTTTTAATGACTGTTTTTTTGCATATCTCGCTGGATAAGGATTTATACCCATTGACACTATTTTTTGTAATTTTTGTTGTCTAATTTGGTCTTCATTTAGTTCAGACATATTGTGTTATTATTTATATACTTTATTGTTGAATTATACCCCAAAAAAAGATTTTTAGCAAAAATAAAAAAAAGAGTGGTGGTAGCTACTCTTTTTTAATAAATATTAGGAAATACTCACTATTTTATATTCAATTTTACCCTTTGGAATTTCTACGAATACCTTTTCTCCTAATTTCTTACCCATAAAAGCCTTTCCCAGTGGTGATTCATTGGAAATTTTACCCACCAACGGATCCGCTTCATTAAATCCGACCAAAATAAACTCTTTGTTTTTTCCCAAAGAATCCGCGACAATAATTTTTGATCCCATGCCAACAATCCCCGCTTCAATACTTCCAGAGTTAATAACGGCTTTTTTGAGAATTTCTTCTAATTCACTAATCCTTGTTTCAATAAGCCCCTGCTGATCTTTGGCATCATGGTATTCCGCATTTTCAGAAAGATCTCCCAACTCTTTTGCTTGGGCAATTTTATCAATAACTTCCGGTCTTTTAACGGATATTAATTCTTTTAGCTCTTGTTCCATTTTCTTTTTTCCATCTTCTGTTAAAATAATTTGTTCTGTCATATTTTAATAAATAAATTCAGGTCATCTCGACCTGAGAAATTTTTTGTCTTTATTATTTTTAAATTATATAACAAAAAGATTAACCTTGTCAAAAAATTATTTTGATTTATAAACACGAAAATACCAATTCAAAAACTCTGCCGTAAGTGGAGCCGAAACAGCACTACCTTCTCCCGCCTCCTCTACTAAAATGGTCACCACTACCTCCGGCTCCTCAAAAGGCGCAAAGGCCGTAAACCAAGCATGATTTTCTTTGTCTTTTCCCCACTGTGCCGTTCCAGTTTTTGCCCCAGAAGAAACTGGTAAAGAACCTAAAACTCTAGCACTCCCCATAGTTACTGCTTGTCTCATCCCCTCTTTGACAATTTGCAAGTTTTTTTTATCCGCTAAATTATCAGCTTTTACTTGTGGCAAAATTTTTATCTCTTGCTTAAGGGCTCTTTCATAAACACGATCAACTAACTGTGGTTGTACCAATCTTCCACCATTAACAATTGCCGAGGTAAATACCGCCACCTGCAATGGAGTCACCAATAAATCTCCTTGCCCAATTGATAAATGATAGGTATCACCAATATACCAGGATTCTCCTTTAACATTTTTTTTCCATTCAGCACTTGGAACAAAACCAAAAACCTCCCCTGGCAAATCAATTCCCGTTTTTGAATTTAATCCAAATTTTTGATAAAAGTTAGTTAATTTTTCTAAACCTAAGCCTGTAAAACCTCCATAACCACCTCCAATAATATAAAAAAAGGTGTTTACTGACTCCGCAATTGCTTTTTTAACATTAGTAAAACCATGTCCCCCGCTTTTCCAGTCAGGGAAAAACCAACTTGAAATCCTAATTCCTCCCGAACTCATAAAACCGGTATTTTCATCAATGATACCATCTTCCAATGCACCCAAAGCAACAACAGGTTTAATAGTTGACCCCGATGGGAAATTCCCGCCAACAACACGATTAAATAATGGCTTCTCTGGCGATTTTAGCAACGCCACTATTGCTTCACTATTTTTATCGACAGTAAATAAATTATTATCATACGCCGGCAAACTTATCAAAGACAAAATTTTTCCATTGTTGGGATTCATAACTATCGCTGAAACTCTTTTTTTTCCTGTTTTTTGTAAATAGTTTTTAATAATATTTTCTAATTTTGATTGGATCTCAACATCAATATTTAAATATAGATTATCACCTTTTATCATTTCCTCTTTACCTAACATTTTAACCGCATTACCAGAAGAATCAACTTCTATCTTTTCTCTTCCATATCTTCCTCTTAAATTTTTTTCATACCATAACTCAATTCCACTTTTTCCAATAGAATCATTGAACAAATAACCATCACCTTTTAACTCTTCATACTCACTTTTATCAACTTTTCCTTTATATCCCAAAAGATGAGATAAAGATAGCGCTTCCCCAAAAGAAAAACTATGTAAATACTCTCTTTCAGACAAAACATCGACAGTAACACCTGGGTAAATTATTGATTCAACACTTACCGCAATCGCCTGTTCATGGGTGATTTTATCCAACAATAAAACGGGTTCATAAAACTCTTTTTTATTTTTAGTCATATTTGAAATAACGACAAAAGAATTTTCTAACTCCTCAGAAAATTCTGGTAATGCCCTCCTTAACCAATCTTTTATCTCTAAAAAACGATTTTCCTCTTCAAAAACAATCGCCGGAACTAAATAAACAGCAAAAGTCGGAATGTTTTTTACCAAAGGACGACCTTTTAGGTCATAAATAATCCCTCGCGGAGAAGAAATGTTTACCAACCTTACTCTGTTTTTTTCTGCTAACGATAAATAATATTTACCATTAAGTCCTTGTAAATAAAACGCCCTACCTGATAAAATTAATAAACCAAAAAAAATAGCCAATAAAAAAAATGCTATCGTCTTTTTCGAAACAATTGTTCCCAAATAATTTTGTTGCCTTCCTAGATCATCTAAACTGTAATTTATGAAACTATCTTCAACCCAAGCATTTTTCTTCCTATCAGAAATTTTTTTTTCTTTAATCCCAAGTCCTCCCCCCAAAAACAGGAAATTACCAAATTCGTGATTAATCCTTTCTTTTTTTCTAAAAAAATTAATAATCTTCATATTTTTAGATTATTTTTTTCTAAATAAACCCCCTTAAACTTAAGACTAAAAAAATTAAAAAACACAAAAAGTAATATTGTGAGTAATAAATTAACTACCAACTTGTCCGACAGTTGTTGCCACCAAAAATACCAAACTCTTTCTATAATTTCCCAATCCCGAAAAAGAAAAAACTGCCAGAAAGAAACAACTACCGATTGAAATACTCCCAGAAAAATCGTTCCCAGAAAAATCATCCCCAAAAAAGCATACAAGGACTTATTCGTTAATAATTTTTGCGAAACAAAAAAAAGAATAAAAAAAACCATTAAATATGGCAACAAAACAAATCCTAATGGCATCGAAGAATATAACTCAAGAATTAAAGCAAATAAAGAAAGCAACAAAACAGCCTGATAAAAATGATATGTTATTCCAATAAAAAGAAGTAAGACCAGAGAAAAATCGGCCAATTCCAAAACCCCACCAAAAATCCATTTTATTACTAATTCGAAACAAAGAAGTAGCAAAACGACAACTAAATATTTAATTGTTTTTTTCATTTATTTTCGTCCTTTAAAACTAAAACTGAAACAATATTTATTTTACTAAAATCAATAGGAGAAATAACAGTTGCTTCAGAAAAAAGATCTTCATCATACTTCCTGATCTCTTTTATATTTCCGACTAAAATTCCATCCGGAATAGCCTGCTCTAAACCAGAAGTAACCACCAAATCACCCTCTTTAAAAAGTTCCGTGGTCGGGATCATTTTTATAATCAAACCCAACCCATATTGACCTTGTAAAACTCCCGCCGTCTTTTGGCCATTTTGTAATTTTACAGCCAAACGAGAAAAATCATCATTAATGAGTAAAACATGCGAACTGTTTTTATTAACTTTAATAATTTTTCCAATTAAAAAATTTTTATCTCCTAAAACAGGACTCCCCACTTGAAATCCTTTATCTTCCCCGCCCCAAATTATCAAACTATTTTGGCTCCCCTGATTAAATTTGCCAATAATTTTGGTTACAAAAGGGAAAAATCTTTCCTCTTTTTGCCAATTAAGTAAGTCTCTCAAGAACTGATTCTCTTCTTTTTCCGTTAAAAACTGATTTTTTTCTAACAACAAATCAGCCAAATCAGTTTTTAATCTTTTATTCTCTTGTAAAAGAGCCGCTCTGGATTGAAAATTAAGATATTTATTCCCAAGCCAGTTTGAACTATCATAAAAAAAACCAACCACTGGACTGGTAAATTTAAATACTAATGTTTCCAGCGGTCGTAAAATCTTTATATAATGCAAAAATAAGATAATAAAAATAATAACACTCCCAACCAAGAAACTTTTTATAAATTTACCTCTAAAATTCATATTTAAAAAATAAAATTTGGCATCTCTCAACTAATTAACCATTTTTTCTTCATTAGCAGAAGGCAAAACTACTTGTTTTAAAAACTTCTCATCTTCCAAAAGGAGTCCTAATCCGCGAATTGTACAAGTTGTAGGATCATCAGCTACTCGAACTGGAATTTCCGTTTGCCTACTAATTGCCTTTTCTAACCCTTTTAGCTGAGCACCGCCACCACACAAAACAATTCCCCGCTCATAAATATCAGCAACTAACTCCGGAGGTGTCATTTCCAAAACGCCCTTAATTGCATCAATAATTATTTCAATGGTATTAGAAATTGCTTCTCTAACTTGATAGTCATTAATAAATATCTCCTTTGGTAAACCTGACAAAAGATCTCTGCCCCTCATTTCCATATTTGCTGACTCTGCTAAATCATAAGCCGACCCTATTTTTTTCTTAATCTCTTCTGCGACTCTCTCCCCAATAAGTAAGTTAAAATGGTCCCTTGCATACTGAACAATATTCTTATTCATCTCGTCTCCGGCAATTTTTAGTGATTTCCAAATAACTACGCCATTTAAAGAGATCACTGCGATTTCGGTTTTCCCACCACCTAAATTTATTAACATGCTTCCTGAAGGATCTTGCACCGGTAATCTAGCGCCAACTGCGGCCGCCATCATCTCCTCAACCAAAAAAACTCTTCCGGCTCCAGCACCAAGAGAGGCATCTTCAACGGCTTTTTTTTCTACTTCGGTGACATCAAGAGGAATACCGATTGCCACCGTCGGACGAGAAGTAAAATTGAAGTTTTCTTGAAAAATCTTATCAAAAAAATATTTTAACATTTTTTCCGTCACTTCAAAATCAGAAATAACCCCAGAAAACAACGGTTTTACAATCTGAATATATTCAGGATTTTTACCAATCATCTTTTTGGCATCTTCTCCTACCGCAATAATTTGCTCCAATCTATTATTAATCGCCACAATAGAAGGTTCTCTAATAACAATTCCCTTGTCTTTTAAACAAATAATCGTGTTAGTAGTCCCTAAGTCAATACCAATTTTTTTGGATAATTTATTAAAAAATTTTTTAAACATATCAAATAATTTCAATTAACCTTTAAATTTTCATTATTTCCTTTACTACATCTTCAAAACTTAACAAAAACAGTTCTTCACTATCTCTTTTCTTCATCTCTAATTTATCTTGTTTTAAAGTCTTACTACTTAAAATTACCCGATATGGGATTCCCAATAAATCGCTATCATACAACTTACTACCTGCTGTTTCTTCTCGATCATCAAAAAGAACTTCTACCCCTAATTTTTTAAACTGCAAATATACTTTCTCCGCTTCTTGCCAAAGTTCTACCTCTTTTCCCAAAACCAATAAATGAACTTGAAAAGGCGCCACTTCTTTTGGCCAAATAATTCCTTTTTCATCATGAAAAAGTTCAACTATGGTACCCATAACTCGAGAAGGTCCAATTCCATAAGCAGCCATCTGAATAGGTTTTTCCTTACCATCAATGTCTAAGTATGACAAAGAAAAAGGTTCGGTAAATTTGGTTTTTTGTTTAAAGATATTTCCGACCTCGATTGCTTTTTCTTCTTTTAATTCTTTTTTACCGCAAACTGGACAACTATTTTGTTCTTCAATTATTTCCCTGTTTATAGCAACACGACAATCATCACAAACATAAATCAAATCCTCACCGGAATCACATAAAGTTTGGAATTCATGAGAATATTTACTAAAAGTACCTCCCGAAGCATAAGTCAAATATGTTTTTTCTCCTATTCCACAACGATTATAAACATTAAAATACGCTTCCTTAACTTTATCATAATAAATATCTAAATCTTCTTCCGTAGCATGAAAAGAATACAGATCTTTCATATTAAACTCTCTTCCTCTCAAAATTCCTGATTTCGCCCGAGCTTCATTTCTGAATTTATTTTGAATTTGATAAACCGAAATTGGTAAATCTCGATAAGAAAGAACGAATTTTTTTATTAATGGAGTGACAACTTCTTCATGAGTTGGATTTAAATAATATTTGCTATCACCTTTGCCAATTGTTGAGAACAAAACATCACTCATAGACTCATCTCGACCTGTCGCACGATAATTCTCCTGCTGGGTCAATGTCGGCATTAAAATTTCAACACCACCAACAGCATTCATCTCTTCTCTAATTATATTTTGAATTTTATTTAAAACCAATAAACCAAGCGGTAAATAATTATATACTCCCGCCGTTTGTTTATCAATAAAACCGCCCCTAATTAATAATTTAGCATTTAAACTAACTTCATCTTTTGGTGATTCTTTTAATGTCTTGGTGAAAAGTCTAGACTGTCTCATATAAAAAATTATTTAATTTATCAACAAATTACTGCTTCATTTTAATTCATTTTTCTTGTAAATACTTAGGACAAAAAGCTTAATAAACAAAAAGAGTATTAATAATAAAAAAATGACTAAACCATTTAAAAGTCTTTGGCTTTGTAGCCATAAAGATAAAGTCAAAAAAATAGCCACTGTTACCCCGTTTTTGAGTGAATAATAAAAAACACGAGAAAATAAATCCGTTATTTTTTTAATTTTTATTAACCAAACAGTTGTAAGAAAAGAAGAAACAGTAGCTGAAAATAAGAAAAAAGTTCCATAAAAAAGAAATAATGCCATCCATTTATATTCCAGTAAGTCAACAAAAAAACAGACACAAATCCATGACAGACCTGAGATTAAAATTGCTCCCAATAAAACTAGATAAAATTTTTTGATTGACATTGTTGTATATTTCAATTTTAGTATAAATTCTCACTTTTTTCAATTCCGCCCTGCACAATCACTAATTTAACCATAAAATCATCCCCAAAATCTTCCTTTATTCTAGTTAAGATAACCTTTGTTTTAAATTTAACCTCCTGCGCTAAAATTGAATTAGCTACCCTAATTTTTAAATTACCGGAACGAAAAGAAACTGCTTTTATCTTTTCCTTAATCACCGCACCCCAAAACTCCACAAATAATTTATTAACAAACTCCACCAACAAACCTGCTTCCGCCTGTTTTTTTACTTTGTGACGATGAAAAGTTGTCCCCAGTAAACTTTTTAAGGAATCCATAATTATATTTTTTTATGCTCACAAATGTTTCTATAATCACAATATTTACAACTAAACCCGTTTGGTTTAGGGCTAAAATCTCCTTCTTTAATTTTTTTGACTGTTGTTAAAAAGGTTTCTTTTAATTCTTCTTTTTCTTTATTCTTTCCCAAAAAAGAACATTTACTCCCATCCTCCAGATATTCATAACTTAACTTGCTTAGTGGTAAATTTAAAAACTCCTCTCCAATAATTTGATAAAACAGCAGTTGTTGTTTGTCTGATTTTTCTAATTTATCTTTTGGAGTTCCCGTTTTATAATCAATTATCTCATAACTACCATCAGCCAACTTATCAATGCGATCGATTCTACCCGTAAAAATCGCCTCTCCTATTTTGAAATTAAAACTCTGCTCCAAATATTGCACCGTCGGATTGTTCTTCTGGAATTGATAAAAAAAGTTGTGTAAAATGGTTTTCCCTTTTAGATAATACTCCTCTTTCATTTTTTGGTTTTTATACCAATCATCAAGAAAACCGTCCTCATATAACTCTAACAATCTGGTTATCCCCGGCTTTTCCTTTTTTTCACTAAACAACGCCTTTTGTTTTTCTAAATCTTCCGCATAATACTCTTCTAAAAACTTTTGCAAAACATTGTGAATTGTAGTTCCAAAAGAAAACTGCGGGGAACCGAAAGTTGGAATTTTTAAAATATTACTAAACTTATATTGCAACGGACATTTCTGATAAGTTGATATTTGAGAAAAACTAAACCTCTTAGGAGGATCATAATGTGGCATAAAATTATCTTCTTTTTGACGAACAACTTGCCAAGAATATCTATTTCCCTTCGGTAAACTTTCTCCCTTTGGGAGAATTTTTAACTCAACAAAAAATCTAGATGGTTTTTTGTCCTTTTCCCCACCATAATTCAAAGCAAAAGAAAGAAACAGCCCCCGTCGTGCTCTAGTCATTGCCACATAAAAAAGCCTCCGCTCTTCTTGTAAATGGCTTTGCTCTGCTGAAAGTGGATATTTAGTCAAACTTTTGGGAATAGCAATAGACTCGTTCCTATTTTTGGAAGGAAACCTTTGGTCCGCCAAATTAGCAATAAAAACATAATCAAACTCTAATCCCTTAGATTGATGCACGGAAGATATTTTGACTAATTCTGGCCCATCATTTGGATCTGGCTCTATTTTTCCTAAATCGCCTAAATCTAATTCAAACTCAATTAACTCCAAAAAATCTTTAATTCTACTATTTTGTTGTTGAGATTCTAAACTTTTTATTTTTTCATAAAAAAGATTCAAATCTTTCAAATCTTTTTGCTTTTGAGCTTCCTTTTGACTATTAAGTTGTTTCAAATATCCAGTATCATGCAAAAAACTCAAAAAAATCTCGGAGCTCTTCTTGCTTGTCGTCAATTTAGTATGTTTAGAAATATTTTCTAAAATTCTCCGACAGGACTCTCTTACTCTTTGCTCAAAATCAAAGGAATGAACAATTTTATTGATCATCTCAAAAATAGATACCGCCTTTTTCTTTGATAAATGAACAATCTTGATAATATCTAATGCTTCCAACCCAAAACAAGGGAAATTCAAAACACGATACATTGCGGAACTCTCATGATAGTTATCCAATAATTTAAAATAGCTCAAGAGATCCAAAACAACTGGTCGATTATACAAACCTTGTTGAGAAACAAACTGATAAGGAATCCCTTGCTTTTCTAACTCTTCAATAAAAGGGTCTGCTTGATTATTAGCTCTAATCAAAATAGCAAAATCAGACCAACTGGCAGAAGACTGTTCTCTTATTTCCTTGATTTTTTCAACAACTCCTAGCGCTTCATGTTGAGCATTTTCATAATAGTTACAAGCAATTATCCCCTTTTCCTCCCGATCTGCTTTTAGCTTTTTATCAACACCTAAAAGAGCTTCCAATCTATCTGGGTTATTCTGAACAATAAAGTTATACGACAAATCTAAAATTTCTTGACTACTTCGATAGTTTTTCGTTAAAACAACTTCCTTGGCTTTGGGATAGTCCGTCTTAAACTGCATTATATTACTTACCGAAGCGCCTCTAAACTTATAAATAGACTGGTCATCATCACCCACAACGGTTAAATTATTCTCTGGCGCAGAAAGCAACTTAACTAATTCATACTGAATAAAGTTTGTGTCCTGAAACTCATCCACCAGAATATATTTGAACTGTTGTTGATATTTTACCAATATTTGTGGTCTTTTCTTGAACAACTCAACCGTCTTTGCCAAAAGATCAGAAAAATCACAAACATCATTATCTGCCAAGATCTGTTCATAAACAAAAAAGGCGTCTGCTAACTCTTTTATCCTTACAAACTCAATCTCTCTAATTTTTTCCAGTCCTTCCTTTTTTAATCTTTTGGAATCAATGTCATTAAGAAAATCAAACTCTTTGTCGTTCAATAATTTATTAGCATAATCTAAATAGTTCGCTGGGGAAATTCCCTCGTCCTTACACCGAGAAAAATGCTTTAATAAATCTCCAATAAATTTTGTTGGATTACCAGCACAGTGATAATAATCCAAATTAAATTTATGCCAATTTTTACGAACCAACAAACTAACTCCCAACTCATCCAAAAGTTTAAAACTGGTGGACATACCAATATCCAAAGCATGTTTTCTCAGAATCTTCTCACAAAAGGCGTGATAAGTTGAAATCCATAAATCAACATACCCATAGGGCAACAATAAATCTAGTCGCTCAACCATTTCGTTGGCCGCTTTTTGCGAAAAAGTAAGCGCCAAGATTTGATCTACATTAATCCCCTTTTCTAATATAAGCCAAGCAATTCTAGAGGTCACAACTTTTGTTTTTCCGGTCCCGGCCCCAGCAACAATCAATAATGGCCCTTTTTCATACAAAACGGCTTCCTGTTGTTCTTTATTCAAATTTACTTGTTTTTCATTCATAAAATTTGTTTTTAACTAACTCCATTTTAGCAAATTAAAAAGCTTTTACCAAGACCAAAATTTAGCCAAAAAAAACCGGCTAAACTACCGGTTGCAAAAAACTGTTAATTAAAAATATTTACCTAAATTAAGAAAAGACAACAGGTCTTTTTTGATAAAAATACCAAAATCAACCAACCGATAACCAATCATTGAGCTGTTAATTTGTGTAAACAGCCAATCATTAAAAGGAAATTGGGTAAAGAAAGTTAATAACACAATGGCGATAACAACCGCTTTAATAAAACCAATAAAAAATCCAAGCAATTTATCAATAGAAGAAATAAAGGGTAAAACAGTTATTAACTGAAAAACCTTTCCCAACAACCAAAAACACAAAGAAATTAATTTTGCGCTTAAACTAAAAATAAACAAAAAAGAAATGATGTTCACCGTATTTGAACTTCCCCAATAATTAGACAAAGTTGGATAAAATCTAAAAGCCAAAATAAAACCAAAAATAACCGAAACAACAGAGCCCAAAGACAACAAAAAACCGCGTCGCATCCCCAAAAGAGCCAACCCCAAAATAAAAATAATAATAATATAATCAATAAGTAACATATTTTTTTTATTATACCATAAATAAAAAAAATTACGCACTTTAAAAACCAATTATTGTGTAAAACTATAAACAGTTTCTAAAAATGGTTCATAGAACAAAAAACAGACTACTCTGTCTGTTTTTTTTAGTTTCTATATCTTAGTGTTTTTTTCAATTCTCCCCCTAAACTTTCTTCCCACCCGAATACGCGCCATCTCTTTTTCAATTTGCGCTGACAAAGAAGCAAACTCACGACTATCAACACTCTTCTTTTCTCTTAGTTCGGAAGCTCGTTTCATCGCTTCTTCTGCTCGTGTTAAATCAATTTCCTCACTTCTCTCGGCACTATCCGCCAAAACAACCACCTTGCTAGTCAAAACTTCAATAAAACCTCCCGAAACGGACATGACGATCTCCTCCTCCCCTTTTTTAACAACAATCTCTCCCGATTTCAAAACGGAAATCAACGGAAGATGACTTGGTAAAACGGTAATTTCGCCAGTAGTTGTTGGTAAAGTTATTGAATCAACTTCATCTTTAAAAACAACTTTTTCTGGTGTAGCAATTTTAAAATTTATTTTTTCCATAAATAAAACTAAACTTCATCAATGGCACCCTTCATATAGAAGGCTTGTTCTGTTTTCTCATCATGCTTTCCGTCCAAAATTTCCTGAAAACCTCTAATTGTTTCTTTTAGTGAAACATATTTACCTGCCATACCAGTGAAAGTTTCCGCCACAAAGAAAGGTTGCGAAAGGAATTTTTGAATTTTACGAGCACGAGAAACCAACTTTTTATCCGATTCCGAAAGCTCATCAACCCCCAAAATAGCAATAATATCTTGTAAATCCTTGTATCTTTGTAAAACTCTCTGAACTTCACGAGCTACTCGATAATGTTCTTCTCCTACAATGTTTGGATCCAAAATAGTTGAAGTTGAATCAAGAGGATCAACAGCAGGATAAATCCCTAACTCTGATAAAGATCTGGATAAAACAACCGTTGAATCAAGATGAGCAAATGTTGTCGCCGGAGCTGGATCAGTTAAATCATCGGCAGGGACATAAACGGCTTGAACTGAAGTAATAGAACCCTTGGTTGTTGAAGTAATTCGCTCTTGTAGTTTTCCCATTTCAGTTGCCAAAGTCGGTTGATATCCTACAGCCGAAGGCATCCGACCCAATAAAGCGGAAACTTCTGAACCTGCTTGAGTAAAACGAAAAATATTATCAACAAACAACAAAACATCTTGTCCTTGATCACGAAAATACTCCGCCATAGTCAAACCGGTCAAAGCTACTCTGGCACGAGAACCAGGAGGTTCATTCATTTGTCCAAAAACCAAAGCGGTTTTATCAATAACACCCGAATCTTTCATTTCGTAAAAAAGATCATTTCCTTCACGAGTTCTTTCTCCCACACCAGCAAAAACGGAAGTTCCTCCATGTTCTTGCGCGATATTTCTAATAAGCTCCATAATAACCACCGTCTTACCAACACCAGCACCACCAAAAAGACCAACCTTACCACCCTTAACAAAAGGACAAATAAGATCGATTACTTTTATTCCCGTTTCAAAAATTTCAATCTTGGATGACTGTTCATGAAATTTCGGCGCATCCCGATGAATCGCATATTTTTGCTTTGTTTTAACTTCTTGTCCACCATCTATTGGTTTTCCCAAAACATTAAACATTCTTCCCAAAGTTTCTTTTCCAACAGGAACAGAGATTGGCGCTCCGGTATCAACGACTTCTTGACCTCTTTTTAATCCATCCGTTGCACCCATGGCAATAGTACGAACCTGTTTATCTCCTAGATGTTGTTCTACTTCCAAAACCAGTTTATTTCCCTCTAATGTAACCTCCAAAGCCTGAAAAAGCTCCGGCAGTTCATTATCAAATTCCACATCAACAACTGGACCAATAACTTGTTTAATTTTACCTTTATTCATATTTTTTATAGATTACGAATATTTTATAATAAAAATTTGATTATTTTTTCAAAGCAGCCGCACCAGAACTTATTTCTGCAATTTCCTGGGTAATTCCTGCCTGTCTAGCTCTATTGTAAGATAGTGTCAAATCATCAATCATGTCTTTTGCTGAATCGGTGGCATTACGCATGGCCATCATTCTAGCAGAATGTTCTGACGCCTCACTTTCCAAAACGGCTTGATAAATTTGCATTTCAATCAACCGTGGCAACATTTGATTTAAAACCTCTTCTGCTCCAGGTTCAAAAAGATATTCGTAACTGTAGTTACCTTTTTTGAGATATTTTTCTTGTTTCTCTTCAATAAATTCCTTGGTTGTTTCCACACCAGAACTTTTCCCCACAACCCCCAAATAATCATCTTTTTCTGGGATTATTGGCAATAACTGTTTTACTCGAGGTTCTTGTTTTAAAGAAGAAACATAATCAGTAAAAGCAACAAAAACTTTATCATAATATTTAGCCGTAAAGCGTTCAATAACCAACCGTGATAAAGCAGAAATATCTGCAATAGACAAAGTCAAATCTTCTTTTTGGAAGTCCGCAACCACATCAAAAGAAAAGCTCTTAATAACATCTCTAGATTTTGTTCCAAAAGAAATAACCTCCGTTTCACCAACAATATTTTCATACTTTTTTATAGAGTTTACTGCTTTTTGAGCAACCTGAATGTTAAACCCCCCACAAAGACCACGATTTGAACCAATTAAAATAATAGCCACACGATCATTCTTTTTTGCTTTTCTCAAAAGCGGATGTTTTTTGGATTCCGTCCTTTCCGATAAATGTAAAACGGTCGCCCAAGCTAAATTGGCATAATCTCTAGTCGCCAAAACAGCCGAGACAGCCTTTCTCATTTTGGCGGCCGCCACCATTTCCATTGCTTTTGTTATTTTTCTGGTATTGGCAACGGATTTTATTCTTCTTTTGATATCTCTTGTTCCTCCGGACATAAATATTTTTATTCTAATTCTATTTTCATCTCTTGAACTGTAGATTTATATTCATTAATCAGTCGAACTAAATCCTTTTCTAACTCTTCAGAAATTTCCTCTTTTTCTGCTAAACCCAATAACCACTGTTTACCATTAACAGCAAAATATTTATGCAAACCATCTTCAAAATCTTTCATTTTTTCTACTTTAATGTCATCCAAATAACCATTTACTGCCGAATAAATGATCAAAACTTGATTAACAACATCCATCGGGACATACTGTCCCTGTTTAAGAATTTCCACAATTCTCTTCCCCCGTTCAATCTGCTTTTTGGTCGCATCATCTAAATCTGAACCAAATTGGGCAAAGGCAGCCAATTCACGATATTGAGCAACCTCCAATCTTAATTTTCCAGCTACTTTTTTCATCGCTTTAATTTGCGCTTTGGAACCAACACGAGAAACGGACAATCCGACATTAACTGCCGGTCTAATTCCTTGATAAAAAAGATCACTTTCCAAATAAATTTGTCCATCCGTAATAGAAATAACATTAGTTGGAATGTACGCAGAAATATCACCCGCTTGTGTTTCAATAATTGGTAAAGCAGTTAATGAACCTCCACCATTTTTTTCATCTAATTTGGCCGCTCTCTCCAACAACCTTGAATGAAGATAGAAAACATCTCCCGGATAAGCTTCTCTCCCTGGTGGACGGCGCAAAAGTAAAGAAATTTCACGATAAGCAACGGCATGTTTAGATAAGTCATCATAAATTATTAAAACATCCTTACCTTTGTCCATGAAATATTCACCCATTGCACATCCCGTAAAAGGAGCAATGTAGCTCAAAGAAGCCGGCATTGAAGCACCGGCGACAACAATAATTGTGTGCTCCATCGCACCTTCTTCTGTTAATTTACCAACTATTTTGGCAATTTTGGATTCTTTTTGGCCAATTGCCACATAAATACAAATAATATCCTTACCTTTTTGGTTGATAATTGTATCAATAGCAATAGCAGTTTTACCTGTTTGACGATCCCCAATAATCAACTCTCTTTGTCCGCGACCAATAGGAATAATGGAATCTATTGCCTTAACGCCAGTCTGTAAAGGTTGATGAACTGATTTACGAGTAATTACGCCAGGAGCAATTTTTTCAACTGGATAGAACTTTTTTTCTTTTATTTCTGCCTTTCCGTCCAACGCCAACCCCAGAGGATTAACTACTCTACCAATTAAATCTTCGCCAACTGGAACTTGTAAAATTTTTCCTGTACTTTTGACAATATCACCCTCTTTAATTTTGTTATAATCACCCAAAATCATGGCCCCAACCGTTTCTTCTTCCAAATTTAGAGCCACACCGAAAACGCCATTGCCAAAATCAAGCATTTCTGATGACATGACCTCGCTTAATCCACCAATTTTGGCAATACCATCACCAACTTCAATAACCTTTCCAATTTTTTCAATAGAAATTTGTTCATCAAAATCGTGAATCTGTTTTTTTATCGACTCGACGACGAAATCTTTTTTGACATTTGACATATAATATTTATCAATTTATTATTTTAATTTTTCAATTTTTTCCTTTAATCTCATGATTTTCCCGGCAAGAGAAGAATCAACTACCGAATCTCCTATTCTTATTCTTAATCCTCCTAATATCTTTTCATTTAATACATTTCGAAAAACAACTTTGCCCTTTAACTTTTCCATAAATAACTCTTGCAACTCTAACTGTTTTTTTGCAGGCAAAGGAACTACCGATTCACAAATTATTTCCGTTAGTTCTCTTTTGTGTAAATTGAACTTAGCCGAATCTTCAATAATTTGCGATAACCAATTCAAACGATTATTTTTCAACAACAAAAAAATAAAGTTATAACTATGTTTGCTGATAAAGTCTTCAAAAACGGCCGTTAAGGCTTTCTGCTTATTACGAAGCCCCACTTGAGAATCATTTAGATATCGCTGTAATTCAATATTAGTGGAAATTTTTTCTTCCACCTCTTTCAAATCAACCAATAAATTATCAAAGCAGTCATTTTCAAGTCCCACCTCTACCAATGATTTAACAAAATGTTTTATTTTGGCAACTCTCATATATTATTTCTGAAAATCAATAACTTTTAACTCTTCGATTGTCTTATCAATAAGTTTATGATGTGTTTTTTCATCAATTGTGCTATGCGCAATTTTATTTAATGCCAAACTCACCAAGCCACCCAACTCATCTTTTACCTCTCGAACCATCAACTCTCTTTCAGCACGAATTTGTTCTTTTGCGGAAGATATGACTTTTTCCACTTCTTTTTGAGTTTTTTCCATTTTTTGAGTTCTCAAATCATCACCATCTTTTTCTGCGACGGCAATAATTTTTTGCGCTTCTTTTCTTCCTTTGGCTATTTCCGCTTCTCGTTCATCAGCAATTTCTTTCATTTTTTTCTCAATAGATTCAGCATCTTGCAAACTTTTTTTAACCCTAATCTCTCTTTCTGCCATTATTTTAGTCAAAGGTCTTAACGCGTAAAAAGTTAAAACAGCAATAACAATACTAAAGTTAACCATTTGCGCAATTAACAATTTCCAATCGATGTGAAAAGTTTTTATTAAATCTTCCATATATTTTTTAAATTTTAATAATTTCTTTTATCTGTGAGCCTCCAAAGACTCACAGCGCAAAAAAAATTATTTAATACTAAAAGCGATAACCAAAGCATAAATAGCAATAGCTTCAGCAAAAGCGGCTGACAATAACATTGGCACCAAAATTTTTCCAGCAGATTCTGGATTTCTACCAATTGATTCCATAGCCTTAGCACCAATTTTACCAATAGCCATAGCTGGAGCAATAGCACCAAGAGCAATAGTGGCGGCCTTGGCAATTAAAGCAATTTCCATAAACATTTCTGACTTTTATTAATTTCGACGATAAGATAATGTTGTTTTTTTTAACGTCGTTAATAAAAATCTATTTAAATTATTATTTAATGTTCTTCGTCCGTCATTGCAATAGTGAAATAAACCAAAGTCAACATACCAAAAATCAATGCTTGAATAAATCCAACCAACACTTCCAAAAACATAAAGGGGATAGGCAAACCAAACGCAAATAAAACGGCAATTGAACTTAACAAAACTTCTCCCGCAAAGATATTTCCAAATAAACGAAAAGACAAAGAAGCAACCTTGGCAACCTCACCAACAATCTCCACCACGCCAACAAAAAATTTAATGGGATTAACAATCAAAACGGTCGGATCTTTAAATATTTTCTTTGGAATTTCAACTATCCCATGAATATTTATATATTTATTAAGATGTTTATAAAAACCAACCGCCATCGCCCCAAAAATATTTGAAAAGATTACTGAAATTAAAGCCAACGCTAATGTTGTATTTAGATCTGCTGTGCCTCCTCGAAAATATGGAATAAAAGACTTATGCCCTCCCTCCTCAAGAATAAAGCCGACAGACCCAACTCCTGGGAAAAAACCTAACCAATTATTCAATAAAATTATAATAAAAAAAGTGAAGGCAAAAGGAAAAATCTTTAGTGACTTTTGTCGATCATTAGTAACCGAATCACAAAGTTTTACACCACCTTCAACAATAATTTCAAAAAAATTTTGGATGCCCTTGGGAACTTTTGCTAAATTTTTACGCAAAACAACTCCCACAACTATCAAGAAAAAAACAACAATCCATGTATTTAATAAAGAATTAGTAATACTCACTCCACCAATATCAAAAACCTTCTCCGCTCCCAAAGTAATTTCATGACTTACATGATGTTCTTCGCTCGCATGACTACCTTGTTCTAAGTTTAATTGCGTATTTCCCGCGATTTTCATATTTAATTTTCTTCTTTTTTAAATTTTTTATCAGATACTTCCATTTTTTTTGCTGATTTTACCGTTTCAATTACCAATCCAATGTTCGTAATAATAAATGCTACCCCCACACAGAAAATAGTTGACCAAGGTTCATTTTCTAATCTCTTATCAAGATACGAACCTAAAAACAAAGCCAAAATTACTGGAAAAGCGATCCATACTGAAATTTTAGCAAAAAGCTCCATTGCTGGACCAAGCCAATTAGACTCTTTTTCTTTAGACATATAAAATCAACTTTATACTATCACCAAAACAAAAAATTTTCAATAGTTCCAATTTTTTTTATGTTGATAAACAGTAAAACAAATAAACAAAACCATTATTTAATCCCAAAAATGACCTTTGCGTTCTCAATAGTAATAGTTCCCATTTTCTCAATAGGCATCTTCTTTATATCCGCCATCTTACCAATAACATATTCCACAAAAGCTGGTTCGTTCCTTTGACCCCGCAAAGGCACCGGCGTCAAGTAGGGACAGTCCGTTTCACTCAAAATTCGATCATTTGGAGTAGCCAATAAAACTTGCTCTAACTTTCCCGTTTTATCAAAAGTTAAAACACCATTAAAACTAATATAAAAACCCAATTCAACAAATTTCTTAACCAACTCAACAGGACCAACATAACAGTGCATTATCCCAGCTTTTTTAAGCGGATTTTCTTTTAATATCTCCAAAATATCATAGTAAGCAGAGTCAATTTCTTCTTTTGAACCACGACAATGAACAACAACGGGAAGATCAAGTTCATTGGCTAATTTTAACTGTTCAATAAAAACCGTTTTTTGATTTTTAATTATTTCATCTCGTCGAACTTCGTCATAAATATGATGATAGTCCAAACCACACTCCCCGATCGCCACAACTTTTTCTTGCATAGCCA
>CAZSER010000003.1:18943-33170 GCA_964605975.1 uncultured Gammaproteobacteria bacterium
TTCCATATCTTCCAGTTGAATCGGATGCAACCCAACAACCGCCCAACAATTATCAAATTTTTGCGCCAATTCAACAGCACGCAGACTGGTCGAAAATTGCGAACCGACATTGACCATCTTGATATTTTTGACGCGACAGTTTTCAATTATTTGTTCGAAATCATTTTTATAAGCGTTGAAGTTTACATGAGCATGAGTATCAAACATATTTAATTTTAAATTTTTTGTTTGTTTTAAAAAAGATTGTTGAAAAAATTACTTCCCAACATACCGATTTATTTAGATAAGTTTTATTTACGCAAAAACAAAGGTTCAATTTTTTTCAATTTTGTTTTCGGTTTTAAAGGTTCTTCTTTTTGAGAGAATTTAAAATCACAGTTCAAAGCTTCCGCTATTTTTTGCGAACTTTCCGGCAAAAAAGGTACTAATGCAAGTCCTAGATTACGAATAACTTCTAACAAATTATACAAAACTTGTTCAACTTCTTCCGGTTTTCCTTCTTTTGCTAAAATCCAAGGCTTTGTTAAATCCACATAACGATCACTCCACGCAATTAGATCCCAAATCGCTTTGATATTTTCATTTATTTTGAAGTTCTGATAGTTACTGTCTACTCTCTCCCAAAAATCCCCAAAATTAATTTCTGCCTTAAATTCTTTATCGGGCACAACTAAATCACAATATTTTTCTATCATACCGATAACACGACTAACTAAATTACCAATTCCATTTGCCAAATCGGCATTAAACTTGGTAATAAAATCGTTTTGTTTAACATCTCCATCATCACCAAAGGGAAACTGAGAAATAATTAAATAACGAGTAGCATCAACACCAAATTCAGCAACCATATCGGAAGGATCTATAACATTACCCAATGTTTTTGACATTTTTTGACCATTCAAAGTAAAAAAACCATGCACAAATAAATTGTTCGGTAATGGCAACTCCAAAGCTATTAATAACGCCGGCCAAATTAAACAGTGAAACTTCAAAATATCCTTGGCTAAAAATTGAACATTTGCCGGCCAATATTTCTGAAAATTTTCACCATTTGGATATTGCAAAGCAGAAATATAATTAACGAGCGCGTCAATCCAAACATAAGTTGTTTGCTTCTGATCAAAAGGAATCGGAATTCCCCATTCAACTTTTTCGCGACTAATGGCAATATCTTCGAGCCCATGTTCAATAAAACTGAGAACCTCAGTTTCACGTTGTTCGGGTAGAACATGCGGTTCTTTTTCCGTTATTTTTTGTTTCAAAATATCTGCATAATCAGACAAACGAAAATACCAATTTTTTTCTTTTATTAATTCCGGTTCTTTGTTATGAAAGGGACATTTGCCATTCACCAAATCTTCCAGTTTGACATAAGCTTCACAACCAACGCAATACAAACCTTCATGTTCGCCTTGATAAATAACTTCATTGCCGAGTGGCGTTTTGGCTGATTTTAACTTTTCTAAAACTTCTTGAACAGTCACTTCATGCTCCTTGTCGGTTGTCCG
Source organism: uncultured Gammaproteobacteria bacterium (assembly GCA_964605975.1). Classification (GTDB taxonomy): domain Bacteria; phylum Patescibacteriota; class Patescibacteriia; order UBA11705; family JABHMO01; genus JBAYHA01. The sequence goes on from CAZSER010000003.1 coordinate 20,455, forward strand.
AATAAAATGATTATAACTAATATCTAACTCTTGCCATTTGTTTTTAAAAATCGCAGAAATTTCATCACAAAACTGTTGAGGTGTCTTGTTTAACTTAAAAGCAGAAGAGGCTATTTTTGCTCCATGCTCATCAGTCCCTGTTAAATAAAAGACATTTTCTATTCCTAATTTCTGACGATAGTACCTTGCCACAACATCCGCAATAACTGTTGTATAAGCATGTCCAATGTGTGGCTTATCGTTAACATAATAGATCGGAGTGGTAATAAAATATTTGTTCATATTTATTTTGTAATAAATAAAATGTTTTTATAAAAAATTACGATTAATACTATTTTTTGAATTTATTTTAATCTTGTCAAATTATAAGTTCCAATTTGAGGTTTTCTCCCATTTTTTACTTTGTAATAGTGAGTCTCTCCAAGCATCCAGAGAAAAAAATCATCTCTTACATTTTGTCGTGGTTCTATAAATTCACCATAACAAAAGATTGTGTTCTTTTATTCTTTTTCTGCTTTGTCATCTCGACTAAGTAACGCGCATGGAGAGATCTCCCGTTTGCAGTTCTTATACCTTTCCCAATTTGAGATTTCTCCACTACGGTCGAAATGACAAATTGGTGTTGTTCAGTTAATTTTTTGTTCTTAATCTACTTTTTTTCACCTTCCACCAAAACAACAAACTCTCCTTTTTGATGCTCCATTACTTGTTCTAAGACTTGATTAATTGTTCCACGGTAAACTGATTCAAACATCTTGGTAATTTCTCTGGCTACGACGACCATACGATCATCAGAAATATAATTTGCCAATTCCGTTAAAGTTTTAACCACCCGATGCGGAGAATCATAAAATCCAACAGTATACTGAGAACACTTAATTTGTTCAAGCACTTTTCCCTTACCCTTATGAGGCATAAATCCCAAAAAAAGAAATTTATCCGTTTTTAGACCAGAAATACTCAAAGCTGAGATAATGGCCGAAGGACCAGGAATTGACACCACTAATTTCCCCATTTCGTAAGCCAATTCTACAATTTTGTTCCCTGGATCAGAAATTCCCGGAGTTCCAGCATCGGTGACATAACAAATATTTTCATATTGATTTAAAATTGATCTTATTTTGTCATCAGACGAGTGTTGATGTAAACATAATAATTTTTTTTTGAGATTGTAGTGATTCAAAATTTTCAAAGTTTCTCTCATATCTTCACAAACAATAACCTCAGCACTTTCAAAAACTTCAAGTGCTCTCAAAGTAATATCTTTTAAATTCCCAATTGGGGTAGCAACGATGTTTAACATATACAAAAATGATAGCAAAAAAACCTAATTTTGTCTATATTTTGCAATTTTGGTGGGGTTTGAGTATAATTTCTTAATAACAATATTATTATCAGTCAAATGTTGTTCTTTGTCATCTCGACCAAGCCGTTAGGTGAATGGAGAGATCTTTTTTAAAATAGAAAACCAATATGGTATTTTTTAAAAAAATTTCTCCACTCATTCCTTCGGTCGAAATGACAACATGAACATTGATGTAATCTCAATTTTTAAAATTATGATCAAATTAAAAATTAAAAACAAACGCCGTGGTCCGGTTCTTGGCCGTCATCCCTGGATTTTTTCACAGGCTTTTATCAGTATCCCCGAAGGAATAAAGTCCGGAGAACCAGTCATAATTTATGACGAAGATGATAACTTTTTGGGACAAGGTTATTTCAATTCCTATTCTCAAATTGCCGTTCGTTTGTGGAGTTTTGATGAAAATGAAGTTATTGATCAAAACTTTTTTGATAAAAGAGTAACCTCCGCCTTTCGACTTAGACAAAACTACATTTTGAACAGACTTACAAATTCTTGTCGAATAATTTATGCTGAAAATGATTTCCTTCCCGGATTGGTCGTTGATAAATATGCCGAATATCTTTCAATTCAATTTCATACTATTGGGATTGAGAAATGGAAAGATCAGATTGTTCTCGCCTTGCAAAAAGTTTTGAATCCAAAAGGAATTTTTGAAAAATCAGAAGTAAAAAATCGCCAAATTGAAAACGCTCCTGGAAATTCAGGTTTAATTTCTGGTCAAATACCGGATCGTGTTATTATTTTAGAAAATGGATTAAAATTTTTGGTTGATATCAAAGGTGGACAAAAAACCGGTTTTTTTCTAGATCAAAGAGAAAAAAGATTAGCTATTCAAAAATATGCTTCGACAAAAAATGTGTTGAACTGTTTTTGTTATACTGGTGGATTTTCTGTTTACGCTTTGGCTGGTGGCGCTAAAAGCGTCACCAATGTAGATGTTTCCTCTTCTGCCATGGAGCTAGTCAAAGAAAATTTAATTTTAAACAAACTTCCCATTAAAAGTTGTCAATTCCTCACAATGGATGCCAAACAATATCTTCAAGAGTTACCGGAAAATAAATTTGATTTTATCATACTTGATCCACCAGCATTTATCAAAAACCGTCACCAGATCAAAAAAGGGATAATCGGATACAAGAAAATCAATGAAGTTGCCATGCAAAAAATCGCCAACAACGGAATTCTTGTTTCCGCTTCCTGCTCAGCTCATTTAAAACTGGAAGAATTTCGTTATTTATTAACAGAAGCACAAATAAAAAGCCATAAATCAGCCCAAATTCTGGAAACATTTCTACATTCAGCTGATCATCCAGAACTAGTAGCCTTTAATGAAACTGAATATCTAAAATGTTTAATCATGCAAATTAATAGCTAATTTTTGTCCCTATTAAAAAATCGCCCAAGCTAGGCGATTTTTTAATAAATTTAAACAAAAAAAAGAAAAAACACCCCACCCCTATTGACAATAAAACAAAAGTATGATAGAATGTTTTTTCTGGTGAGTTTTTTGCTCACTAGAAATAAACCTCCAAACACGCGGAGCCTCGAGATGGCAAAAAGTAGAGATTCTCCCTGAATAAAAAGAAAACATCGGGTTAGACTTAAAACTCTAAGTCCAGTCAGCTAACTCGATACCGGAAGACTGGCAACAAAAGTTATAAAAAGGAGGTGAAAGTTTGAAAATTAGAGATCCGCCTTAAATAAGTGGATCCTCGTCCGCGGAATCCTTATATTTGAAAGTCCAGTACATTTTTTCCGCGGACAAAAAATCAAACCCGGTGAAAGTGCGAACTCTTACCGGGAATACGAACTGTGGCAGAAGCAAAAAAGCTTTCTGCTACCATAACAAAAAAAGGAGGTGGAGAGTGTATCTTTCCGGCTTCACTTAATGGGAGGCCCCACAAACAACGGTTTGTGGGGCTTTAAAATTTTATTTTAAATTATCAATTTTTTCTTGCGTCTGTTCGTAAATTTCTTGACCTTTTTCTATAACCTCTTGCGTTTTTTGAACTTTTTCGATCGTTTGTTCAACTCTACCTTCCGTTTCTAAATATAAACTTTCAGCATTTTCAACAGTAATATTTAATTCATTTTTGATCTTTTCTTTGATTTCAACCTGATTAAATAAATTATCAAACATTTTTTGTTTATCACCAAAAAAATAGCCTAATAACCCTAAAATAATCAAAATAATCCAAAAACAGGAAGAAGAAAAAAATCTTCTTTTTTTGTTTTTAATAGAAATCTCTTTATTAGAAGAAAGGGCTTGTAACTGTTTTCTTTTTTCTTCTAAATACCTTTTATTCTCCTCGGCAAACTGTAATTCCCTGTCTGTTGGTTGTAAATCTCTTGGCTTATTAGTCCACATTATTTTTCTCATTATTTTTTCCTCGATTCATTTTCCAATCATATAAAATTTGTTCTGCTCGTTGTAAGTTTTTCTTGGCCTGATCAAACTTGGTCCGTAAATAACCACCAAAATTATTCTTCATCAATTCACCAATAATCAAGCGTACCGTTTCGTGTCCGCGTAAGACATTTTGATAATCATCCTTAATAGTCCAAATTACCATCAACCTCACAATTTCCCCCGTTGTATCACTCAAACCACCCAAATATTCTTCCGTTTCAATTTTTAATTCCGAAACTGCCGTTAGTTCTTTGTTTAAACAAAAATCCATGAATAGTTTGGCCTCAACAAACTCTTCAATTGAGGCTTTCCAACTACCCTCATTTCTCAATCGTTGATCATTCCCAAATCGATCCTGTAAACTTTTTAATCCCTCTAATGATTTTTCATACTTCTCGGTTGCCTCGGCAAAATTACCTCGTTGTAAATCAAAAATTACCTGCTTAGCTAAATGTTGGGCTGATAAACTTTCTCCAATAATTTTCCGTCTGGATATATCGCCTTCCGCATGATCTGCAAAAACTTTTTTCCAAAATTGCTCATTCATCATAAATTTATTTTAAATATTTGTATTTATTTAGTACATGCTCATCATGATTTTTACTAAAAATAATTTTATTATCAGGCGTCGTCAAAAAATACCAATAATCTGTTTTTATTGGATAAATAACGGCCTTAATTGCCTCTACACTGGGATTACAAATTGGACCCGGAGGAAGACCCTTGTTCTGATAAGTATTATATGCACTTTTAACTTGAAGATCAGCATAGCTGGGAGCCACAACTCCCTTTTGAGTAATAAAGTTAATCGTAGCATCAGATTGTAGGGGCATTCCAATTTTTAACCTTTTCAGAAAAACATCGGCCACTTTTTGCCGATTTTCATAACCAAACATCTCTTTTTCCACAATACTGGCCAAAGTAATCACCTCAAAAATTGATTTTCCTTGCTTTTTTATCTCTTCTCTAAGTTCTTTATCTAACTTAAACTCAAAATTCGTAATCATTTTTTCGACGATATCTTCAATCTTTGAGTTTTCATAAACTCTATAAGTATCCGGATATAAAAACCCCTCTAAATCAGCCCCACTGGGCTTATCAAATAAAAATTCGTGAGTTGAATTTTTATATTCTTTGCTAAAACTTAAAAACTCACCTTGTCTAATAAAATTATTTTGAGTTAAATAATTATCATAATCAACAATAGTCCACCCTTCTAAAAAAGTTAATGTTATCTCTTTTCTCCCTATAAAAGCATTATTTGTCATCTTTTCCACCAATGTTTTAATATTCCAATCCGTTCTTAATAAATATTCTCCACTATAAAAATTGTTTTTTTTACCAACGGAAGCAACATAAACCTTAAACCAAAAAGGCTCCATTAAAAATCCTTCATTTTTTAAGTTTTGGGCAATTTGTTCCACTCCCTGTCCTTTTTCAATTACAAATTCCTTTTCGCCTAATGGATTTTTATTGTTAATAGAAATCGCCCGATAAAAAAAAATGGTGTATAAAAAGAAAAAAATTAACGATATTTTTAAAATTTTTTTAATTTTCATACTAATTATAACAAATTGTCATTGCCTAGCTCTTTAAATGTTTGGACAATCTTCTTTATTTTTTGCGATTTACTTTTGGGACAAATCAATAAAGCGTCCGGCGTGTCAACAATTACTAAGTCTGTAACATCAACCGCTACAACTGTTCTATTTCCGCCAGAATAAACCAAGCAATCACCTGTATCAATGCCCAAAAAATCACCCTTAGCTAAATTTCCTTTATCATCAACCTTATTTTTTTGTGCTTGATACAAAGCATCAAAAGAACCAACATCACTCCAACCAAAATCAGCTTTCAAAATAAAAACTTTTTCGGGAGAAATTTTTTCGGTAATCACATAATCAAATGAATTTTTTTGTAATTGTGAAAAATGCTTATTGATCTTTTCGGTGCTTTCTAACTTAAAAGCTTCCACTATATTTTGTAAATTTTCATAATCTTTTGGCGAATGCGTCGCAAAAGCATCCAAAATTTTTTTTGGTGTCCACATATAATAAGACGCATGCCAAAGATAATCACCTCTTTGTAAATACCTCTTTGCCAAATCAAACTCTGGTTTTTCTGTATGTCCAAGAAAATCATAGACTTCTACACCTTCATCATTTTCCACCAATTTGCCAATATGTGTATAGCCAAGTGCTGTACTTGGAAAAGTTGGCGTCACGGCAATATCAACCATTTTCCCCGTTGTTTTAATTAGCTCTTCCGCCTTATCTAAAAGACTTAAAAACTTCTCAACATTACCAATATAATGATCACTTGGAATAAAAGCTATTGGCTCCCCAGATAAACCCAAACTTAGAAATTTAGCAGAAACAAACCCCATTGCCGGAGCAGTATCGCGTCTTTCTGGTTCAATAATAAAATGATCATCCTCCACAATTGGTAATAACTCTTTTGCTTCCAAAAACAAATCCTCATTTAAACAAACATAAATATCATCCGCCCCATAACGAACTCTTAATCTATCATAAGTATCTTCTAACATTGTCTTTTCACCAACTAAACAACAAAACTGTTTTGGTTTTTTTTCTCGACTAAGTGGCCATAATCTTGTTCCTCCGCCTCCGGCCATGATAATAATTTTCATAAAATTAGGTCAAAAATATTTTTCCTACTTATATTCTACCTTTTTTTTTACAATTCGCCAAACTTTTTATATTTGACTTAATTTATTAAATTTTGTAAAGTAACAACACGTTTAATTTCGGCAAAAAAGGTTCTTCGACATTTAAATTTTTAAAACTCTTTTTGGAGGTGACTCATGACTTGGTGGATGATTCTATTGCTGGTTCTGGTTTATTTGAGTGTTGGTTATATTATTGGCGCAGCGACAGAATTTGAGAATGAACACGGTAACGGCAATTTTACCAAGAGTAAATCCGGAGGAATCAAATTTATCCTGCTACAGAAAATTTTAGAATAAAACCAATTCCCCCAGCTTCAACAACTCGATACAAATAGAAAACAAAAATCCACAGCCAAAGACTGGTGGATTTTTTTATTTAACAAATTACTTTATAAAGAGAAACAACAAAACTCCCAGTGCCAAAATTATTCGATAATAGGCAAAAGGTTTTAAAGAATATTTTTGTAAGATTTTCAAAAAATATTTAATAACTAACAACCCAAAAAGCAAACTACTTAAAACTCCCAAAATTAAAATATTCCAATCCTGATAAGTTAATACTCCCCAATTAAATTTACCAAATTTTAACAGAACAGCTCCTAAAATTGTCGGAATACTCAACAAAAAAGAGAACCTCGCCGCTTCAATCTTCTTTAAATTAAAACTTAAACCTGCTATAATAGTAATACCGGAACGAGAAACACCAGGGATAAAAGCCAAAGTTTGAGCAACTCCAATCAAAAAAGCTCGTTTAAAAGTTAAATTTGCAAAAAACTCATGGCCATCTTTTCGCTTTTTACTTGAAAAATATAAAAACAATAAAGCAACAAAAACTAACATGATTAAAACTACGATTATATTGCGACTTTTATCTTCAATTCTTTCTCCAAAAAACAATCCAACAAAAATGGCTGGAATAGTAGCCCCAAAAAGCATCGAAAGCTCTTGACTTGAATGTTTGTTAATTTTTTCTTTTTGAAAAAAGAAACACCAAGTTGTTTTTAAATAACGCCAAACATCTTTTCTAAAATAACCGATTACCGCCAACAAAGTTCCCAAATGCAAAGCTAAATCAAAAATAACTTTTTGCGAAAAATTTATCTGCCAAACTTCATGTAAAATAAGCAAATGGCCGGAACTGGAAATTGGTAAGAACTCTGTGACCGCTTGTAAAAACCCGAAAAATATAACACCAACTTCATTCATAAAAAATAATTTAAAAAATATGACTTACAAAATTATTATTGGTAGCTTATGTGCCGTTTTATTAACCCAAGTTATAAAACTAATCATTGACGCCAAAAATCACAAATTTTCATGGTCAGATCTAAATCGTTATGGTGGAATGCCATCTAGCCATACCTCTTTTGTCGTTTCTCTTACCGTTCTAATTGGTTATTACGAAGGTTGGGAAAGTGGCGTTTTTGCCGTTTCTGTTGTCCTGGCAATTTTAACCATGCGAGATGCGGCCGGTTTTCGTATGAATCTAGGAAAACATGCTACCGAATTAAACAAGCTGATTACCGAAATAAAACCAGAAAAAAGTTTTGATTTTGAAAGATTATCGGAACGACTTGGCCACACGCCTATTCAAGTCTTTGTCGGTTCTATTATTGGTTTTATTGTTGCTTTTATTACTATTTTATTATAAAAACTTATTCTATTTTTGACATTTATCACAGTAGCTGGAAGTTCTTCCCGCTACTTTTGTTTTTTTTATTTTTTCTTGACAAGAAAAACAACTTTGTCCATAACGACCATAAACTTTTAAATAGTTCTGAAAATTACCTTTCCCACCTTTTACTGTTCGATAATCACTAAATGTAGTTCCCTTATTTTTAATTGCTAAAAGCAAGATTTCTCGACAATTTGTAAATAACTTATCTTTTTCCGTCTTACTTAATGTTTTTATTAATCTGGTAGGCTTAACACCGGAAGAAAAACATACTTCATCAGCATAAATATTCCCCAACCCCAGAATAATTTTTTGATCCAACAAAAAAGATTTTATTTTTGTTCGTTCTTTTTTCTTTAACGCTTGATAAAAAAAATCCTTAGTAAACTCTTTTTTTATTGGTTCGACTCCATACTTTTTCTTTATTATTTCTAGCCCCTCATAATCAACTAAATCAAAATATCCAAATTTACGAATATCATTAAAAAAAAGCTGTGAACCATCAAAAAAACTTATCACTACCTTGGTAAATTTATTTGGTAAAAATAGTTGCTCTTTGAAGGGATGTCCCCAGCCAATAGCTTTACTTTTTTCTCTGTTTTGAAAAACCAACTGCCCTGTCATTTTTAAATGAATCAATAAAAATTCGCTACCAACAAAAAAAACTAACAATTTCCCAATCCTATCAATATCAGAAAAATTCCCCCCTTTTATTTTTTTTATAACAAGTGAGCTGCTTGGTCTTATTTTTTTTTCAAAATCTTTAGTAATTTCAATGTTAACTATTTTTTTATTTAAAACATTTTTCAATAAACCTTTTCTAATTGTTTCTACCTCTGGCAACTCTGGCATAAATATATTTTAATCAACTAACGGTTTTCCCGTCATATCAATGGGAATTTCTAAATTCATTATTTTTAAAATTGTTGGAGCAACATCAGTTAACAAACCGATCGGCTGGATTAAACTTAAATCATGCCCAACCAAATCAACATCTTCTATCGTCTTCCCTTCAAAATCTTTACCTACAATAATTAGTGGTACTGGATTAGTACTATGCTCTTTGTCCATCTCGGAAGTTTGTAAATTAAAAAGTTCTTCCGCATTACCATGATCAGCTGTAACTAAAGCCACACCATTTTTTTCTAAAATTACATTTATTAACTCCCCTAAACATTTATCAACAAACTCTACGGCTTGAATAGTCGCCGGCAAATTTCCAGTATGTCCAACCATGTCAGGATTAGCAAAGTTAACAACAATAAAATCATACTTATCTCTAACAATCTCTTTTACTAAATTTTCCGTAATCTTTTTCGCAGACATTTCTGGAGTTTCAGCATAAGAATCAACTCTTGGAGAAGGAATCACCACCCGATCTTCATTTTCAAAAGGATTTTCAACCCCTCCAGAAAAAAAGAAAGTGACATGAGCATATTTTTCTGTTTCCGCAATATGTAATTGTTTTAAACCATGCTCGGAAATAACCTTTGGCAAAGATGTTTTAATCTCTTCTCTAGGGAAAATAACTTCTACCGGTAATCCATCCTCAAACTCCGTCATGGTAGCAAAAAAAAGATTATTAATTTTATTACCACGATTAAATTTATCAATATCTTCACTTATAAATGCTTTAGTAAGTTCCCTCCCCCGATCGGCACGATAATTAAAAAAGATAACGGCATCGCCATTTCTAACTCGTGAACTTTCTCTATTTTTTCCAATAGTACATGGGACAAACTCTTCGTCATAAACTTTTTCTTCATACGATTGACTTATTGCTTCTCCGAAATTAACAAAATTATCTTCAGAAACTCCATCCACTATGGTACGATAAGATTTCTCTACTCTCTCCCAATGATTATCTCTATCCATGGCATACAAACGACCGTGAATCGTTGCAATATAACCAACTTTAAATTTTTTTGTCTTTTCTTCTATTTCTTTTAAAAAATTTAAACCACTATTAAAAGGAGTATCTCGTCCATCCAAAATAGCATGGATTGGAACATCCTTTAACCCCTGTTGTTGCGCAAACTCTAATAAAGCAAATAAGTGAACCAAAGAACTATGGACTTTCCCTTCACTACACAATCCCAAAAGATGAAACCTACCATTGTTTTTTTTGACATGTTCTACTGCTCTTAACAAAGTTTCATTTTCAAAAAAAGAGCCATCATCTATTGCTTTAGTAATTCTAGGTAAATTCTGATAAAAAATTTTTCCCACTCCCAAATTAAGATGTCCGACTTCAGAATTTCCAACTTCTCCCCAAGAAAGCCCTACCGACTCTCCTGAAGCTAATAAAGTCATAGCAGGATAAGAACTAACCAGTTTTTGAAAATTAGGAGTTTTTGCTAAAGTAATCGCATTCCCTTCCGCCGGAGGCGCAATCCCCCAGCCATCCAAAATAATCAAAACAACCGGCCTTGGTCTTCTTTGCATATTTATCATTATTTATTTATAAAAAATTTTTCTTTTACAAATCTTCTAAACATTTAAATCTATTGTATTAAACTGGAATAAATAGTTTCGGGTAATGTAGAGACTTCCATTATTTCATAAATAGTCGGAGCAATATTCCCCAAAGATCCTTCCACTAATCTACGATTCTTATAGTTGTTGCTCACCAGAATAAATGGTACCTTGTTTGTTGTATGTGATGTCCATATTTCACCATTTTTTTCATCAATCATTTTTTCGGCATTACCATGATCAGCTGTTATTAAAACATTTCCCCCTTTTGCCAAAACAGCTTCAACTATCTTCCCTAAACAAATATCCGTATGTTCAATAGCTTTAATTGTTGCTTTTAAATTACCGGCATGACCAACCATGTCAGGATTAGCGAAGTTTATTGCAATAAATTGATATTTATCTAATTTTAAAAAGTGTAAAACGGTTGATGTAATTTCATAAACACTCATTTCGGGAATAAGATCATAGCCGGTCACTTTTTTGGAAGGGATTCTTAACCAATCCTCCCCATTTATTTCATTAGCAAAACCACCATTAATAAAATATGTCATATGCGCATATTTTTCTGTTTCGGCGATATATAATTGACGATATTTTTGTAAAACCAAAGGAATAGAATTATAAACTTCAAAACTGGGAAAAGCTGTCAAAATACTATCCAAGTCCGGGCCAAAATCAGTAAAAGCACAAAATTTTAAATTTTTTATAACTTTTTTCCTGACAAAAGAACCAGGATTTAATTGATTAAACTTTTCCTGAACAAAACATTTACTTAATTGTCTAGCACGATCACTGCGTAAATTAAAAAAAATCACTGAATCGTTATCACTAACTCTCGTTTGTTCTAGCCTTTTTTTATTTGAAGCTATAACTGTAGGATAAATAAATTCATCCGTTATTTTTTTGTTATAATTATGCAAGATAGCCGATTGCGTATCAGAAAAAAGATCCCCACTTCCCAAAGTTAAACAGTTATAGGCTACTTTTGTTCTTTCCCAATTCTTTCCACGATCCATAGCATAAAATCTTCCCATCAAGGAAACAACCGAAGCAAAACCATTAACATTTTCCTCTATCTTCTTCAAAATATTCATCGCTTCATATTGAGGAGAATCTCTACCATCAGTAATTAAATGTAAAAAAATCTTTTCAACACCCTTCTTTTTTGCTAATTCTACCAAAGAATACAAATGATTTAACGATGAATGAGGGCTCTCTTGATCCGAAACAAGCCCAAAAAGATGTAAAGCACTTTTGTTTTTCAGGACATGTTTTATAGATTCTAACAATGCCGTATTTTTATAAAAAACACCGTTTTTAATTGCCTCACTAATAATCACTGAATCTTGTTTAACTAAACGACCTGCCCCAATATTAAGATGCCCTGCTTCAGAATTACCGACTTGATTGTCTGGTAGTCCTACATGTTTTCCATGTGCAAAAAGCTGTGCCTTTGGATATTTATCCCAAGCTTTATCAAAATTTGGTTTTCTAGCATTTTCGATGGCATTTCCTTTTGTTTTCGGAGCAATCCCCCAGCCATCTAAAATTAATAAAACTGTTGGAAACATTTTATAAATTATCACGATTTAAAAATAAATTTATTTACATTAATTCTTGTTCAATTTCCATCAATCTATTATACTTTTCTACTCTTTCACTCCGAGATAAAGATCCTGTTTTAATAAAATCAGCATTAACAGCAACTGCTAAGTCGGCAATGAAAGTGTCCGCCGTTTCTCCAGATCGATGCGAAACACTTATTTTATATCCAACTTTTTTTGCTAAATAAATTGTATCTATTGTTTCTGTTAATGAACCTATTTGATTTAATTTTATCAAAATAGCGTTAGCAACTTTTAAATCAATTCCTTTCTGCAATCTCTCCTTATTGGTGACAAAAAGATCATCTCCGACCAAAATAACATTTTCAGCTATTTTTCCCGTAATTTTTTTCCAAGAACTCCAATCATCTTCTGCCAAAGGATCTTCCAATGAAATAATAGGGTACTTTTTTATCCAACTCTCTAAGGTCTTAATAACTTCATCAGAAGAAATAAACTTCTTTCCTTTTTTATCATTCAAAGAATATCCCTTT
>CAZSER010000004.1:0-32767 GCA_964605975.1 uncultured Gammaproteobacteria bacterium
AACTTAAAGCCTCTTCATTTTTTTTAAAATTTGGAGCAAACCCACCCTCATCTCCAACCAATGTTTGATATCCTGATTTTTTTAACAAACTTTTTAAACAATAAAAAATTTCTGCTCCCGCACGAACTCGATCCGCAAACTTATTCTGCAAAGGGACAACCATAAACTCTTGAACAGTCAACGAATTATCAGCATGCTTACCGCCATTAATTATATTCATTGTTGGGAAAGGCATTACCCATTTTTTTTCTGGCAATGAATAAACCTTTCTTAAATATTTATAAAGAGGAATTTCCTGACACGAAGCTCCAGCCCTAGCACAAGCCAAAGAAACGGCTAAAATGGCATTAGCCCCCAAATTTGATTTATTCTTTGTTCCGTCCAAAGAAATCATTACTTCATCAATTTTTCGTTGAGAAAAGATATCCAATCCCAATAATTTTTTTTCTATCTTTTTGATATTAGAAACCGCTTTCAGAACCCCCTTTCCCGCATAACGACTTTTATTATTATCTCTTAATTCTATCGCTTCATGAATACCAGTAGAAGCGCCACTGGGGACTGCCGCTTTCCCCTTTTTCCCATTCTCACAAAAAACAACTACTTCTATCGTAGGATTTCCTCTAGAATCCAAAATCTCTCTTGCAGTTATTTTTTTTATTTTAGTCATAAAAAAATATTATTAAAGAATCTCAAAAACAATAGTCACTCTAGAATTAATCTCATTTTCTCCTTGCTGAATGTCAGGTGAAACCATCATTGCCTCAGTCCTTTCGCCTCCCAAGCCGAAATCAATCGCCTTGTAACTATGCTGATTATTACCTCCCTCTTCAGAATAATAACTTATAACCTTTCCTAATTTAACATCTAGTTTGTCTGTTAAATCCTTTGCTTTATTTTTAGCATCCAAAATAGCCTTATTCCTAGCCTCCATCTCTAATTCCTCCGGATTATCAATAGCAAAAACTAAATTACCAACTTGATTAGCACCTTCTTGTCCAACAACATCTAAAACATCACTAACTTTTTTTGTGTCTCTAATTTTGATATCTAAAGATTGAGAAACTGTATATCCAATAATTAAATTTTTACCATTACTCCAATCATATTTAGGATAAACAGAATAGTTAGAAGTTTTTATATCTCGTTCTTCAATACCTTGTTTTTTTAATGTTAAAATAATTGAATTCATTTTTTCATTATTATTTTTTTGTGCTTCAATAACCGTTTTTGCTTCTGTTGTCATCCCCACAGAAATTTTAGCAATATCAGGAACTGCACTAATCTTACCTTCTCCGGTGATTGAAATTGTTCCTTGAATTTCCGAAGATTTTCCGACATAATCATACTCCTTCCATGCTTTTCTTGCTTGAAAGGTTAAAAAGATCGCCAAAAGAATTAACACCAAAATAATAGAAAATTCAATTAACTTATTTATTTTTACTTTTTCAATGTTAACATTTGCCATAAAATTATTTTTTATTTATTCTTTATCTTTATTTTTTTTATTTAAAAATTTTAAACCTGGTAGTTTTTTACCCTCTAAAAACTCCAACATTGCCCCACCGCCAGTAGAAATAAAATCAAAATATCTAGACATTTTAGCCTGTTCAATCGCCCAAACAGTTTCTCCTCCACCAGCAATGCCCACCGCCTTACCACTAGCAACAGATCCCATAACTTTCGCAATTATCAAACTCCCATGTCTAAATTTTTTTTCTTCGATCATTCCCATCGGCCCAGACCAAATTATCATTTGTGATTTTTTGATAATTTCAGAATACATTGTCACTGTCCGCGGACCAATGTCCAAAATTTTTTCTCCAGTTCCACAAATATTATTGTCTCCAATGTTTCGACAAATCGCGCTATTTTTCACTTTCACCACCACATCAATTGGCAATAAAAGATTTTTTTCCTTCATTAATTTTTTTGCTTTCTTTATCATTTCTGGTTCGTAATAAGAATCACCAATACCATACCCCAAGGCCTTGAAAAATGTATTCGCCAAAGCTCCGCCCAATAATACCTGATCGTATATTTTTATAAATTTACTCAAAACTAAAATTTTTGTTGAAACCTTTGCTCCCCCAATCAATGCCGTTGATTTTTTTTGTGGCATCAATGCTTTGTTCAAAAATTCAACTTCTTTTTGTAATCGTAACCCTGCAATAGTTGTTATGTAATTACTCACACCTGAAATAGAAGCACAATTACGATGCGCACAAGCAAAAGAATCATTCACAAAAATATCACCAAAACTACTTAATAATTTAGAAAAAGCTACATCGTTTTTTTCTTCACCCTTATAAAACCTAATATTTTCAAAAAAAATTAGTGGCTCTGACATTTTATCCACTTTTTCTAATAACTTTTTAGAAATATTTTCTTCAATAAACCGAATCTTAATCTTTGGTAGTCTTTTTTTAAGAACATTAAAAACAGGTCGCAAGGAGAACTCGGACTTTTTTTTACCATCAGGTCTTCCAAGATGAGAAAAAAGTCTAATTTGCGCTCCTTGTTTTAACAAGTATTGAATAGTTGGCAAAACAGAATCTAACTTATAAGCCTCCTCAACCTTGCCCTTATTAACTGTCAAATTAAGATCCACTCGCAAAAAAACCTTTTTGTTTTTCCAGTTTATTTTTTTAAAAGATTCCATATTGACTTAATTATAACACAAAAAACCACAAGAACCAATTTTTATCTATTTCTCTTCTTTTGTAAAATATTCTTTAATTCTTCCGGCTTTCTCGTAATAAAAAAATATTTCCGACCATTAATAGCGCTTTGGATCTTTATTCCATCGCCACAGGAAGGAATAAACCCCAAAAAATCATTTTTTCTATCTAAACGAATACAAAACCCCTGATATCTTTCATATGAAAAACTTTCTGTTCCCAAAAAAATAACGGCTGAATGTTTTATTTTTATCCGTAAAAGACCAAAACCAAAAATCAAATATTTTTCGTCAATAACTATACGAAACTGTCTTAGATTAATAAAAATAAATAGAGTAAACAATACCAAAAAAAATAGAAAATATAAAATGGACCTATTATTTCTGAAAATCCAACAAAAAAGCAAAAAAATAACTATTCCAAGAAGAAAAGAACCTATAGCCAAAAAAGAAAGTTTTATTTTTTCAGAATACTCTATCATTATTATTTTCGCTTTTAGAAATAAATAAGCAACAACTTAAACACAAGTTAGTTATTAAAGTATAGCAAAAAAAAATAATAAAAAAAACCAGCCTAAAAGACTGATTCTATAAACAAAAAGGCTATTTTTTTTTGGTTTTGTTAGCTTTTTTTGCTTTTTTGGTTGAAGGCGAAGATACTGGTTTACAGTTACAAGAACAACAACACCCCATATTTTTAATTATTATTTATTAAGTAAATATTAATTGTATTATTATACTATTTTAAAAGAATAAAACAACTTTTTTAAATTATCCCCCTTGATTGTTTTAAAAAAGCCTCCCTTAAAAACCATTTGTTTGTACTAGAATTAAAAATTATTTTAAAAAATTCCGATCCGGTAGAAATAGAAAATTGATAAAAATTTTCTTTTCCCTCCTTAAACGAATGTCTAAAATTAATATTTTTTACTATATATTTTTTATTTTTCCAAGAAAAAGTTAACGGAACAACTTTTTCTTTGGTATAAGCAACCAAAACCTCTATTTGTTCATTTATTTTGGTAAACATATTTTATTTTTTATCTTCTATTATCAAAAGAAAATTTATAATTCCTCTTTTTATTTCTTCTGTCATAAATAATAAAGTTATTTTTTATTTTTTAATAATTACTATAATGTTATCTTGATGATTAAATCTTTTGAAAAAGGTAAATATGTGACTGTTTTCATACTATTTTTTTTATTTTTAAAATTTAAATGTTTTGAACTAAATCCTCCCAAAAACCTCTAATTTTACGATACATTGATTTTATTTTTCTCCTTGACATATAATTTCCAGGGAAAAAGCTTTAAATATCCATGCTTAGTGTATATTCAAAACTCTTTCCACTATTTATTTTTTATTTATATTTTAAAATTTATTTTTTTAAACTTCTAGGAGAACTTCCTAATAATTGCCCTAACAACCCCTCTGATTGCCACATCTCGGCAATAAATTGGTTTCATTGCGCTATTTGCAGGTTGCAACCTAATTCTATTTGTTTCTTTATAAAATTTTTTCAGAGTTGCATAGGCATTATTTAGTAAAGCCACAACGACATCCCCATTCCTAGGATAATGATTTCTTTCAACAACCACATAATCACCACTTAAAATTCCCTCATCAATCATTGACTCTCCTTTTACTTTTAAAATAAAAGCATTTTCGTCAACAACTAAGTCAGCAGGAACGGCCATTGATTCATTTTCCTCTAAAGCTTCAATTGGCTCTCCCGCAGTAATTAGTCCTACCAGTGGAAGTTCAATTGTTTTTCCTAATTTCATAACCTTTGTTGTCAAAGAAAGGCTTCTGCCCATCTCACCATCACAATCTAAAAATCCTTTGCTCTTAAGTAACTGTAAATGCTGATGAATCGTTGCTGGAGAAGAAACACCTACCCCGTCAGCAATTTCTCGATAACTAGGAGAGTAATCATAATCCCGAATAAACTCTTTAACAAATTTTAGAATTTCACTTTGACGCTTTGTTAGTTTACTCATATGTGTATTTTTATTTGTTCGGTTTTTGTTCGCTTATATTCTCATTATACCGAACAAAAAACGAACAGCAAACCCTTGATGTGGATAACTAAAAAATGGCTCTTAATTAAGCCATTTTTTTCATTTTAAAATTATTTTTCTAGCAACTTTTTTTCTTGTTCCATAATTTCCGTCCACTTCTTTTCCTCCTTATTGATTAACATTTCTTTTTTAAATTCAAAGCATAGACAAAAACTATCAAATAAGCTGGGGAATCTATTTAATAAATCAATTATCTTATCATATTGCGAATGGTTTTCAATCGAACTAAAAAACTGACTGACCAAATCCTTACTTTCAGTCTTTAAATTTGAATTATCAAGCATTTTTAACAGTTTTTCTTTTGAATCGAAAGACATAAGTTATTTCTTTTCAAACTTATTTTTTAGAAAACTATTACTCAATCTCAACAACTCCACAAAAATACCCCTCTCCAATACAGGCGCCTTTTCTAATTCCGTTTTTATTGATATTAACGGATTATTTTCTTTGGCGAAATTACTTTCTTTTTGTGGAAATTCAAAACTAACCATATTTATAGATTTTATCAATATACTTTTATTTTTTGGTGACCCTACGGGGAATCGAACCCCGGTTTTAAGGATGAGAACCTTATGTCCTAGCCGCTAGACGATAGGGCCGAAAGCACTAAGATAATAACAAAAAAACAAAAAAAAGCAAGTTAATTTCAATCCGTCCAACCATTCTCCTGTCTAACCAAAAAATCTTTAGCCTTATCTTCTTCAAGCAAAATGGCTTTGGATATTTTTTCCATTCTTGCCCCTTGAGATCCTTTGACTAAAACAACATCCCTGTTATTTAAATAATCCATAATAACCTCTTTTAATTCTTCCACCTTTTCTGCCAAAAAAATTTTTGATTCACTAAAACCACCTAACAAAGCTCCCTCTTTTAAAAAATCCCTATTTTTCCCAACAGCAAAGAAATAATCAATCCCCAAATCTGCAACTCTTTTTCCGATTTTTATATGAGCCTCCCTTTCATAATCACCAAGTTCTAGCATATCACCCAAAACAGCCACTCGACGATTAAAACCTTTTGCCTTAAAATCAGCCAAAGTTTCTAACGCAACCAAAACCGCCTCTGGCGAAGCATTATAGCTGTCATCAATTAAAAAAATGTCTTTTTTCCCAGCTAATAGATTTAATCTTCCCTTGGGATTGCGATAATTTTTTAATTTTTCAGAAATTTGTAAAATATTCATTCCCATACTTAAACCAACAGCAATTCCCGCCAAAGAGGCATAAATTCCCGGTTTGCCAACGACCCCATCTAAAAAAAATGGAACTGTCGCTTGCCCAAAAACAACTTTAAAACTAATACCCAAACTACTTTCATTTTTAGCAACCTCATCAAGTTCTAGCGCTCTGATAGTTGCCCCATCTTCAAACCCATAAGAAACAGTTTTTGCTTCTACGAAGTCGGCCATTAAGCGAACTCTTTTATCATCATAATTCAAAACAGCAATACCTTCTTTTTTCAAGTGATTAACGACCACCGATTTCTCTTTGGCAATGTTATCAATACTACCAAACTGTTCCAGATGAGCCGGAGCAACTTTTGTCACAATCCCAATATCACACGGCGCAATTTTCGTTAGATATTCCAAATCACCAGGGTTATCCGCCCCCATTTCCAAAACTAAAACCTTAGGATATTTTTCATCAAAAACTAGTAGCAATCTAAAAGCAATAAACAAAACCTTTATCCAACCCAAAATAGATCTTCTGGGACTTTCAACCCCTAAAATAGTAAGAGGGACACCAAGTTCATTATTATAATTTTTTATATTACTTCTTAAATGGAAATCTTTTTGCAAAACGGCCACAACGGCTTCTTTTGTTGATGTTTTTCCAACACTTCCAGTTATCCCAATAATTTTAGGACGATATTTTTTGACAACTTTTTTTGCCAAAGAAGCCAACATTATTTCAACAATCTTTCTCATATATTTAAATTATTTTATTCCTTTATTAATAATTTATTTAAAAGACTATTTTACCTCCTTGGGAACACCCAAATAATCTAAAATAAATTTACCTACTTTACTAAAAACAGGAGAAACTGACCCCTCGGCAAACTGAACATCTTTAGGCTTATCAACTTTAACCAACATCACAAAACGAGGATTTTCAAAAGGCGCAAACCCTACAAAAGTATGAACTGTTTCATTACTATAACCTCCTTTCTCAAAATCAGGAATTTGGGCCGTTCCGGTTTTACCCCCTACATAATATCCAGGAATAGCCGCATTTTTAGTGTGTCCATTTTTTATTACTGAAACCAACATTCCACTTAACAACTTTGCCGTTTCAGCAGAAATAACCTGTTTTTCCAGTTTAGGCTCATTCGAACTTATAACTGTTCCCAAACTATCTTCAATTTTTTCAATCACATAAGGTCTCATCATCTTCCCTTCATTAACAATGGCCGAATAAGCTCGAACCAGCTGAATTGGTGTTGTTGTTATTCCCTGCCCAAATGAGGCCGTATATAAATAAATCTCCTCTCTTTTTTCAAGAGCTTTTAAATTACCCTCCGCCTCTCCACACAGATCAATTCCACTTTTTTTGCCAAACCCAAAATCTTCGGCATAATTTTTAAATTCAGTTTTGCCAACCTTTTTGGCAACATAAATTACTCCCGTATTTAAAGATTTTTCCAAAACTTGCGTCATTGTTTGCCAACCATTAGCTTTTAAATCTGAATTTCTTATTTTGTGTCCGGAAACTTCAACCACACCTGTATCATTATACCCGGTAAACGGATCAATTAATCCCATATTAATCCCCATTGCCATGGTTATTGGTTTAAAAACTGACCCGGATTCATAGGCCTCAGAAATATTACCATTATTAAATACCGATAAATCATCAATTTTATTATAATAATTAGGATCAAAATCAGGAGAAGAACACATCGCCAAAATTCTGCCAGTCTTAGGATCCATGACAATTAAATTCCCCTTTTCAGCTTGATGTTTTTTTACCGCCTCATCAAGAGTTTTGCACGCAAAATATTGAATTGATTTATCAATAGTTAGAAAAATATTCTGTCCATCCATCGCCTCTCGATAATCCTGACCAGCAACCGCAATCCAGTTCCCGCTTCGATCCCTCTCTGTGCGTAAAAACCCAGACTCACCAGACAAAATACTATTATAGCAACCTTCAATTCCATAATACCCCTTCAAAACACCACTCTCAGCTTGTTTCCCGACAAAACCCAATAAAGTTGACCCAATATTTTTTTCTGGATAAAACCTAGCCGGTTCTTTTGTCCATCCGATCCCTTTTAAATTCAACTCTTTTATTTTTTCAATGGTTGATTCTTCTACTAAGCGCATCAATGGTTCATAAGGATCATCTTTTTTCTTTAATTTTAATTCCCAATCTAAATATAAAGCTACCTTTTCTTCCAGTTCTTTCTTTTCTTCTTCCGTTAAATTTTCATCTTTAAATATTTCCTCCATATTCCCATCATTAATAGATCTTTCCGTTGGCAAAGAAAAAAGTTCCGCTAACAGTTTCAAAATCATCTCTACTTCATCGATCTCTTTGGGAACAGCATATAACACATATTTATTAACATTAGTAGCCACCGAATAATACTTATCTGTTAACTCACCAGTTTGTAAATATATTTTACCCCGAACAGGATTCAATTTACGAAAAATCTCATGCTGATCAGAAGCCAAAGCCTTATAATAATTAGCACCTAAAAGTTGTAAAATAACTAGACGATAAATAATAGCCAAAGCAACAATCGCAAAGACAAAAACAACAAACCATAACCTTTTTTCTAAGCTTTTTTCTTTCTGACCATTATAACTTTTGATTGTTTTTGTTTTTCTAACAAGAAAAGTCATATAATTTAACTTCTAATAACTTTTCGGATTTCTTCCATCATTTTAAGATAAAATTCTAAATTATTCAAAGTACATAAACGACCGGCTAATGGTTCTTGTGTCACAAAAAGATGTCTTAAATAAGCCATTGAATAAATTTTTAATTCAGGGAAAATACTATCCCCATTAATCGGCTCATTATTGTATTTATGTTCTTCTTTTTTTATATTAGTAACAAGATAAAAAGATTTATCATTTTTCTTTTTAAAAGAAGTTGAAAAATCGATTTTCTTATTCCAACGATAAATTCTACCATGCCGAGCTTCTCTTGTTGGAATAACACAGTCAAACATATCTATACCAGATTTAACCGCCTGAACAATCTGGTTCGGATAGCCAACCCCCATCAAATACCTAGGTTTATCAAAAGGCATTATTTTACTAGAATAGCTCAAAACTGAATACATATCTTGCTCAGACTCTCCAACGGCTAACCCACCAATAGCTAAACCGTCAAAATCAATTTTTGTTAGATCTTTAACACTTTTTTGACGAAGTTTTTTATCAGTTCCACCTTGAGCAATCCCAAACAATAAAGCTCTATTTTTGTTTTTTTTATTAACTTTGGAAAAATAATAATCATGACAACGACGAGCCCAACGAGCCGTCAATTCAATTGACTTCTCTAGATATCTTTTTTCAGCGGGAAGTTCTACGCACTCATCCAAAACCATCATTATATCTGAATCAATAGCGATTTGAATATTAATCGATCCTTCTGGGGTAAGAAAGAATTTTTTTCCATCAATGTGTGAAGAAAAATTAACTCCATCTTCTTTTATTTTTCTCATCTTCGCCAAAGAAAACACTTGAAACCCACCACTATCCGTTAAAATTGGGCCTGACCACTTCATAAATTCATGCAAACCGCCAAATTTTTCTAAATCATCCTTCCCCGGTCGCAACATCAAGTGATAAGTGTTTCCCAAAATGATATCCGGTGACAATTTTTTTATTTCTTCTACTGATAAGGTTTTAATCGCCCCTTTTGTAGCAATAGGCATAAAAACAGGAGTATTGATGATCCCTCTCCTTGTTTTTAATTTTCCGAGCCGAGCAAGACCTTTTGTTTTTAATATTTTAAACATAAAAAATTTTATCTAAAAATAATCTCTTAATTTCTCAAATATTAGCATAAATCTACCGTTTTGACAAATAAAAAAACTGCTTAAAAAAAGATAGCAGTTTTTTATTTTCGGGCAACAGAAACTGCCGAATTTAAATAAATAATTTCACTCCCTTCAACCATCCCCAAAGAAGCAACTTTTTCTGAAAGTTCCACCATTGATTGATTTTCAACCAATTTAATAGCTAATTTATCATTTTCTTCTCTTAATTGCGTTAAATTTCTCTCCATTTTTTTAATCAAAAGACCTTTTTCGGAAATTTGATTTATTTGCATTAAATAACCAACCATCCCCGCTCCAACAAAAACAACCGCAATAATTAACATAAGTTTATGACAAATAAAACCAACTACCCTCTTTTCTTTTTTTTCAAGACAGTAATTTTTTGAAAATTTTAACATACTATCTATTTTTTTGTTTTTATTTTTAAAAAATATTAAATTTTTTCTACAACTCTCAACTTGGCCGATCTGGCTCGAAAATTATTACTAATTTCTTCTTCCGTTGCCATTATCGGTTTTTTGGTTAAAAGTTTTAATTGCGCTCTGTGAGAACAACGACAAACTGGTATTTCGGGAGGACAAAGACAATCAGTACTTTCCTGTCGAAAAAAATCTTTTATCAATCGATCTTCCAAAGAATGAAAGGAAATAATCGCTAAACGACAGCCCTTGGGAATAATCGGTAAAATATTTTGCAAAAAATCTTTAATATTTTCCAACTCTCCGTTAACTGCAATCCGTAAAGCTTGAAAAGTTTTTGTTGCCGGATGAATCCGTTGCTTAGAAAATCTGGGGTATATTTTATAAATTAGGTTAGCTAACTGTAAAGTTGTTTTAATCGGTTCGATAGATCTTTCCTTGAAAATTGCCAAAGCTATTTTCCTAGCAAACTTTTCTTCACCATAATCACGAATAATTGTAGTTAGATCATCAACGCTCCAACCATTAACAATATCAAAGGCCGTCAACTGGTTTTCATTAACACTAAAACGCATGTCTAACGGTTCATTAGCCTGAAAAGTAAACCCTCTTCCTGAAAGCTGAAGTTGATCTGAAGAAAGCCCCAAATCAAGTAAAATACCGCTAATCGGCAAACTCGTTTGATCATATTCTTCACTAAGAAATTCTCTTATTTTTGTATAACTTTTATTAACATAAATAACTCTTTCACCAAAATCTTTTAGTCTTTCCTTACTTTTAATAATCGCCCCAAAATCCCAGTCAAAACCAACAACCTTCCCCTTTGGGCCTGTTAGTTTAAGAATTGCCTCCGTATGTCCCCCGCCCCCCAAAGTTCCATCAATAAAATTGGCGTTTGCGCTCGGAGCCAAAAACTTGATAACCTCATCAACTAAAACTGGTTTGTGTACAGTAATCATTTTTATACTCCTAACTGACTTAAATTTTCAGCGATATCATTGCCATCTTTTTCTGTTTTTTCCTTATAAGTTTGCCAAGCATTTTCATCCCAAATTTCTAAACGATTAAACAAACCAGCAATAATTACTTTTTTTTCCAAATTGGCATATTTACGCAAATATTCAGGCAAAACCACTCTTCCTTGGCTATCCATATCAACATCCATTGCCCCGGCCAACATCAAACGAGAGAAAGCGCGACTGTTGGCTTGACTTAAAGGCAAACTTGCCAATTTAACGGCTAAATTCTGCCACTCTTCCTTTGTATAAAGAAAAAGACAGTTATCAAGTCCTCTTGTAACCACAGCCCCTGCTTTTAACGATTCACGAAACTTGGCTGGCAAAGCCAAGCGACCTTTATCATCGACAGTATAGTTGTATTCGCCGATAAACATAAGGTGAGTTTAAAAAAAAAGGTAAGTCGAGAATACTCCACTATTCCCCACTTTCCTCACTCTTATCTCCATTATAAACCACCAACAAACACCCGTCAACATTTTTTTATTTTCATTGTGGATAAATAAAAAATAGCTCCGTAAAAAAACGAAACTATTTTTATTTTTAAAAACAACAATTTATGTTTTGAATTTAAACATCCACAACCAAAACCTCACTTGACTATCTGATTATTTGATTGTTTTTTTGTTTTTTTGTTCTTATACTTCTTGCTCTTTGTGCCTTGTTACTTTTTCTTTTTTATCGTTATTCCTGGCTCTTTATCATAAAAAGGTTTAATTATTTTTTGTCCTTTTGTCGCAAAATCTTTTTTGTCAACTTTTTGCCAAAGTAAAGAAATTTTTTCTTTTTCCGCTAGGACTGTTTCTGTTTTTTTTAATCGTAAACCAAAAATCGGGACTTGCCAAGCATAAGCCAAAGCGTTCGCCATAGAAATTCCTATTCTCAACGCACTAAACTGCCCCGGTCCTTCCAAAATAAAAATTTTGCTCGGAATTTCTTCCTTTATTATTTTCTTTACAACGGCCAATAGCTCCTCTGACTGACTGTATGGACGATCAACAAAAACCGAAACAATTTTTTTGTTCAGTCTTTTAGAAACAGCAAAACCACTATTTTCTCCAGCAGAAATTAGTATTTCCATATTTATTTTTCTTCTTCTTTATTTTCTAAGACAACAACATCCAATTTGTTCAAAACTACCAACTTACGACCATTATGCATCGCTTCATTAAGAAAACGGTCCGCAATATCTCTACGAACTAGATATTCAGATTCAGTCAAAATAGTATAACGAATAGGCTTATCCATTTCTTTTTCAAACTCTTGCATTATTTGCAAAACAACCTCCTTATCGCAATTAGCAACCAATAGAATATCGGTATTTGCCGTTTCATCCTCAGTAAAAACACCCCCAAAAGACAGATATAATAAATTGGGTAGTTTTTTTATTTTATCTAATAATTTTTTTTCGACAAAAAGTTTCGCCTTGGCAAAAAGATTTTCCAACTCTGGCAAAAAAATATTGTTAGTATTTAAATAATAAAATTTTTTTGAATTGATCCCTTTCTTTTCTTTTCCCGTAGATAAACAGTCTTCTTCTTCCAAATCTTCAACATTTACCAGCTTCATTTCTAACAAATTATTCAACTCCCGACGAACAGAATTTATCATTGAGTCCGTCATCCTTGTTAACTCCCGAACAAAAAATTTACTGTCCTTATTCTCTATAAATGTTTTTAATAACTTAACCCTTGTCTTTGAACCAAATAATTGTTCGAACATATTTTTCTTTGTTTTATGGTAAAAAAAACCAAAAATTTAGTTTTTTAATCCTCTTTGTTGATAATACTATTTGCTTACCTTTTCATTTATAGTATAATATAAATGATCCGAAATCGTCAACTAAAACTATTGACTATGGAATCAGTTCATGATATCCGAATAGAACAACTCTTTATTCCAGCCAAAAACAACAACGATGCCTATTGGTGCGTTGATTTTGTTATTCATCCAAGCGGAAAAAATCTTTTTGGCGGATACTTAATGGGAATTATTGAAATAAGAGCCACGGAAAAAGATTATAGTCAAAAAATTTCCCAAATTCTTGTAAATACTGTTCAGGAAAGCTACTACCAGCAAATTACTAACTCCCCAGATCCAGCCAAATTAAACTTGGAAACCGTTTTTGAGTACGCCCTCCAAAAAGCCAACTCCGCCATAACTGAGCTTATCCAAATTGGTCAAGTTAATTTTGTTTTGGATAACTTAAACTATGTTGTTGCCGTTGCCAAACCAAATAATAAAACCAAAGATATTGATTTTTTCTTTACCCAACAAGGACTTACTGGCGTTTATTTATTACACAAAACAAAGCAAAACAACTACAAAGTAATTAATATTGTTGACAACTCTCCAGCAAACAAAGCTGAAAAATCCTCCAAGACTCTAAAGGTTTTTTCATCAACCTTGGCTGGAAATATCTTTTTTCATGATATTCTTTTTTTCTGTTCCGAAATGTTCAACAACTTTCTTCCGGTCCAAAAAGTAAATAAAGTTATTGCCGGTGGAGATTTTAACTCTTCAATTGATTATTTTAAAACATTAATCAATAATGTCAAAAATAGTTCCCACCTTTCATACAGCGCTATTTTTATTAAAATGGAAGAGAAAAAAACTCCCCATGATAGACCGATTTCTCACGAATCTATCGACCGCTTAATTAATACCAAAGAACAAACGGAAAAATATCTAACTCAAAGCAACTCAATAAATATCATTTCTCGAATAACAGCAGTTGTTGATTTCCTAAAAAAAATAAAAACCAAAAAGACAAAATTAAAGACACCCGAGAGAACCGGCTCTTTTGGCAAAAAAATTATCCAAAAAATAAAATCATTAATAATCACCCTAAAAGATTTATTTACCGGCAAAAAAACTTTCTCTTTCAAAAAACTACTATACCCTTTCAAAACCTTAGCAACTTTAAGTAAAAACCCCCGTTATTCAAAAAAACTCTTATTGGGCTTAATTTTAATTATCGTCGCTTTGGTTGGTTCTATTTTTTGGACTAATCACAACAAAAAAGTGGCCCAAATAGAGAAAAAATACCGAACCCAAATACAAAACACCAAAGATTTAATTAACAAAGCGCAAGTTGGCTTAATTACAAAAAGCGAAACGGAAGCTTTCACTTTTTTATCCGAAGCGGAAATTATAATTGCGCAACTTCCTCAAAACGACAGCAACCAACAAGCTAATTTCCAAGAACTTAATAAACAAGCGCAAAACATTAGAGAAAAATTATTAAAAATAGAAAATATTATTCCCGAAAAATTGTTTGAAACAGAAGGTTCCATAAAAAAAATCGTTGGACAAAAAAATTCTTTATTCATTGTTGCTGACAACTCTCTTTGGCAGTTTGATTTAAATTCCAAAGCATTAAACAAAAGAATTACTGAATTACCAAATGAAATTAACTATCTTGTTGCCGACGATAAAACCATGTTAGCTCTTTTTGCTGATAACAAGTTAACCAAAATTGAAGGAAATTCCCTCAAAAACATAAACCTTTCTTTATCTGCTCAAAACCCATTTACCCTTTATAATGGGCATATTTATCAAGTTGATAAAGAAAAAGAACAAATTATCCGCTTTACCTCGCTTGGAAACGATCAATACGCTTCCGCCAAAAACTGGCTCAAAGAATCTAATGATTCGGCGCTAAAATTAGCCGGCGACATCTGCGCCGATGGCAATCTTTATGTCGCCGGAACAGACGGTAAAATCAATAAATATTTTACTGGCAAGAAAGAACCTTTTTCTTCTTCTTCCGCAACAACAAAGCCAATAAAAATAATAACCTCTATTGAGTTAGATAAAATTTACTTACTCAACAAAGAAAGCAACTTAATAGTTATTTTGAACAAAGATGGCAGTTTGTATAGTCAATATCAGTTCTCCACTTTAGAAAACAGTATTACCGATTTCTTTGTCAACAAAGACGCCATTTATATCATTTCTAACAACACGGTTTATCGTAGCAAAAAATAATTTTTCTCCAACAAAAAAATCGACTGTTAAGTCGATTTTTTTGTCTTGTAAACTAAGATTATTTCAAAGTGACAGTAGCACCAGCTTCAGACAATTTTTTCTTCATGTCTTCAGCTTCTTCTTTCTTGACACCTTCTTTAACCATCTTTGGAGCACCGTCAACTAAATCCTTAGCCTCTTTTAAGCCAAGACCTGTAATTTCTTTAACTGCTTTGATAACATTAATTTTATTATCACCAGCAGAAGTTAATTCTACACTAAATTCAGTTTTTTCTTCTGCAGGAGCAGACCCAGCAGGAGCAGCAGCCATAGCCATCATTGGAGCAGCTGCAGAAACACCAAATTTTTCTTCCAAGATTTTCACCAATTCTGCTAAATCAAGGACTGACATCTTTTCAATTTCGGAAACCAAAGATTGAAATTTTTCTGGAACGATAACATTTTTTTCTTCTGACATAAAATTATTTTGAGATTAAATTCAGAATTTAGAATTCAGAATTTTTCCAATTACTTATTATTTTTAATTGCATCTAACACACTAACCAATCCTCGCAAATTACCGGCTAAGACATTAACAAAGCCAGAAACTGGAGCATTCAAGGAACCCACTAACTTAGCAAGTAACTCTTGTTTGGAAGGTAAATCGGCAATTTGTTGAACTTCTGCCAAAGAAAGCACCAAACCATTCATCAATCCACCTTGTAAGGCGACCTTGTCATTGGTTTTGGAAAAATCCTTGATCACTTTTGCTGGAGCAACTTCATCATTTTCAGAAATTGCTACGGCCAAACTACCTTGCATTGCAGAAACATCAGCAGAAGAAAATCCGCTTTCGTTTAAAGCTTTTTGCAAAATTGTTTTCTTGACGGCCATCATTTCTACGCCTTCAGCTTTTGCTTTTTTTCGCAAATCCTGAGTAGCGCTAACGGTCAAACCGTCTTGACTAGCAAAAACAATCGATTTAGCCTGCCCAAATCTAGCAACCAGCTTATTGAAGATTTCCTCCTTTTGCTGTTTTGATTTTGGCATAACTGTTTATTAATTTTAGTTATAAAAAAAATCCGCGTTCTCCGCAGAAATAAAGACAATCTCTTGATTAAGAAGTCTTCCTCGGTAGGATTTATCTTGGCACCTACTGTCTACGGATAACAAGGAAATTATACCTAACTTAATTAAAGATGTCAAGCATGTTTAATTTTAGACAAAATTAAAGGGGGTGGATATGACCACCCCCTGTCGGTTACAAGGCTTCCTTTAGACGAGCCGGAATATCCAGCCCGTCAACGACCTGCTTCTTGATCTCGGGGGTGAGGTCAACCCCCATTTGTTTAAATACTTCCCGAGCTTCGGGAACTTTACCAAAGAGCATAAGCTCTCTGGCGTTCCGGATCGCCGGCGCCACCATGCTGACCTCATCGGCAACATAGTGTTGCCAGGTTGAAAACTCCTGGAAGTCATCCGGCGACCAGACCGGAGTAGCCACCAAGGCGCGAATTCGCACCCGAGCGACCTCTCGGATCTTCGGCAGAGGAATAATCCCCTCCGCCAACTTCAGGTTTGAAGCCAGAAGACGAAAGTCTTCCGACTTCTTGGCCTTGTCCCAGAAGAGAAGGACCATCTCCTCCTTTTCTCCGGGCCCCACAAAAAGGGACCTTTCCTTCTGAAAGGCATACGCCTCCGGAAGGTACCCCTTCTCAATAAGGGTGTGAAACACCCTCTGCTGGGTGACTACCCCCAGCAGGTTGTTGGTTTTTTGGAAATCCGCCTGGATTTCCTTCAAAACCTCACAGTCTACCCCCTGGGGGTGCATGATGCACCCCGACCAAGCCTTTACGGCCTCCTTTATCTCGACCTCTCGGCCGAAACTGGATGGAAGTTCGGAGACATCCTCCGAACATCCGCCCAAAAAACCGACCAGCACCATGAAACAGACCAAAATACCCTTTTTCATTTCTCTCTCCTTTGCCCCATTTAAGAGGGGCTTTGTTGTTAAAGACACAAAACTGCTTTCATAATTTCAATCGAAATACCGTCAAAACGGACCGTTAATCAAAGCTATCATATTAAAAATAACCTGAAGATAACTATATTGAGAACACAAAAGCAACTGCGTGTCATTAACAACGATTTTAAAAGAACATAGAATTATAACATATATTCAAAAAAATGTCAATGGCAAGAGCCTTTTTTGACATTTTTTGTCTAAAATTAAATAAATATAACTAATCCCCCAATTTTTTAATTTTCTTTTGTTATAAACATTAACAGTTTTTTGGCTTGTTTTGACCAGACAAATTGATCACTCGCCCTTTTTTGGCCGTTTTGACCAAGTCTTTCCGCCAATTCCCTATTTTGTAAAAGTTCCAAAACTTTTTCTGCCAACCATTGTTCATCTGTCGGATCAATTACAAAACCCGTCTCGCCATCAACTACCGCCTCTGGCGCACCACCGCTATTCCCTGCTATTACCGCCTTGCCAAAAATACCGGCTTCCAAAAAAACAATTCCAAAACCTTCGACATCACCATTAGCCAGTTCTCGACAAGGCAAAACAAAAAGATCACAAGACTGATAATATTTTTCCAAACTGTCTTCATTGGTGATAAGAATAGACTTCTCAACTTTTAACTCTTGTGCCAGTTTATTTAATCTCTCCTTTTCTTGACCAACACCATAAATAACATAAACCAGCTCCGGAAATTTTTGCAAAACTTGCGGTAAAGCCTTAATCATTGTATCAAAACCTTTTCTTTCTACTAATCTTCCAACACTCAAAACCATTTTTTTATCTTGTAATTTTTGCCCATTTTTAAAATCTACTAAATCTTGTTGGGGATAATTATTATTATTTAACGAACAGCAAGGATAAATAATTTCTACCTTAATTTTACCTTTGGGGAAGAATTCTAATAGTTTTGTTTTAGTAAATTTACTATTAACAAAAATGTAATCAGCGTAATTTAAAATAATTCTAGTTAAAACTCTTTTTATCTTTTTCTTTTGGGCAAAAGCTAAATCCAAACCATGCAAAGAAACAGCATAATTAACTCCCAATAAAATTTTACAAAAAAATGCCACCGTTCCTACCGGCAAAATTTGTGTCACCAACAAAAAATTTACTCTTCTTTGCTTAATAATTTTCCAAAGCGGAAAGAAAATTTTTAACCATTTGGGCCAAAACTTTTTATAATATAGTTCTCGCCGATAAATAATATAATTTTGAGAAATATCAAAACGAAGATCACCTTCTTTGTGGGGAGCCAAGACAGCATACCTATCCTCGCCCAATAACAAAGCCAACTCTCGCGACAAATTTGACCAATAGTTAGCCACACCGCCAAAATCAGGGGGAAAATCGGTTGTAATTAGCAAAAAATTATCATTTTTATTCATTGTTTTGACCAATATTTTTTTTAAAAATAGAATTACGAAAATCTGTTAGTTCTTTAACGGTTATAGTTTTTAATAAAAATAACAAACCGACATAAAAGACTGCTCCCAAAATAATCTGCCACCATAACGCCAAATCTTTAAACAATAATAATAAAAACACCATAAAAATCGCCCCCACAAAAGATTTTCCGAGTGGGATAAAAAAACTTTTCCAAGAAAAATTAACAATTTTTCTAATAACCCCAAAACTAAGCACCGCCAAAACGGCATGGGTACAGAAAAAAACTACCGCCGAACCAACAAAACCAAAAATAGGAATAAAAATTAAATTCAAAACAACATTTATCACCATTACGGAAAAAATAAGTTTTGTGTTCGTGACTTGACGATCAGTAGCATTGAGTAATGCTCCAAAAATAAAATTAATAAAAACAAAATAAAGACCTAACATTAAAATTTGCAAAGGCAATACTGATGGTTGATATTTAATACCATAAAAAACATCAATCACTTTTGGAGCAACAAAAAAAACTCCAAAAGAAATAGGCATGGCAATTAAAGCCGTAAATTTGGAAATTTTTTCAAAAGTTATTCTTAACTGTTCCTTATTATTGGCATAATGAAAACTAAAAGCAGGAAAAACGGCCGCCGATAATGAAGCTGGAATAAACTGCAAAGCAAATGGGATTTTCATTGCTACATTATAATAAGCCACTGCACTATCACCAGAAATTTTTGATAACATAATAGAATCAATATACCCGTAAACACGACTAAAAAGAGCAATTAACGCAAAGGGAATAGAAATTGCTAACAAAGAAAAGAATATTTTTTTATCAAATCTTGGCAAAATATTTAGTTCAAATTTTTTTATTAACAACCAAAAAGAAAAAATCAAACTAAAAAAACTGGCACTCAAAAAAGGAGCCATCAGCCACAATAATGATTTTCCCGTAAAAATAACAAAACAACCAATGGACAAAATTATTATTTGATTAAAAACAATATTCCAAGATTCATATTTTAAATTTCTAGCGCCACGAAAAAAAGCCCAAAAAGTATTAGCCAATTGATCAAAAATCATTGGAATACCGGCTAAATAAACTAATTTCTTGGTAATTTCCGGATAGTTCAATAAATTAACCAACAAAACAACTAAAAAATAAGTCAGTAAACTTACCACTAATTTGAATGAAAAAACGGTACTGAAATAAGTTTGAATTTTTTCTTTATTTTTGGCCGATTCTCGAATAATAGCCGAATTAAAACCAAAATCAACCAAAACGGCAAAAAGAGTAGCAAAAGAAATAGCAAAACTGTATTTACCTAAGTCTTCCACCCCAATAAATCTAGCCACCAAAATAAAATATGCAAAAGATAAAATCTTTTGCCAAACATAAGAAATCGTCAAAAAAGCACTATTACGACTAACCGTTTCTTCTTTCATAAAATGTTTTTCACTTAACAAGCATAACAAAAAACAGCCAAAATATCAAAAAACTCCGAGATTCGGAGTTTTTTGGAATATGATAAGTAAAAAAAAGTGAAATAATTAACGCTTATCCCATTGAGGTGCTTTACGAGCTCTCTTCAAGCCTGGCTTCTTTCTTTCTTTAACTCTAGGATCTCTAGTCAAAAACCCTGCTTTTTTGAGAGGTTTTTTGAAATTTGGATTCAAAAGCAATAAAGATCTAGAAAGACCATGTCTAATAGCTTCAGCTTGAGCAACTTTACCAGAACCTTTAACAGAAACGGATAAACTTAACTTTTCCATTTGTCCAACCAACTTCAACGGAGCCAAAACTCTTTCTTGTAAATCCGCAGTTGGAAAATAGTTAGTAAAATCCTTACCATTAACGGTAATTTCACCTTTGCCTTTCTTGACAAGTCTTACCTGAGCGCAAGCCGTTTTTCTACGACCAACACTATAAAGATACTCCCCTTTCTTTTTGGATTTATCTTCAGTTACAGTCTCCACGACTTCAATATCAGCCTCAATTGGCTTGGTAATTTTTTTTGCTTTGGTTGTTTCTGCCATAATTATTTATATTATACAATCTTTAATCTCTTCATCATTGAATTTCTCAATTTATTCTTTGGAAGCATATAATAAACTGTTTTTTCAATAATAAAACCTGGATTTTGTTCGATTTTTTCTTTGTAAGTTCGTTTTCTCATTCCGCCTGGAAATCCAGAATACTTATAATAAGCCATTGTTTCCGCCTTTTTACCCGTAACTTTTACCTTGTCGGCATTAACAATTTCCACAGAGTCTCCTAAATCAGCATCATGACGATATTCAGGTTTATTTTTTCCCATTAAAATTTTAGCGATTCTGGTACATAAACGACCCAAAGTTTGATCAGTCGCATCAATTTTATAAACTTCTCTTTTTATCATATTTTTAAATTAAACTAATTCAATAATTGCCATTGGAGCATCATCGCCCTTGCGATTACCCAACTTAATAATTCTCGTATAACCACCATTACGATCTTGATATTGCGGAGCAACTTTTTCCATTAACTTTTTAACGGCTTTTTCGTCACCCATCAAAGCAATTAAAGCTCGTCTAGAAGCCAATGTTCCCTTTTTCGCTTTGGTAATATAAGTTTCAACAATTGGTCTCAAAGCTTTTGCCTTGGCTAATGTTGTTTTAATCTTTTCTTTATTAATCAAACTGGACGCCAATCCTTTAATCAAAGCTTTGCGTGGCGCAGTCTTTAAACTTAATTTAGCAACTTTTTTACGGTGTCTCATATAAAAAATTTATATCAAATCTCTTTATTCTTTATCAGTAAATAAGGCAAAATGATCAATCAAAATCTTGGATGCTTGTTCAACTGCTTCTTTGGGAGTAATTGTCCCGTCAGTTTCAATCTCCATTGCCAATTTATCATAATTAGTAATATCACCGACACGAACAGGAGTGACTTTGTAGCCAACTTTTTTAATTGGAGTAAAAATAGCATCAACCAAGATGGTTCCAATTTCTACTTGCTCCTTGCTTCTTTCTTCTGTTGGCCAATAACCCCTTCCTTGTGAAACAGTCACTTCCATTTCAAATTCTGCATTTTTTTCAGTAATAGTCGTAATTACCAAATCTTTATTAACAATTTCAACATCACTGTTTTTTTCAAAATCAGAAGCAGTAACCTCTCTGGCTCCTTTAACTTTTAGACGCAATTTAACAGGTTCAGCACTAAAAACTTTCATTCTTAGATTCTTTAAATTCAAGCAAATTTGCAAAGCGTCATCTTTGACATTGTCAACAGCGGAAAATTCTTGATTTACTCCGATAATTTTGACCGCAGTAACGGCAGCTCCAGGCAACGAAGATAACATCACTCGACGAAGAGCATTTCCAAGAGTAGTACCATAACCAAAATAACATGGCTCTACAACCATTGTTGCTTTGTTAGCATCTTCACTCTCTTCAAAGTAAATTTTTGTTGGCAGTAGTAAATTTTCCATACTAAAGGGCCTCCTAGGTTTATTAGTTTTTTTATTTTTAATTATTTGGAATAGAATTCGACAATCGCCTTGACATCAAAAACTGGCTTGACCTGTTCTAACTTTGGAGAATCAACAACAGTTGCTTCTAATCTTTTAATATCCAAACTTAACCATTCAGGAATAATTCTCTGTTTAATTTTGCTTTCTAATTCAGCAAAAACAGGTTTTTTTAAACTGGCAGGCTTAATAGAAACAACATCCTTAATCTTTAATTTCATCGAAGGAATTGTTGCCTTCTTGCCATTAACCAAAACATGACCATGCCCGACAAGTTGTCTAGCAATATTTCTATTAACAGCAAATCCAGCCTGACAAACAACATTATCTAGCCTTGTTTCCAAGAAAGAAACCAAAATTTCTCCAGTATTTCCTTTTTTCTTTTTGGCTTCACTAAAATAACGATGAAATTGACTTTCCAAAACGCCATAAATTTTCTTGGCCTTTTGTTTTTCTCTAAGCTGAGCTCCATAACCGGTCAAACGAGAACCGCCTCGACCAATCTTGGGGCCATGCATACCCGGAACAAAATTTCTTTTATTCAAAGAGCATTTAGAACTATTGCAACGATCGCCCTTCAAAAAAAGCTTTACGCCTTCTCTGCGACATTGTTTACATTGTGGATTTAAATTTCTTGCCATACTTTATATGAGAAAAGTCTTAAAAAATTATTAAACACGTCGAGGACCAGGTTTACGACAACCGTTATGAGGAATTGGCGTAACATCCTTGATGGAAACGACATTCAAACCATTAGCATTCAAACCACGGATAGCCGATTCTCTACCCATACCAACACCTTTGACATAAACAACAACATCTTTTAATCCATAAACCTTGGCCTTTTCTACTGCATCTTTGACAATAATAGAAGCAGCAAACGGAGTAGCTTTTTTGGGCCCCTTAAAACCATTTAATCCCGCACTGGAGAAAGATAAAACATTGCCGATCTGATCAGTAATCGAGACAATCGTATTGTTATAAGTAGCTTGAATATAAGCACGACCAACAGGAACGGCGCGGATAACCTTTTTCTTTTTACCTTTGACCGCCTTTTTCCCCTTGGTAGGTTTGGATTTTTTTTCTTTGGTTGTTTCAGTCCCGCTAACTACGGTTTCAACAACTTTATTTTCTTCGGACATATTCAAAATGATATATAGTTAAAAAGTTTAAGTCTTTTGACCGGTTGGTTTGCGTCCACTTCCCACAGTTTTGCGACCATTTCCTCTTACCGTTCGGCTGTTTGTCTTGGTTCTTTGTCCTCGAACAGTCAAACCTTTGGCATGTCTAGTCCCACGATAAGCACGAATATCTTTTAATCTTTTGATATTAGCAAAAACTTCTCGGCGCAAATTTCCCTCAACTTTGAAATGATCTTCTACTTCTTTACGCAACACATTTTCCTGTTCTTCGGTCAATTCTTTGGTGCGTAAATCTGGATTGATCTTTAACTTCTCGAGAATCTTTTGTGAAAGTGGTAAACCAATTCCATAAAGATAAGTAAGGGCAACTACGATTTTTTTGTCATTTGGTAGGTTTAAACCTGCAATTCTAACCATAATTTATATTAATTAAATCTGGCGATCATGTTTTGAAAAATATCGATCACCATAAAATTTTTTATTAACCTTGTCTTTGTTTGTGCTTAGGATCTTTACAAATAACCCAAACACGACCTTTGCGGCGAATTACCTTGCACTCTTTGCAGATTGGTTTGACAGATGAGCGAACCTTCATATTTATATAAACTTAAATTTAACAAACTAATATCCCCGCTTTTTCTCAAAAGCGGGAGAAAAAATTTTTGCTTAAAAACGATACACAATTCTTCCCTTGGTTAAATCGTAAGGAGTCATTTCGACTTTTACTTGGTCTCCAACCAATAAACGAATCTTGTTCATTCTCATTTTACCGGATAAATGTGCAAAAACAGTATGACCGTTTTCCAATCTGATATTGAAAGAACCGGCCGGTAATAGTTCTTCAACTACTCCTCTCAATTCAATAATGTCATTTTTCGCCATGAATTAAAGTAATTTAATTATAATGTTTTTAAAAAATATGTCAATAGCTCCATGTGAACGAAATTAAGCCATTTTTTGTCTTATTCCTTTAAAATAAGAACTAATTTGAAATAATAAACTAAATTTAGATAATTTCATTATCAATTCTAACCAAATTTATTCAATTTGTCAAATAAGGCTAATTTGTCCGTTTAAAAAGCTTGGCTAAATCCTTGTAGGAAAATTCAATGTGACACGGTCGGCCATGAACACAGGTATAACTATTGCTTAACCTTTCTAAGTCATTAATAAGAGCCTCCATTCCTTTTTCCGTTAAAAGATCCCCAAACTTAATCGCACTTTTACAAGCCATCATCTTGATAACATTTTCTACTTTTTCATTAATTTCACTGTCAAAAACAAACTCTTCATCTAATGAGCCAACGATTTCTTTGACAATTTCTCGATAATCTTCATCAACGAACAGTTGAGGAATAGAGTTTAAAACAAAACTATTTCCCCCAAAATGCGTAATTTCAAATCCCAGTTTCTCAAAAAAGTCATTATGGATATTTAACAATCTTGCTTCTATCAGAGAAAAATCAACTGTTTGCGGAATTAACAGTCGTTGTCCAGAAAGTTTTCCCGAAAACCACTCTTTCTTTATTTTTTCATACTGAACTCTTTCTGAAGAAGCATGCTGATCATAAATTTTTAGACCATTTTCCGTTTCAACTAAAATATAAGAGTTTTGAATTTGTCCCCAAATTTTATATTCTGGAATAAAAGGATCATCCTTTTTGTTTTCCAAAAAAGCAGGTTCCTCTTGTTTTATCAAGTTCTCTTGATTATTAACAAAACTTTTTTCAAAATCTACTAACGACAACTTGTCTTGCTTTGATGATTCATTAGCAAAAGAACTTAACTTGGGTTGAGATAAAAACTGTTCTTTCTTTTCTGCGGAGAGGTTTGGAATATTCTTCTTGGTCAACACCTGCCCCACAGTAGAGAAATTACCACTTACCGGGATTTTTACCGTTGTTTGTAAATCTTGTTCGTCTAAGGTTCTGGCAACAACTTCATAAACTGTTTTATATATTAGTTGCGGTTCGGAAAAACGAACTTCCAACTTACGCGGATGAACATTAACATCAACGGCTTCATTATTAATCTGTAAATTTAAAATAAAAACAGGATAAGAATCTCTCATCAATAAAGTTGAATATGCCTCTTTGACTTGCTTGGCAATAATAAACTCCCCAACCGGACGACCATTGACATAGAGATATTGCAGTTTTTTATTATTCCGAGCAATTTGTGGTTTGCCAATAAAGCCAGAAAAACTTAATCCATTTAATTTTCTATCTACTCTTAGTAAATTTTCGCCAATATTTTCTCCCAAAACATCCGCCAAGCGAACTTGCCAATCGGTGACCGGGAAAGAGTATGCCGGTTTGCCATTACTAATCAACTTCCAAGCAATTTGTGGATACCCAAGCGCATAAGAAAAAAAGAGATCGACAATATGATTATATTCCGTTGCTGGGAGTTTTAAATATTTTTTCCGAACTGGTAAATTATAAAAAAGATCTTTGACTTCAACGGTTGTTCCTGAATTTCCAGAAACAACTTCTTTGCTAATCACACCTTCCGAAAAAGACACCTTGATCGCTAAAATATCCGTTTCCCTTTTGGTAGTTAAAGAAAATTTAGAAACAGAAGAAATACTAGACAAAGCTTCCCCTCGAAAACCAAAAGTTTTAACTTGATATAGATCTTCAATGTTGGAAATCTTGCTGGTAGCATGATCGGATAAACATAATTCCGCATCCTGTTGATCCATTCCACAACCATCATCAATAACACGGATTAAATCAATCCCCCCATTTTGAACTTCAATTGTGATATGCCAAGCTCCGGAATCCAAAGAGTTTTCCACCAACTCCTTGACAACCGAAGCTGGGCGTTCAACAACTTCACCGGCGGCAATTTTATTAATAAGATCTTGATTCAAAATTTTTATCGTCATATTTTTAAGATTTATCTTTTTTTAAAATCTTTTGCCATTTTTCCACTTTTTGCCAAACCTCAATTGGTGCTAAGTTATTTAAATTGCTCTCTTTTATTTCTCGTAATACTTCTTTTGTTTCTACAGATAAAACATTTTCCGTAAAAATCGGTAAAGCTTTCTGAGCCAAACAAACATTATTATTATTTTTTGTTTGAGAAATTTTTTGCAAAAACTTTTCCGCAGAAAGCAGTAAACTTGATGGAAGACCCGCTAAACGAGCCACTTCCAACCCATAACTTTGAGAAGAAGCCCCGATTACTATTTTGTGCAAAAAAACAACTTGTCCATTATTTTCATGGACCGCTACACAATAATTTTTGGTTTTGGGAAAGTTAGTAATTATCTCCGTTAATTCATGATAATGGGTTGCAAAAATAGTTTTGGCTTTAATTTTTTGACATAAATACTCACTAATTGCCCCCGCCAAACTTAACCCATCCGCTGTTGAAGTTCCCCGTCCAACTTCATCTAAAATAATGAATGATTTTTCGGTAGCATTATTTAAAATATTGGCCGTTTCTTGCATTTCAACCATAAAAGTAGAAACCCCTCGAGTCAAATCATCACTAGCACCAACTCGCGTAAAAATTCTATCCAGTAAACTGATATTCGCCTCGTCCGCCGGAACAAAGGAACCCAGATGAGCCAATAAACAAATTAAGGCATTTTGGCGTAAATAGCTGGACTTCCCGCTCATATTCGGGCCAGTTAATAAAATAAACTCATTACTATCATGATCCATTATTAAATCATTAGGAATATATTTATCCGTCAATCTTTCTATTACCGGATGACGACCCGCTTTAATTGCTATTATTCCTTCTTGATTTATAGTTGGTTTAACATAGCCAAAATCATTAGCTAAGTCCGCCAAAGAACTAAAAACATCAATCTCGGCCAAGGCTTCAGCATTTCTTTGAATCTGAGGGAAATATTTTATTGTTTGTTCAAAAACTTCTTGAATTAAAGTAAATTCAATCTTTTTGATCTGTTCTTCTGCTTGCAAAATTTTGTCCTCAAACTCTTTTAACTCTGGAGTAATAAATCTTTCGGCGTTAACCAATGTTTGCTTGCGAATATAGTCATCGGGAACTTGTCCCAAATTAACTTTACTAATTTCAATATAATAACCAAAAACATTATTAAATTTAACTTTTAACGAATTAATTCCCGTTCTGGAAATCTCTCTTTTTTGTAAATCTAATAAATAATCTTTTCCTCCCTGTGAAATCTCTCTCCACTTATCTAGCTCTTCATTATATCCCAAACGAATCATTCCTCCCTCAGTCAAAACAGGAGAAGGTTCATCCATAATTGATTGAGTTAAAAATTTTTCCAATTCCAGTGGTGTTTGTAGCTTTTGCAAATAATCACCAGCAAAAAAAGATTGCGCTTGAAGATTTTCTGCCAAAAAAGGGATTAACTGTAAACTCTTGCGTAAAGCAACTAAATCTCGAGCATTGGCACGACGACAGCCAATTTTTCCCAAAATTCTAGGCAAATCAGCCATTTGATCTAACTGCGACCTAATTTTTCTAATTAATGGCGGATTGTTTTTGAAACCTTCAACATGATTTAATCTTTGTTCTAAAATATTTTTTTCGCCAAACGGCAAAACAATCAACCGACGCAAAAATCTGCCACCCATCGCCGTTACCGTCCGATCGATTACACTTAACAAACTTCCTTGATAACTAAAACTACCATTTGTTTGAAAAATTTCTAAATTTCTAATTGTAGTTTCATCCAAAGTTAGTCGACCAGCAAAGTTATGACG
Source organism: uncultured Gammaproteobacteria bacterium (assembly GCA_964605975.1). GTDB lineage: Bacteria > Patescibacteriota > Patescibacteriia > UBA11705 > JABHMO01 > JBAYHA01. The sequence goes on from CAZSER010000004.1 coordinate 27,961, forward strand.
ACGAAGTTGGTTTAAATGAGCCAAATTAGATTTTTGGGTTTCTTTTAAATAATCAAACAAGTTTATTGCCGATCGCCAAGCAGGACTGTTTTCTTGTAAGCCATAACTATCAAAGTTTTTAACGGAAAAATGTTCCTTGAAATTTTCCAAACTTTTAACAAAATTTTCCGATTGGTAAACATGCCAATTTTTGGCAGAGCCAAAATTTTCTTGAAAAATTGTTGATTCAGAAAACTTTTTTTCGACAATTATTTCTGAATATGTTTGACGAAAAAGTTCCGACTTCAAAAGTTGCAAATCGCTAGTTTCAAAAAAAGAAAAATCACCCGTAGTGACATCAACAAAAACAACACCCCAAACATTTTCCTGAAAAGCGATGCTCACTAAATTATTTACCGTCTTGCCATTCAAGGTCAATTCATCAAAAGTTGTTCCCGGAGAAACAACTCTACTTACTTGCCTTTCTACTAATCCCGGCAAATTGGGATCACTGACTTGGTCGCAAATAGCAACTCTTTTGCCCGCCTTAATCAGTTTGGCTAAATAATTATCCACAGCATGAAAAGGAACTCCACACATCGACATTTCATTTTCCGTTCCCTTGTTTCTAGCCGTTAAAACAATTTCCAAAATTTTTGAAGCGACAACAGCATCTTCACCAAACATCTCATAAAAATCACCCAAACGAAAAAGCACTATCTCTTCAGGATACTGTTTTTTGATCGCAAAATACTGCTTTAGCATTGGAGTTAACTCTGCCATATCGGCTTAATCTTAACAAAAATTTGCAAAGACAACAACTTGACAATTATTTTAGTTATGATATAAAATCACCTCCATTGTTCTTTGATAAAACTTTGCGATTGGAGGAATAGATGGATTTTATTCATGAAGAAATTTTAAAATTTGTCCCCAAAGAGAAACTGCGAAGAAAAAAATTGAATGACCTGAATTTTTATTTCCTGCTAAGAAAAGCGGCCATCGAGATTTTTAACTTTTTAAATTTATTTCTTTTTTCTCTTGCTATCTATTTTTTTGTTGCCGAAAAAGAATACCTTTTATCATTTTTTTATGGAGCACTAATTCTATTCAATATAACTCTTTCTCTGTTATCTTTGATTGCCTTTGAAATAAAAATTCCTCATATCCAAGGATCCTTTGCCACCAATAATTTACGATTTCATGAATTGGGAATTGATATCATCAGAAATGATGGTTCAATCTATTTTCTAAACTATCGTAAATTTATCAAGCTCTGTCCGGTAAGAATAAAAACATTGACCACGGAAGATGAAAAACAAAGTTTGTTAATCGTAACAGGATCTATTGTTAAACCAGAAGTAACTCTAAAAATGACACCATTTAGGAAACAACAACTGGAAGAAACTTTAACAATAAATTAAACTAAAAATCGTTGAGCAACCTCAACGATTTTTTCATAATAAACTCTATTGTAAAACGGCTTTTATTCTTCTAACACCAGCGGAACTGGCCTCTTCTTTTTGAATTTTAAAATTTCCCAATTCTGAAGTTCGGCTAATATGAGGACCACCACACATTTCACAAGAAGCGCCATTAATTGTATAAACCTTAACTACTTGTCCATACTTGTCGGCAAACAAGCCAATTGCTCCTTTTGTTTTTGCTTCATCAAAAGACATTTCTTCACAAACAACTTCTATGTCAGAATTAATCCAACTATTAACTAAATTTTCTACTTCTTGAATTTGTTCTGTAGTCATTTTTTCTGGATGAGTAAAATCAAATCTTAATCTCTCGGGTGTTATATTACTGCCTTTTTGCTGGACATGACTTCCTAAAACTTTTCTTAATGCCGAATGAAGTAAGTGTGTCGCGGTATGCAACTTGGTGGTTGCTTCCGAACTATCCGCCAACCCACCTTTAAACAGTTGCTCGGCTCCCGACCGAGAAAGTTCCTGATGTTTTTTCATCTCTAAATCAAAAGCCTGTAAATCAATTTTTATATTTTTTTCCTCGGCATATTCAACCGTCATTTCAATTGGAAAACCATAACTTTGATAAAGATTAAAAGCATCCTTTCCAGAAATTTCTTTTAGGGTTTCAATAATTTTTAATCCTTTTTGTAAAGTCAAAGCAAACTTTTCTTCTTCTTTTTGTAATTCTGAAAAAATAAAATCTTTATTCCTCGTAAGTTCAGGATAAAAATTTTGAAGTTGAGAAATAATTACTTCTGAAATTCTGACCAAAAAATTTCCTTTGATATCAAGAGCATGACCAAACCTAACCGCTCGTCTAATCAGTCGACGCAAAACATAACCAGCGCCAACATTTGAAGGCTCCAATCTTTTATCATCTGCCAAAATAAAAGTGGCTGAACGAACATGATCAGCAATTACCCGAAAAGCTTTTTGATTATCACCATACTCCTTACCGGACAACTCAAAAATTTTGGCAAAAATTTCCTGGAACTCTTTGATATCAAAAACCTCTGAAAAACCATTTAAAATTGCCGTTGTTCTCTCTAATCCCATTCCAGTATCAACATTTTTTTGTGCTAATTTTGACAGCGAGCCATCTTCGTTTCGCAAGTATTCCATAAAAACATCATTCCAAACTTCAATAAAACGAAAACTTTTGACTAACTCCTCATGAGTTTTTCCTTCTTCAAAACCAACCTCTGGTCTAGTATCAATAAACATTTCTGAACATGGGCCACAAGGTCCACCACTTGCCAATCCCCACCAGTTGTCATCTTTACCCAAAGCAAAAATACGAATATTAGAATTTTCCCAAATCCCCTTAGATGAAAATTCCGCATCAATTCCTACCGAACGAAAATTTTCTTGCCAAAGCTGGATACTTTCGTTATCCATCGGAGCTTCCTCATTGCCAACAAAAACGGTGACATAAAGACGACTTGGATCAACTTGCAAAACTTGAGTTAAAAATTCAAAACTCCAACTAATTGCTTCTTTTTTGAAATAATCTCCCAAACTCCAATTTCCTAACATTTCAAAAAAAGTTAAATGCCGATTGTCACCAACATCATCAATATCACCAGTGCGTAAACATTTTTGAGCCGAAACCAACTTGGTACCGGCGGAATGTTTTTCTCCCAATAAAAAAGGTACTAACGGGTGCATCCCCGCAGTTGTAAACAAAACGGTCGCATCATTTTCCGGAAAAAGAGAGGCAGAAGAAATAATCGAATGACCCTTGGTTTGAAAAAATTTTAGATATAGATTTCTAAGCTCAGCAGTTGTCATAAAAAATAGGCTTTAAATTATAAGCCTATTTTAGCAAACATTTTTCTTTTTGGCAAAAAATGTAAAAACAACTTTTTTTCAAAAAGAGAGATCTAAATTTTATTTTTTTAATACTTTTCTAAAAAACAGTTTCATCAACTTTTGCTTTAATTTCCGCTGGTAACAAATCCTTATTTTCTTGCATTATTTTTTTTATTTTTACCATCGACCGACCCATAGCTGGACCCGGAGAAACACCTCTATCATTAATTAAATACTCTGTAATTTTTTTTCCAAAAACAGCAACCTCCATAGAACCCTGTTCTTCTTGCTTTTTTTTATTTAATTCTTCTTCTTTTAATATTTTTTTACCCTCTAAATATCTTTGCCAAACCATTTCAAAAGTAAAAGCTGTTTTCTTTTCATTTCTAGAATATTGTAATTTACTATCAACAAGATTAATATGCTCCGTAGCATTACCATCAATTTGCAAAACGGCAACAAGAAGTTTAACAACTCTTTTTATTTCATCTTCACCCTCAGCAAAACTATCAAAAAGTTTTGCTGTTTTTCGGACATCTTGCTCCAAAATAGCCGTATTCATGTGATTCTCAACAACCCTCATGAAAATTTCCAGTTTGCTTCCCTCTATTTTGTTGGCACTAAAACCAGAACGAATTTCTTCTAGTTTTTCGAGGTGATGACCAATCATTGCTTGATGTAGTTCACCTTTGGCAACTTTTTTTTTGGTTTGTTCAATGTTTTTGTCGTTAGAAGCAACAACCGTTTTCCCTAAATCGTGATAAAGCATTATCAATTTCAAATCCATTTTTTCTTCCGCAGACAAATCCATTATTTCTATTTCCTTTAATGCGTTTTTAACATGCGCCCATAAATTAGCGCCTTCTGAATGGACAATTTTATTAATTCCCCGCTCTGTCATTGCTTTAATCAACGCTTCTTCATCTCCAAGAGAATTTAAAATTTCCTTAAACCCAGCAGGATGTTGTACTAATTTCATTTGACTAACAACGGCCTCAATATTTTCATTATTGCCTTCCAAACCAAAAGACATTAATTCACGCAAAGCCAGTTCTCTTTCCTCCGGAGTAAATGGTAAATTGATTTTGTTTTGGGAAAAGTTTTCCATAATTATTCAGTTATTAAATTTTCTAATTTATCTGCTTTATTAAAACTTTTTACCGATAAAAAATTTTTAATAAAAAAACTAAATCTCTTTTACTATCTCTTTAACAATAATTTCTGGCTTTCTTATTTGTCCTTCTTCTACTAACTGATAAATTCTTTTTTTAGAAATAAACAAATTATTTCTTTTTAATTTCGGATCTCTTCCAAGAGTTACCAAATTAAACGAATAAAATTTATCTTTTTTTAAATAAAATTTTCCAAAAATACCATTTTTTGCTACAACATTTGAAACACATTCAATAAAACACTTCTTTCTTTTTTGAATAATTTTAAACGATCTTTTTATTTCAAATTTAGAAATATATTCTTTTTCTGAATATAATCCCTTTTCTATTTCCAAGTTCATTGTTCCATTAAAATTTTTATATTCT
>CAZSER010000005.1:0-31723 GCA_964605975.1 uncultured Gammaproteobacteria bacterium
ATTGAATAACTATACCGAGGTAGCTCAGTGGTACCTGCCTGCCGGTAGGCAGGGAGCAGTAGAATATTAATCCCTTTAATCTAGATCATGGAAAATAAATATTGGGTTTACTCAATAAAAAGCTTAAAAGATGGCATTTTATATGTAGGAATGAGTAAAAATATTGAAGAACGATTAAGATGTCATAATGCTGGGCAAGTTTTTTCTACAAAGGGGCGTAGGCCATGGGAATTAATTTATAGTAAATTTATTGGTGACAGAAAATTGGCTAGGAAAAAAGAAATATATTTAAAATCCGGATCAGGAAAAGAATTTTTAAAAAAATTACCAGAAAACAATTTATTCCGAGGTAGCTCAGTGGTAGAGCAGTAGACTGTTAATCTATTGGTCGTGGGTTCGACCCCCACCCTCGGAGCCATGCAAAATTTGCTAACTATTCTTAAAAAGTTTGTTAATTGGAAAATTTTAATCGTTAGCACCTTTTATCTGGGTTAGTAAAAACGATTTTTCGAAATCGTTTTTTTCATTTTAGTAAAAGTTAAAAATTATTCTTGATTTTTAAGTTAGATGTTATGATGGTAATAACTATTAAAAATTATTATGCTTAAAATAATTTTAAACAAAAAAAATATTTTTTGGGGGACTGTTTTGTTAGATGTTCTTATTTTGTTTTTACATTTTTTTTGGGGTCGTGAAAATGTTTTTTTTAATCTTGATAATGAAAAAAATTTACCGACAGTTTATTCCGGCATTAAGCTTTTATTGATTGGATTATTAGCAACTATTTTGGCTTATAAAAATATTTCTACCAAAAAATTTTTGTGGTTTTTATTTGCCTTTATTTTTGTTTATTTGTCCTTTGATGAGGTTTTTGAATTACACGAAAAAACAATGGATTTTTTGCGAGATGGTGGTTATTTAATTCTAAATTGGTATGATAATCATGTTTTTTATTGGACTTTAATCTTTTTACCATTGATTTTTGGTACAGTTGTTTTCTTTTTGGTTTTTATAAGGAAATTAAAAGAAGAAATACTGTCCTCAAAAAAATACTTGATTATTGGTTTTTGTTTATTTTTGGGTGTTATCGTTTTGGAAACTGTAGGTGGTATTTTATATGGTAAAACTTCTTGGTATTTTGTTTTAATTACGGTGGAAGAATCTTTTGAAATTTTTGGTGCAACCATTATATTGTTAGCTTTAATAGACTTATTATTTAAAAAAGAGTTACCAAAAATAAAAAACTAATTTTTTATGGACTTCGATTTATGTGTTATTGGCGGTGGCCCAGCCGGGATGATCGGTTCTGGAAGGGCTGGTGAAAAGGGCGCCAAGGTTATTTTGCTGGAAAGAAATCCTGGAATTGGGGCGAAACTTTTGATTACTGGAAAAGGGCGTTGCAACATTACCAATCATTGTGATGATTGGCGTGATTTTATTGCCAAATTTGGAAGTAATGGAAAATTTTTAATTAAAGCCATTAATAAATTTGGGATAAATGAAACGATGAACTTTTTTCAAAATTATGGTGTGGATTTGAAAGTTGAGGAAGGAAATAGGGTTTTCCCTGTCAGTGATTTGGCTTTGGATGTTTTGAAAGCTTTGATTAAATACATGAAAACAAATAATGTAGCGGTCAAAACTTCTGCCGTTGTTAGAAAAATTAATTTTAAAGATGGTAAAATTACTACCGTTGAATTAACAACTGGCGAAAAATTCTCGGCGCAAAACTATCTCTTGGCCGTTGGAGGAAAATCATATCCAGCGACGGGATCAAAAGGTGATGGTTATTCATGGTTGGAAAAAATGGGACATACAATAATAAAACCGAAACCAGCATTAGTCCCAATTTTGGTCAAAGAAAAGTTCATAAAAAGTCTTCAAGGTTTAAGCCTGAAAAATGTTGAAATTTCACTTTGGCAAGGTCAGAAATTAATAAATAAAAAATTTGGTGAGGCATTGTTTACCGATCGTGGCATGACTGGTCCAATAATACTAACTTTAAGCAGAGATGTTTTACCAGGAGAAAAATATGAGTTGAAGATTGATTTTAAACCAGCGCTTAATTCTGAGCAACTGGATCAACGGATTTTAAATGATTTCAAGAAATATAACAATAAACAGTTTAAAAATTGCTTGGATGATCTTTTGCCCCAAAGGGCAATTCCTGTTTTTTTGCAACTTTTAGAAATTGATCCAGAAAAAAAAGTTAATCTTATAACCAAGGAAGAGCGAAAAAAAATTATTGACTTGTTAAAAAATTTTACTTTAAATGTTTCTGGTTTGGGTGGTTGGGAAGAAGCAATTATTACTGCTGGTGGAGTTTCCTTGAAGGAAGTGGATCCTAATTCTATGCGTTCAAAAATTATTGATAATCTTTATTTTGCGGGAGAAATTTTAGATCTAGATGGCCCGACGGGTGGATATAATTTGCAGGAATGTTGGAGTACTGGTTTTTTGGCTGGAGATAGCTCGACAGAATAAAACAAGTAGAAAAAAAGATAATTTAAGAGATTTTGTTTTCGATTTATCCTTTAAAAACTGTAGATATGAGACTTCATACGCGTTTCTTTGTCGAGATGACAAAAAAGAAAGTAAAACAAAAAAAGAAATAAAGACAACCCAATTTGTCATTTCGACTGTAATGGAGAAATCTCAAATTGGATAATTATAGGCGCTAATTTTTTCAACTTTTAATTTTTATGTCTTCACATGTTTTAAAAATTAATCAACATAAAAAAAACTTAGAAAAACGATTTTTTATTTTAAAAAAAATTCGAGATTTTTTTGATCAACAAAAATTTATTGAAATCGAAGCTCCGACTATCATCAAATATCCGGGACAAGAACCAAATATCGAGCCGATGTCAATAAAAGTTCACAATGAAAATGGACAGGAATTCCAGGGTTTTTTGCACACATCTCCAGAATATACGATGAAAAAAATGTTATCGGCGGGATTTAATAAAATTTATTTTTTGGGAAAAACTTTCCGAGACTTTGAAAGTTTTGGAGGAATACACAACCCAGAATTTACAATGATTGAGTGGTATCGAAAAAATGTCGATTTTACTAAAATAATGGATGATAGTGAAAAACTATTTAAGTTTATTAGTAAAGAATTAAAAAAATCAAAGTTTAAGTTTGGAGACAAAGATCTTTTTGATTTTATCAATCAAAAATGGCAAAGAGTTTCCGTTAAGCAACTTTTTAAAAGATATCTAAAAGTAAATTTAGATGACTATTTGACTACCGCAAAAATAGAAAAGCTTTGTTTGGCTCAAAAAATAAAATGTTCAAAAGGGGAACGATTTGAAGAAATTTTTTATCGAATTTTTTTAGAAAAGATTGAGCCTTATTTAGGTTTTGATAAGCCAACCATTGTTTATAACTATCCCTCCGCTATGGCTGCGCTTTCTCGGTTGTCAGTCAAAGACAGTAGATATGCGGAAAGATTTGAAATTTATTTTAGGGGAGTTGAATTAGCTAATGCCTATTCGGAGTTAACGGATCACCAAGAGCAAAAAAGTCGCCTTTTGTCGGAAAAAGAAATTAGAACTAATAAAGGTCAGCTAGTCTATGATTTGGATAAAGATTTTTTGGAAGCTCTCCAGTTAAAATTACCACCATGTGCCGGGATTGCACTGGGAGTTGATCGTTTAATGATGATTTTTCTTGATTGCCAAGAGATAAATAATGTGTTAACATTAGGAATGAAAGATCTATTTGAATAATAAAAAAAGAACTCGTTTTAGAAATTGCTTTGTTGGTAATTTAACCTGAATTACAGACAAAAAAGCCATTTTTAAAATGAGTTTATATCTTGTTTTATGTTAGATACAACTTATGTTCGTAAGGGCGTGGTTATTCGCCATAATGGTGATTTCTTTGTGGTTACTGAAGCCAAATTTGTTAGTCCTGGTAAGGGTTCCGCTTTTGTGAGAGTAAAAATGCGCAGTTTAACTACCAGCAAAAACATTGAGCAAACCTATAAAAGTGGGGAAGCGGTTGATGTGGTTGAAGTTGAAAACCGTCGTGTTCAATATCTTTATCAATCTGGATCGATGTACTCTTTTATGGATAATGAAAGTTATGAAACCATTGAATTGGGTGATGACATTGTTGGTGATTCTGGAAAATATCTGTTAGAAGGCATGGAAGTTCGTGCGGTAATGTTTAATGGTAATGTTGTTTCTATTGAAATTCCTGTCAAGGTTAAATACAAAGTTGTTGATGCTCCTCCGGCGGTAAAAGGTGATACTACCAGTTCAGGTCGGTTGATGAAAGATGTTACACTGGAAAATGGTTTAATAATTCGAGCTCCTATTTTTATCAAACCTGATGATGTCGTTTTGGTAAACACAGAAGACGGAGAGTACTGTGAAAGAGTCAACGAATAATGAATAAAAGATTACGGAGTAGAAGTTTTTTTTCTGCTCCGTTTATTTTTGTTTGTATGTATCAACCGTTAGCTGATCGTTTACGACCACAAAATCTAGAAGATTTTTTTGGACAAGAAGATGTTGTCGGGCCAACGTCACTTTTGAAGTTGGCAATTGAGAAAGATGAAGTTCCCAGTTTGATTTTCTGGGGACCTCCGGGGACAGGAAAAACTACCTTGGCTAATATAATTGCGAACTCAACCAAGTCAGATTTTATTGAAATTTCCGCCATTGATTCGGGTTTAAAAGATTTACGGGAACATTTAGAAAGAGCCGAGCAAAACTCCCGATTAAATATCAAAACAATCTTGTTTGTTGATGAGATTCATCGCTGGAATAAAACACAACAGGACTCTTTGTTGAAAGCGGTAGAAAAAGGGAAAATAATTTTGATTGGCGCAACAACAGAAAATCCAAGTTTTGAAATTAGAAATGCTTTGTTATCTCGTTGTCGTGTTTTTATTTTGCAAAGTTTAAGTAAGGAAAATTTAATAAAAATTTTACAAAAAGCAATCAATAATGAGCGGGGATTAAAGCACAAAAATTTACAAATTTCAGAAAAAGAAATGCAGTTGATTGCTGAAATGGCTCATGGTGATGCCAGAACGGCTTTGAACATCTTGGAATATGCTTCCTCTTTGAACAATGCAATCACGGAAGAAAATATCAAACAAGCTCTACAAAGTGTCAATATATTATATGATAAAAATGGAGAGAATCATTATAATATTATTTCTGCTTTGCATAAATCTATGCGAGGATCTGATGTTGATGGTTCTTTGTATTGGCTTTGTAGAATGATTAGATGTGGAGAGGATCCTCTTTATATTGCTAGAAGATTGATTCGCTTTGCGTCCGAAGATGTTGGTTTGGCAAATTCACGAGCCATGGAACAGGCAGTTTCTGCTTATCAAGCTTGTCATTTTATTGGTTTGCCGGAATGTGGGGTTAATTTAGCTCAGGCTGTTGTTTATTTGGCTAGATGTCAAAAATCAAATGAACTTTATGTTGCTTATGAAAAGATAATGATTGATATCGAAAAAACTGGAGCTTTGCCGGTGCCGCTTCATTTGCGCAATGCGCCAACCAAATTTATGAAAGAAATTGGTTATGGCAAAGATTACAAATACAGTCCTGATTTTGAGTATAAAGAAAAACAACAATATCTGCCAGAAGAGTTAAAAGCGAAAAAATATTTAAATAATTAAAAAAACAAGATAGCGTTGTAAATAAATAATTTTTTCTAATAAAAACTTTTTCAAAAAGGTAGTCGTGGATTAGAATTTTTTTGTTTGAAAAAAGAAAAAAACATGTTATAATACTCATTGAAATTAAATAATAAAAAACAACAAAATTTATGACAATTTTTTATGTAATTTTGGGCATTATCGCTGTCTTGGCGGTTTGGCTCATCGCACTTTATAATGGTTTGATTACCATGAAAAATCGAGTTGACGAAGCTTATTCGGACATTGATGTACAACTCAAGAGACGCTATGATTTGATTCCAAACTTGGTAAATACGGTCAAAGGTTACATGACTCATGAAGCCGAAACTCTCGAGAAAGTAACGGCGGCTCGCGTTTCTGCGATGAGTGCTCATGATAATTCCAAACTGTCGGTTGAAGAAAAAGCCAAAGCCGAAGGTGAATTGAGTGGCGCATTGAAATCATTATTTGCTGTAGCCGAATCCTATCCTGATCTCAAGGCGTCTGCTAATTTTGGAAAATTACAAGATGAATTAAGCGATACTGAAAATAAAATCCAAGCGGCCAGAAGATTTTATAATGGCAATGTGCGTGATTTCAACACCAAGATTCAAGTTTTTCCAAGTAATATTTTTGCGGGGATGTTGAATTTTGCCAAATACGAATTTTTTTCTGCCGATGAAAATGAAAAAAATAATGTGGAAGTAAAGTTTTAAAAAGTTTTAAATTAGCACTTGATTTTTATGTATAGCCAAATTGATTCTAACAAAAGAAGATCGTTAATTTTGGTTTTTGTCTTCATTTTACTTATTACGGGGGTTGGATTTTTGTTGGGAGCTATTTTAGGTCAAAATAATACTGTTTATCCTTATGGTTTTGTTATTGGAGCAGTAATAATTTCTTTATTAATGACTTCCGTTTCATACTTTGCCGGAGATAAAATTGCATTATCAGCAAGTGGTGCTAAGCAAATTTCCAAAGAACAAAATCCCTATCTTTACAATATGGTTGAAAATCTTTGTTTAACCTCTGGACAACCAATACCCAAGATTCATATTATCGAAGATCCAGCCATTAACGCTTTTGCTACAGGCAGAAAACCGGAAATTTCTTCAATTGCAGTTACTACTGGTGCTTTAGAAAAATTAGAAAATGAAGAATTGGAAGGTGTTATTGCTCACGAACTTAGTCATATTAAAAACTATGATATTCGACTAATGATGTTGGTGGTTGTTTTGGTTGGCACAATTTCTATTTTAATTGATTGGGGATTGCGAATTGGGTTTCTAAACAGAAGAAGTGATGACCGAGAAGGTAGTAATCCGGTTTTTTTGATTCTGGGTCTTATTTTATTAATTCTAGCCCCGATTATTGCGCAAATGATTAAGTTTGCCATTTCAAGAAGAAGAGAATACTTAGCCGATGCTTCGGGAGCGCTTTTAACTCGTTATCCGGAAGGATTGGCTATTGCCTTAGAGAAAATTGCTAATGATAATCTCCCGTTAAAAAAATCTTCTACTGCGACTGCCCATCTTTTCATTGCTAGTCCCTTTAATGGTGAACGTTTAGCTACTATTTTCTCTACTCATCCTCCAATCACCGAAAGAATTAAGCGTTTACGGGAGATGGGTAATTAAAATTTATAAAAAGACAGAGAACTTATATGCCAATGAAAAGAATCGAAAGTAAAGATAACGAACAAATTAAAAAAGTTGCCAAACTGGCACAAAAAAAATATCGGGACGAGTTTTGTTTTTTTACTGTAGAAAATTTTAAAACTTTCAAAGATGCTTCAACTGTTATTCCGGAGCAAATTTTTTTAACTCAAGAATTTTTTGATCAACATCGACAAAATTTTTCTTCTGAAGAGTTGGATAAAACAACCATTATTTTCCCGGAAATAATGTCCAAAATTTCTAATTTAGAAACTAATGTTGGGTTTTTGGCTGTTTATAAAAAAAATATTTCAGAGATCAAAAAGGAATTGCCAATTATTTATTTAAACGGAATAAATGATCCGGGGAATTTGGGTACTATTTTCCGATCAGCCGTGGCTTTTGGTTTTAAAAATTTTGTTTTGGATGAGAAATGCGCTGATATATTTGGTCCCAAAACCGTTCAATCAGCCAAAGATGCAATTTTTAAATTAAATTTTGATTTCGATAAAAACCAACAAAGGTTAAAAGAGATTAAGAAAGAAAAAACAGTTATAATTGGAGCGGAAATTTCCAGTCAGAGTATAAACTTAAATAATTTTTCCTGGCCTCCAAATTTTTGTTTGATTTTGGGAAATGAATCTAGTGGTTTGGAGGTAGAAGTGAAAAAATTTTTGGATCAATCAATCCGAATTGAAATTCAAACGGAAATGGAATCATTAAATGTGGGAGTTTCTGCGGGAATATTATTTTATCAGATAAAAAAAGCGCAAAAATAATATTTTGCGCTACTGTGTCTAGATTGATTTCCAGACAAGAAGGCTATCGGGAGAAACCTCTAAGGGTTGTTTTGTCTCCTTGTCAATCCAAACTATTTGTTGGTTGTCTTGCTGACAAAGTGATGCTTCAAAAAGTTGCCCGTCATCAGTAATTACTTGATATAGTTGAAGAGAAGATACATATTCAGGATTCATCTCTCCAAAAGCAGTAAAGCCCCTTTCCCTTAAAGAACACAAACACAAATGGCAATCATTTGAACATCGACAGTTTGTTGTCATTTTTTCTCCTATTATTTGATAATGACACCAACACTAAGAAAGGTTATATTAAAAATAAAGTTTCGTCAAGTTATGAATTGGGAAAGTTTTTTTGTTTTTTTTGCGGATAAACCGGCATTTCGACTTAAACAGGCGCAAACTTTTTTATTCAAAAATTTAATTACTGATTGGCAAGAAGCAACCTCGCTACCATTACTTTGGCAAAGAGAATTAAATACTGTTTTCCCAATTAATAACAACTACCAACTTTTTAATTCCCCAGACGGTTCGACTACGAAAATTGTGTTAACTTTAAGTGATGGACAAAAAGTTGAAGCTGTTTTGATGCGCTATGAAAAAGGCAGAACGACAATCTGTGTTTCCTCCCAAATCGGTTGTGCCGTTAAATGTGCTTTTTGTGCGACTGGGGGGATGGGGTTTAAAAGGAATCTATCGCCATGGGAAATTGCTGAACAAGTTTTAGTTTTGGCTAGAATTTTAAAGAGCGAAGACCGCCGACTAACCAATATTGTTTTTATGGGAATGGGAGAGCCGTTTTTAAATATGGAAAATTTAAAAGAATCTTTGCTAATAATTAAAGGAAAAGATTTTTTTAATCTAGGAAATCGTCATATTTCTATTTCTACTGTTGGTATTCCTGAAAAAATAAAAGAGTTTGCGGATTGGAGAACGGAAATAAACTTAGCCGTTTCTTTGCATGCTTCTAATGATCAGAAAAGAAAGCAAATTATTCCATTGGCGGGAAACTTTTCAATTAAAGAAATTTTAGAGGCAGTTGATTATTACATCCAAAAAACAAACCGTAAGGTAATGTTTGAATATATAATGTTAAAAGATTTTAATGATAGTTTCACTGATGCAGAGGAGTTGTCTAAGTTGTTGAGCAAAAAACTGTATCATCTTAATTTGGTTCGTTATAACGAAACGGCTGGAATCTTTAAATGTTCAGAAGATTCAACAATCAAAAATTTTAAAAAATATCTGATGGACTCGGGTTTGAATGTGACGGAACGATTTAGTTTTGGCGGAGAGGTAAAAGGTGCTTGCGGACAACTTGCTGGGAAGTAGTCTAAATTTACTGTTTTATTAATATCTAACAACTAAATTTAGCTAATTTTAGAATAAATACTTTTTTATAATCGTTGACAAAACGGTTTTTTTTGTTTATAATGATGTTGCCAAAATATTTTTAAATTTGGTTATTTGAAGAGTTAGACGGAAGCCTCCGTCCAAAGGTTGACTTCAAATGAGTACTTTAAATTAAGAAAACTCCCTATGCTACTGTTTTTTATCGGAGTTTTGGAAATGCTAATTGCCGCCTCTTGGACAAAAGTTGTTTCAGAGACAAAAATTTTAATGAGTGGAGCTATTACTTTGGTAAATATCTTCATTTGGTATTTTGTACTGAGTCAGGTTTTGGAAGATCTTAGCAATATAACAATTATTGTTATGTATGCTTTGGGATGTGCGGTTGGCACCATGCTCGCAACCTATTTGTTTGACATTAGGGAAAAGAAAAAAAAGACCAGAAAGAAAAAAACTTTTTTGGTCAAAGAAACTGTAAAAATATGAAGAAAGAAGACCCCCTTGGGGCCAAGGACATTATTGGTACTTGAATGCCGTCAATTTTAAAACGGAATAGTTTAATTGACGGCATTTTTATTTACTGTTATAATAAGATGTCATTTTTTATTGGAGGGACAAAATGATCTCTTTTGAAGATGAAAAGGCTGTTCTTTGTAAGAAAATAAGAAAATGTATATTATTGCAAACGCTATCAACCGTTTCTTTTTGTTTTTTTCTTGTTTTTATTTCTTTAAATCTACCGTTCAAGCAGTTTTTTTCTTTCGAAATGATTGTTTACTATTTAGGAACACTGTCTTCTCTTTTTATTATGGCTTTTACGGAAGTAAAGATAAAAAGACAGTATCAAGAAATTAGAAAAAGGGAACGGGAATTTCTGGAAGAGGTAATCAATCATTAAACAGCACAAGTCTCAACATTTTGAGACTTTTATTTTTTTCATTTATTTGCTAAAATTAAGATAGTGGTTTTCACCGTTTTTATTTTTTAATTTTATTTATTTATGAATATAACTTGGTCGTTAATTGTTGTTTCTGCTTTAATAGATTCTATTAATCCTTGCGCTTTTGCTGTTTTGATCTTTTTGATTATGTATTTATTGGCGATTCGTGATAAGAAGTTAATGTTAAAAATTGGCTTAGTTTATATTAGTGTTGTTTTCACCGTTTATTTTTTGGCGGGAATTGGTTTATTAAGTTTTATTCAAAGCGTACAACTTACCAAGTTTTTTTATTATTTAACGGCAACCATCTCAATTGTTTTGGGGTTGATCAATGTTAAAAATGCCTTTTTTTCCGAAAAACCACTTTTGGCAATTCCTGAGTCCCAAAAACCATTGTTATTTAAATATATTAAAAAAGCAACTATTGGGGCATCAATTGTTTTAGGTTTTTTGGTGGCCGTATTCGAACTTCCTTGTACTGGTGGGGTTTATTTAGCTATTTTGTCATTATTGGCTGATCGCAATGTTTGGTTAGAAGCGGTAGTTTATCTTTTGGTTTATAATTTCATTTTTATTTTGCCATTGTTGGTTATTTTGGTTGGTGTTTATTTCGGTTATAGTCCAGAAAAATTTGAAAAGTTGCGCCGATCGGGCAAGGTTACTATGCGGTTAGTTTTGGGATTATTGTTAATCGGTTTAGGAATTTTGATGTTCTTCCTTTAATAGTTGTTAAATATCATTTTAAATCATTTTGCTAAAAATAAAAAACAACTAAGTCACAATGTTTTTCTTTTTTTAAAAAAATAGCTATTTGAATAAATAAAATTAATATGCCAAGAATTATTGATAAATTGTTATCCGAATATACAATTAGCGAAAAAATTGATGATGGATCAGAAAAAATAAAAGTTAATGATGTTGTCGCCAAGGCCGCACTGTTTTATGAAAAGATTCGTAATGCTATTGATTATCAAGAGGAACATTTAATCAGAAAAAATGCTATTTATCGTATTTTGAAAAGAAAACTGGTTTATGAAAAAGTGGTGATGGAAAACTATTTATTGGAAAAATACCACAGTCAAAATATGACGGAACAGTTATTGCAGGAGTTAATTCGTGGTGGTTATTTAAAAGCCTCCGTTCCGGTAAAAATGATTACTGTTGTTGACGCAATTATTGAAAAATATAATACGCTATTAAATAAAGCGCGTGAACTTGATGGAAAGATAAGCAAAAAGTTTTTTCGTTATATTTTGGAAATGACAGCGGTAGAAATTGAAGATTCGTTAATTTCTCATTCCAAAGAAAAAGCATTAATAAACTTCATGTTTGCTAATGTTAAGGCTAAGTTTACCTTATTATCCGACTTACCCGAAAAAGAGGCTGATTTGCAACTTTATTTGGCTTGTCATCGGTCATTATTTAAATGGGATGAGGCGATGTTGCGCTATCTTCTTTTGACTTTGTATTATCCTGGATGGAAAAGTGATGATCCAGAGGTTTTACAGAAAATTGCAGGGAATATGAATGCTATTTTTAATGGTATTGATAAACAAATTTTTTCGATTTGGCAAAGAAAGCTGGTCAAGGTAATGCAAAAAAAGGTTATTATTTACATGATTTTAAGTGATATTATTGAGAGCAATGGAAAAAAAGCAGTGGAGCTTTTTCGAGATGAGGCTCTTTTGGAAGTAGAAACCAAAAAAGCGATTACCAAAAGGATGGATATCGTCAAGGCCAAGTTGCGTCGAGGAGTTGTTCGGAGTATTATTTATGTTTTTTTTACCAAAATGTTATTGGCTTTGGCGATAGAGTTTCCTTTGGATTGGTATTTGGCGGGTGAAGTTAACTATTTTAGTGCTGGAATAAATATTTTATTTCCTCCAGTAATCATGTTTTTTGTTGCCATAATGATTCGTATGCCAAAAAAAGAAAACACACAAAAAATAATTGAAGAAATTAAAAATATCTCCAAGGGAAATGGGGAAGGAAAACCGACAAAGGTTGTTTCTCCTAATACGGGGAGTAGAATTGTGAAGTTTTTCTTTAATTTAATTTATGTATCTTCTTTTGTTTTTTCTTTATCAATGATTTTTTGGGTTTTATTTGGACTGGGCTTTAATGTCTTTTCGGCTTTAATTTTTGTTTTGTTTTTAACCTTGGTTAGTTTTTTTGGAATTAGGATCAGAATCCCTGTTCAGGAACTGATGGCTGTTGATAAAAAGGATAATTTTATTGGAGCTTTGTTGGATTTTTTTACTTTACCATTCGTTAGTATGGGGCGCTGGATGTCCACTAAATTTAGTCGAGTTAATGTTCTGGCAATGTTCTTAGATTTGATAATTGAGGCTCCTTATAAACTGTTAGTAGAGATTTTTGAAGATATGTTAGGATTTTTTAAAGAAAAAAAGGAGGATGTTTTAATTGAGTAACCAGTTTTTTGTTGACAAAATTTTTTCTCCCTGTTAAAATTAAAATTCCGTTAGTTCATTTTATTTATGGAGGGTAATAAATGAGCAGATCATCAGTTTTTTTTATCGAACCATTGGATGCCTTTTCTAATGAGTCTATTTTGTTGTATTTATCTCGTAATGAATTTGTTGCTCCTCTAAAAATTCTGACTAGTAATAATAGTTATTATGATGTTTATGAGCTTAGTTGCCGAGAATTAAAATATATTCATAGTTCTTCTAACTCATTAAATCTTAAATTCCGTGTCTATAGAAAAAGAGGAAATGGTAAAGCGGAAATTTGGGATCTTTACAAAAGAAAGAAGAAGAGTTCCAAGCAAAAAGCTATTGCGCAGTCTGTGAAGCAAAAACAGAGTTCTACCTAAAATTATTAAACCCGTATTAGCGGGTTTTTTTGTTGACAAAAATGATAAATAAGCTAAAATCAAGAAGTTCTTTGACAATGTTTTTTGCGGATAACTTAGGGAGGATCAGATGTCGAAGAAAAAGTATGTTTTGGATACTAATGTGTTAATTCATGATGCAATGGCGATTGATAAATTAGGAGACAATATCATTGTTATTCCTTTTTGTGTTTTGGAGGAGTTAGATAATCACAAAGAGAATCCTCGCACTGGCCATTCGGCAAGAAAAGTCATTTCCTTGATTGAAAAATATCGCCAAAAGGCAACAGGCTTGGGTGTTTTTTTGTCAAATGGGGTAAAAACGGATAAGGGAGGATTACTGTTGATTGATTCTTTGGAATTGCAAATTACCGATGATTTTCGATCTTTGGACTTGAAGAAAAATGACAACAAGATTATTGCCGTTGCTTTAAAACATAAAGCCATGGAAAAACAAAAAGGCGAAGATGCTTTGCCCGTAATTTTGATATCAAAAGATATTAATGTTCGGATTAAAGCAGATGCTTTGGAAATAACCGCGGAAACTTGGCATGATAGTCAGCTGGTAAAAGATGAAAAACAAATTTATTCTGGAACCGTTGTTTTTTTTGCCAAGAAAAAGCTACCCGAATTCCCAAAAGGACAATATTCTTTCCGAAAACCATTTCTACTTGCAGTACAGGATTTTTTGACAGTTGAGCAAATTGAGACTCTTTTTCCTAACCAATGTATTGTTTTGAAAGATCCCTCAACGGCAAAAATTTTTTTAGGAATTTATCGTAAACAAGAAGAGGCT
Organism: uncultured Gammaproteobacteria bacterium; assembly: GCA_964605975.1. Classification (GTDB taxonomy): domain Bacteria; phylum Patescibacteriota; class Patescibacteriia; order UBA11705; family JABHMO01; genus JBAYHA01. The sequence continues at coordinate 14,040 of CAZSER010000005.1, forward strand.
ATTCTTTGGATTGGTAGACCATATGAAAAGAAGCGTGATTATCGCAAAAATATAAATCCCATTAACGAAGAGCAAAACTTTGCTTTTGCTTTATGTTGTCATGAAGATATCAACTTGGTGACTTTAATTGGTCAAGCCGGAACAGGAAAAACCTTAATGGCTTTGTTGGCGGGAGAAAGACTCGTGCAGTCCGGGAACTATCCAAATGGAATCTTAGTTTGGAGATCTACAGATACGATCCATAATCGACAGTTAGGTTATTATAAAGGATCTATTGATGAGAAGTTTGGTCCTTATAGTCGACCAGTTTATGATGCTTATTCCAAGATAATTGGTAATGGAAATCAAACTGTTTTAAAAATTAACTATGAAGAAAAACTGGTAGGGAGTGAACATTTCCGGATAGAGCCATTTATCCATCAACGCGGATCGACAGTAGATGATACTTATTTGATTATCGATGAGGTTCAAAACTGGACACCGGACGAAACTATTACTGCTTTGACAAGAATTGGAGAAGGCACAAAAGCAGTTTTGACTGGAGATGTAGAACAAATTGACAATAAGTTTTTGGATGCCATTAGTAATGGATTGACTTATGTGACCGAACTGATGAAGGAAGATGAAGGTTCGGCACATATTACTTTGGAGGTTTCAGAGAGAAGTGCCTTTGTAAAAAGACTTTTACGAAGAATTTAATAATGGGCGCCCTTCGTGGCGCCTTTTTTATTTATTGTGGAAAATTATTTTTTTAAATTAAAATATGTTATAATAAATTCAAAATAAAAACAAAATATGGATAATGTTATCGTTCAATTAAGTGCGTTGTTGTCAATCACCGTTGGAATTGCTTTACTTTTACGAGTTATTCGACAACCACTAATAATTTCTTATATTGTTGCTGGAATAATTTGTGGACCATTCATTTTAAATCTTTTTAATGGTGATCACCATTTGTATGATACTTTTGCTGAGTTTGGAGTTGTTTTATTGCTATTTATTATTGGACTTAATCTTAACTTTCGACATCTCAAAAGTATTGGCAAAGTTTCTTTTTTGGCGGGGATGGGACAAGTGTTTTTTACCGGGACTATTGGTTATTTCATTTTGTATTTTTTAACCGGACAAGTTTTATCTTCTTTATATTTAGCTGTGGCCATGGTTTTTTCCAGTACAATTATTATCATGAAAATGTTATCGGACAAGAAGGATGTTGAAACAACCTATGGCCGATATACTATCGGGGTAATGTTAGTGCAAGATGTTTTGGCTGTTATTTTAATTGTGTTACTCGGATTTTTCAAATCATCTGAATCTATTGAAATTTTATCTTTTTTATTATTATTCACAAAAGGAGCTGTTATTGTCGGGTTGGTTTATTTGTTAAGCAAAAAATTTTTGCCACTTTTACTGGATCGATTAGCTAGTTCTACCGAACTTTTATTTATTTTTACCATTGCGTGGTGTTTTGGTTTATCAAGTTTAATGTTATTAGCCGGTTTTTCTATTGAAATTGGCGCTATCATTGCCGGAATGGCATTAAGTTCTTCTCCATATCAGTTTGAAATTGCCAGTAGGTTAAAACCGTTAAGAGATTTTTTCTTGATTCTCTTTTTTATCGTTCTAGGCGGAGAACTGGCTTTAACTTCATTATCAACAATTATTTTTCCGGCAATTATTTTATCTTTATTTATTTTAATCGGTAATCCGTTAATTTTATATTTGGTTTTTCGTTCGCAAAAATTTACTCGTAGAAATAGTTTTTTAGCAGGAATTACGGCTGCCCAAGTAAGTGAATTTGGGTTTGTTCTTCTTTTTGCAGGAAGACAGATTGGACATGTTCATGAAATAGAAGTTGGAATTTTTACTGCTGTCGCTATCACAACCATATTTGCTTCTTCCTATTTGATTACCTATGGGGAACAAATTTATCGAAAGATATTGCCTTTATTTTTACTTTTTGGACAAGACAAACATCAACAAAAAGAAACTACTGTTAAAAGTTATGATGCGTGGATTGTTGGTTATCATCGAATAGGGATAAAGGTTGTCGAAGCACTCAAAAAAAGCAAAAGAAAATTTTCAGTAATTGATTTTAATCCGGAAGTGATCAAAAAATTAAAAAAATCCAAAATTCCACATTATTTTGGGGATATTGCTGATGTTGAGTTTTTGGAATCATTGCCATTTGGAAACTGTAAAATTATTATTATGACTATCCCCACTATTGATGATCAGATAAATCTAATAAATTTTATTAGAAAAAACAAGAGGAGAATTGTTATTATTGCCAATGCTTACCAAAAAGATGAAGCTACTACTTTATATGCGCATGGTGCTGACTTTGTAATGATGCCCCATTTCTTGGGAGGGCAGTGGATCTCTTCTATTTTACAAAAAACAAAATTAAGTAAAATTACCATTAAAAAATTAAAAGCTGAACAAGAAAAAATGTTAATAGGAAGTTAGGATAAAGATTTTCGAGAGGTTTCTTTTTAATTTGACAATTTGACATTCTTCGTCTAAAATACCATAAGTTGTGGTGAGAGTAGCTCAGTTGGCAGAGCACAGGGTTGTGGTCCCTGGGGTCGCGGGTTCGAGCCCCGTCTCCCACCCCATTTTTATTTTATGAAAAACAAGATATTACAATTAGCCCGAGGTGTTCGTGATTTCGGTCCGGCAGAAAAAATCGCCAAAAATAAAATAATCAAAAAACTACAAAGTTCTTTTGAGTCTTTTGGTTACAATCCAATTGATACACCAATGTTGGAAAGATATGAACTTTTTGCCAGTAAATTTGGAATTGGAGAACTATCTGAGGCGATGAAGGAAACTTTTCGCTTAAAAGATCAGGGAGAAAGAGAGTTAGTTTTGCGAACAGAGCTTACTTTGCCATTTGCTAGATTTATAGGAATGAATCCGGAGATAAAAAAACCTTTTAGACGCTATCAAATGGGAACTGTTTTTCGTGATGGCCCGATTAAATTAGGTCGTTATCGAGAGTTTTGGCAATGTGATGTTGATGTTGTGGGCTTGGCAGGAGAGGAAATTGATAGTGAATTGCTACTTCTGGCAGAAGATGTTTTTAATAATTTAGAATTAGAAGTAGAAATTTTATTGAATAATCGTCTTTTTTTGGATGGGTTATTAACAAAAGCTGGATTTGAGCAAGAAGATTTTGAATCAATTATTGTTTCTGTTGATAAAATAGAAAAAATCGGTCGGGAAGGAGTTTTGAAAGAATTAACCACCAAAGGTTTTTCTTTGGACAAAGTAGCCGTTTTGTTAGACTGGTTATCATGGGAAGGACAAAACCAAGATCTTTTTAACAAATTCTCAGAGTTATTAGGGGATAATCTAGGATTAATTAAAATCCAAAAAACTTGGGAACTAACTGGCAAGTCATCTCGTATCCGCTTTTCTCCTTCTTTGGCAAGAGGTCTCGCTTATTATACTGGAAATGTTTTTGAGATTTTTCTTTCTGATCAAACCGTTATTAAATCTTCTTTGGGTGGTGGTGGTCGTTATGACAATATGATTGGCGGGTTAATTGGAAGTAAAGAAATAGTGCCGGCGATTGGTTTAAGTTTTGGATTAGAAACCATTTTTGATGCTTTTCAATTAAAAAATAAAGATAGTTATCGTAAAACGGTTGTTGATATTTTAGTTGCTCCCTTTGTTGTTGATTATTTGCCAAAGGCAAGAGAAATTGCTAAGCAGTTACGAGATTTTAACTATAATGTTGAAATTAGTTATTTATACAAGCCGAAGAAGTTTTTGGAATATGCTAATAATTATCAGATTAAAAAGGTTATTTTGTTGGGAGAGGATGAAATTATAAAAAATTTAATTACCATTAAAGATTTGGAGACCGGAGAACAGAAAACTGCTTCATTAAAATCATTATTTTCTTCTAAAAAATCGGCTTAATACCGATTTTTTTCTTGACAAAAAAAATATTTTCGTTAATATTTAAATAATAGACTAACTTAATTGTTTTATGAAAAAAAATCTTATTTTTTTGGATATTGATAATACTTTATTGGATCGAGAATATAAAATAAACAGTTCGACAATTCGATTTGTGATTGAACAACTGCAGAAAGAAGGACATATTTTTGTTTTAAATTCAAATAGATCCTTGCCTGACTTGCAAGATGTTGCTAATCGTTTTGGATTTAATGGATATTTAATTGGCGAAAATGGCGCTTATATTTTTGATCAAAAAAATAATAAGCAGGAACTATTAATTTTGCAAAAAGATATTTTATTAATTGAACAAAGTCGAGAGATTATTAGAAAGTTTATAAAAGAAAAAGAACAGGATATTCAATATCTTTTTTGTGATACAACAGAATTGAATAAACATTTAGAAACTTTTATTACAGATAATAATCGCAACTATTTAATCGCGGAAAATGAGTTCAGAAAATATTCAATTAGTTTACATATTAAAAAAATAGTAAACTCAGGGTATTTAACGGATATAGATTCAGCAAAATATTTTTGGAAAGAAATTAGTGGTCTTTTGGAAAAAATAAATCAAAATCATGAATTGAATATTGAATACACGGAAAGTTTTGCAAATATTTTAATTTTAGTAACCTCAATCAATAAAATTTTTGCCAACAAAAAATTAACCGAAAAATTCAACGATTATAGAATTATTTATATTGGGGATGACATTCAAGATAAACCGACATCCACAGAATACGATTTTTTCTTTACTTTGCAAAATGGTGACAAATTAGCCAAGGATTCTGCTAATTATATTGCTCAAGCGCCTTTGGCCAAAGGAGTAGAAGAGATTTTACTAAAATTAGAAGAATTAACTTAGTTTTAAATATCTTATTTTAGCCAAAAAACAAGATTCTTGCTTATTTTTTTTAATTTTGTTATACTGATACCGATATTTTCGTGCCAGCGTAGCTCAGTTGGTAGAGCAGTAGTTTTGTAAACTATTGGTCACGGGTTCGAATCCTGTCGCTGGCTCCATTTTTATCAAAATTTGATTAAATAAACCTATTTATATGTCCCAAGACAATCTTATTAAGTTGCAATGTAGTGAATGCCGAACTATTAATTATCAATCTTATAGAAACAAAAAAACATTGAAGCAGAAGTTGGTTATGCAGAAATACTGCAAGAAATGTCGCAAACACACCGAACACAAAGAAGTGAAATAAAAAAAACGACCTAAATCAGGTCATTTTTTTTTATAAAAATTTATGCTAAAATAATAATGCTATTTCTTTTTTTATTTATAAAAACTTATGGATTATAAAAAGATATTTTCAAAGAAATTTTTATGGATTGTTTTTGGTGTTTTTTTGTTTTTTATTTATAGCCAATTTTTTTATTTTGGAGTAGTAAAAAATGCTAATGAAGAAAATTTTATTTTTAATTGGCCAGACGAAATGAGTACCTCTTTTTTTGTTAAAAACTTCTCCGACAATAATAGTTTTCGCTATTTTGAACCATTAAATAAAGAACTTTTAAATACTGTTCATCCTCGAAGTACCAATGTGAATGAACAGGGGGAAATTGTTCCTACTGCTTTTTTGGGTTTTGGAATTGTATTAGGATTAGTAAGTAAAGTTGTTGGTTTTTATTTAGCTCATTATTTAACCCCTCTTTTAGCCGTTCTTGCGTTGTTTTTTCTTTTTAAAATTACGGAAAGATTTTTTAATCATCAAATTGCCATAATAACCGTTTTATTGAGTGCTTTTTTTGCCCCGTTTTTTTATTTTTCTTCCTTTGTCATGCTCCCAAATATCGCTTTTATTTTTTTTATGCTGGGAGGTTTATGGTTTTTTGAGACAATGACAAGACACAGTTTTTGGCGCTCTTTTGGCAGTGGAATATTTTTGGGGACGGCAATAATTATTCGACCTTCGGAATCAATTTTTTTATTATTATTAATCATGGTTATTTATTTTATCAATCATCAAAAAATTAATCCCAAACAACTATATTTATGTGCTATTGGTGTTGTTTTTCCAATTTTAATACTCCTTTTTTATAATTTTCAAAGTTATGGCGATATTTTTCAATTTGGTTATTTAAAAATGGATACTGGACTGACACTGGTGGAAAAACTTCCCGGAGAAGTTCTTGTTTCTTCCCCAAATCCTGTTTGGGGGATTTTAGAATTACTGTTCGTTCCTTTTGGCTTTCATCCTCGCTTAATTTGGCATAATTTTTGGGAATACTCTTTCTCATTAACTTGGTTCTTCTGGTTGCTAATTGTGTTAATACCTTTTTTTGTTAAGAAATCGTCGTTTTCTGAAAAGAAAATTGGCTATTTTTTATGGGTTTTGATTTCCTGGTTATGGCTACATTGCTACTATGGAAGTTGGCAGATAATTGATCCTATTGTTTTGCAAAATAACTATTTAAGTATTTCTTATATTCGTTATTTTCTTCCTGCTTATCTACTTTTAATTCCACTTTCTATTTGGGGATTAAATGAAATGTTCGCTCAAATTAACTTAACAAAAACAACAAAAAGAATAATCACTGGATTTTTTATTTCTTTTTTTATTCTTTATAATCTGCAATTAGTATTTTTTTCTTCTCACGATGGCTTATCAACCGTTAAACAAGAACTAATAAATTATCGTCAAATTTATAATGAGATAGAAAAAACCGTTCCAGCAAAAGCAATTATTATTATTGATAATGCCGATAAAATGCTATGGCCAAGGTTCTCCGTAATTCCTTTTGGTGGTAATTTGGGAATTTTTCAAAAAATTAAAGCCAGTCAAGTATTAAAAGAAAAACAAATTTTCTATCTAACTTTTGGATCAGAAGAAAAATTAAATAGCTATCAAGAAGATTTGACAAACCTAGGATTTTATTTCATAAAAAAAGAAAAAATAGTCCATGGTTATACACTTTTTGAACTAAAAGAATCAGTTAAATAACTTGCTTTTTATCTCCTAATCGGTTAAAATTAGAATAATAAAAATGTTAAATAATCCCAAAAAATAAAACTATGGAAAACAAAAAAAACATCTTAATTCTAGGGGGTGCCGGTTTTATTGGCTCTCACTTAGCCGAAAGATTATTATCTGAAGCCAATGTTATTTGTCTTGATAATTTTTCGTCCAGCGGATCTAGCAATATTAATCATTTATTGCGTTTTCCTAATTTTAAATTTATTCGAGCTGATATTACTGAAAACATTGATTTAGAAAATAATCCTGACTTGGATATTTTTCAGATAAAAGTTTTTGGCATTAGTGAAATTTATAATTTAGCTTGTCCAACTTCGGTAAATAATTTTGCTCACCTCAAAAAAGCAACACTGGAAGCAAATACTAAGGGGCTTTTAAATTCATTAGAATTAGCGGTTAAATATAAGGCTAAATTTTTACAAGCGTCATCTTCTGTTGTTTATGGAGAAACAAACAGGGAAGATTATGTCTCGGAAGAATATCGAGGAATTTCCGATATGTTAGATGATCGAGCTTGTTATGATGAGGGTAAGAGATATGCGGAAAGTATTACAAAAACTTATGCCGATATTCATGATTTGGAGGTTAAAATTGTTAGAATTTTTCGTACTTATGGGCCAAAAATGTTATTAGATGATGGACAAATGATTCCGGATTTTATTTTGAATGCTATTGACGGTAAAGATTTAGAAATTTTTGGGACAGAAGATTTTCGAACTTCACTTTGTTATATCAGCGACATTGTTGAGGGATGTCTAGCTGTTATGAAATCAGGAATTAATCAACCAGTAAATTTAGGAGCTACTGATGTTTATAAGTTGGTTGATGTTGCACAACAAATTATTAACTTAACGGGAAGTAAATCCAAAGTTGTTTTTAAAGATTCAAAGGTTTTTATGCGAGAATTAGCTTTACCAGATATTAAATTTATCCGTAATGAATTAGGTTGGCTACCAATTGTCACTTTGGAAGAAGGTTTACGAAAAACAATTGAGTTTACTCAAGCCCATAAAGATCTATTAAATTTCAGTACCAAAATATAAACATGAAAACAGTTGTTGTTATTCCAGCCTATAATGAAGAACAAAGAATCGCCACAGTTCTTGAAAAACTTTTAGGTGATTCTTTTGAAGTTGTCGTTGTTGATGATGGTTCCGATGATCAAACAATGGAAATAGCACTTTCATCTGGTGCTTTTGTCTTACGCCATGAAACAAATCTAGGACAAGGAGCTGCGCTAAGAACTGGAACATTATGGGGATTAAAAAATGGCTATGACTACATTGCTCATTTTGATGCTGACGGTCAACATCGGATCGAAGATCTAAAAAATTTACTGGGTAGTTTTAAAAAAGGAGAACATCAAGTTGTTTTGGGTTCTAGGTTTTTAGAGCAAAATTCTTCTATTCCGCCAAAAAAGAAATTTATTTTGGCATTAGCAAAAATTTTTAGTAAATATCTTTTAAAATTAAGATTTTCCGACCCTCAAAGTGGACTAAGAGTTCTTAAAAGGGAAGTAGTGCCTCTTTTACTTTGGCAAAATGATGATTATCTTCATTGTACGGAAATTCTCTGTTTAATTGAAAAAAAAGGAATTAATTTCCGAGAAGAATCAGTAATTATAAATTATGATGATTATTCTACAACCAAAAAAATAAAACCCAAAATAACCATGGGAATAAAATTGTTTTGGGAGAAATTAATCAATCGCTTATGACTATTTTTCAAATTTCAGTCAGTTTAGTTGTTTTTTATATTATCATAAAATCAATTATTCGGTTTTCCAGAAAAGATATTTCTTTTTGGTTTTTATTTCTTTGGCTAATTGTTTGGTTAATTGTTTTGTTAATAAACTTTTTCCCAATGTCAGTCACCTGGGTTGCTAATTTCGTAGGAATTGGAAGGGGAGTCGATTTAATTACTTATTGTGCTTTAATTATTGCTTTTTATTTAATTTTTAAACAAAACATTCGCTTACGAATATTAGAAAAAAAAGTTGCAAAACTAGTAAGTAATTTGGCTATCAAGAATGTTAAAAAAAAATGATATGACAGAAAAACCAATCGTTGGCGTAGTGTTAATCAATTATCATAACTATGCTCAGAAATATCTGGCTGAATGCTATGAAAGTCTAAAACAGTTAAACTATCCGCAAGAAAAATTAAAAATTATTGTCGTTGATAATGATCCGATTCCAGAAAGTCGTGCTTTTTTACAAGAATTTAATGAGATTATTGTTGTTGAGCAAAAAGATGGTAATTACTGTGCCGGAAATAATGTCGGAATAAAAAAAGCGGAAGAAGAAGGTTGTGAATATATTGCTATTTTAAATATGGATGTTGTTGTTGACAAAGATTGGCTTGTTAAACTTTTAGAACCTTTTGAACATATTCCTCGCATAGGTATTGTGCAATCAAAAATTTTATTACACCAGTCAGTCACACCAGAAACTTCGGAAAACTTGATCAACACCACAGGGAATAAATTAAATTTTTTGGCTTTTGGTTATACAGAAAACTACCGATTATCTGAAGATAAATATCAACCAAGCGAAAATTTTCCAGAGATTGGTTATGCCTCCGGTTGCTCATTTTTAATAAAAACAAACTTAATGAAAGAAATTGGTCGATACGATGAAGAGCTTTACATGTATCATGACGATTTAGATCTTTCTTTGCGAGTAAAGGCTAGAAATTATAAACTGGTTTTGGCTCCAAAATCAATAGTTTATCATAAATATGAGTTTAAAAGATCAGTGAGAATGATTTATTACATTGAAAGAAATAGATTAATTACTTATTTGGTAATGATGCCCAGAATTCAATTATGGTTGACTTTACCAATCTTTTTTCTTTTTGAACTAGGCATGTTTGCTTATTCGTTAAAAAACAAGTGGCACAAAGAGAAGATTAAAATATATACTTACTTTTTTAACAAACAAAATTTTTTAAATATTTTAAACAAAAGAAGATTCTTTCATCAACATAGGGATATTTCTTCCAGACAGTTAATTGACAACTGGCAAGGGGGAATATATTTCTTGGAAATTGATAATCCTTTATTAAAGTATATCATCAATCCATTATTAGAAATTTATTGGAAAATAATAAAATTAATTACAGTTTGGTAATATGAAAAAAATAGTTTGGTTAATTATTGGTTTATTAGTCCTTGCCGGAGGCCTGAGTTATAAAGTTTTTTATCCTAATTCCTCATGGCAATTGCGTAATGATTTAAAATTTTTGGAAGCTTTTCCTGTTGATAGCTATTTCCTTTCCAAAGACAAAGGGTGTGGGATTTGGTATGAAGGGCAAGTTAATGGTAAAAAAAATGTTGGTAAAAATAATGAAAAAGTTGTTAATTGTTTACAAAAATCTTTTGAAAACTGCCAAAAAACAGGTGTACTTTTTGTTCAAGATGATTCTACCGGAAAAACAGGTATCTCTCAATATTCCTATTTGAGAATTCTACAAAAAAATGATCAAAACGACTGTATTTTGCAAAATATTTATGAGGAACAAAATTTCAAAACAGAAGAATCTGCACCTATTAGTTATGTAAATACCTGTTTAAAATTAGCGGATGATCTTTTACAAACATGTGAACCTGACTTTATAGATGATATAAGAAACAGTAATAATAACTAAAATGACTAAAATAAAAGTCGCCCAGATTGTTTGTCAACTTCCACCACAAGTTGGTGGTTTGGGAAGAGTTGCTGATCAATATTCTAAATTTTTACACAATAATGGCTTTGAAGTTGAAGTCTTTATCCCTCAATATTTTTCTAATTCCAAAAAAAATACCGGATATCTGGTTTCTCAAAAATGGCCACTTTTCAAAAAAGGATTTGGGGCCTTTTTGCCTCAACTCCTTTGGCAACTAAGAAAATTTCAAATTGTTCATCTTCATTACCCGTTTTTTGGTAGTGCTTTTTTTGTTTCTCTAGCCAAAAGATTATGGAAAAATAATTTTAAATTAATAATAACTTATCATCAAGATGTCCAGTTAGTTGGTTTATTAGGTGTTTATGAGAAAATTACTCGTAAACTACTATTACGATGGATTATGAATTCCGCCGATAAAATAATTATCAGTAGTGAAGATTATATTGTTAATTCGCATTTACAAGAATACTATCTGAAAAATATTGGGAAATTTATTGAGATCCCCTTTGCTGTTTCTGAAAAATATTTTCCAATCCCTAAAAAAAATGAATTATTAAAAAAACTAAAAATAGAACCACAAGATAAAGTTATTGTTTTTGTCGGAGGATTAGATAAAGCCCATTATTTTAAAGGTATTAATTTTTTACTAAAATCAATCCCCAAAATTGAAGACCCCAACATCAAGGTTATTATTATTGGAAAAGGAAATATGAAAAGGGATTATGAAAATATGGCGAAACAGTTGAACATTACACACAAAGTTATTTTTACCGGTTATATTGCTGATGATGAACTACCTAACTATTATAACTTAGCCGATATTTTTATTTTACCTTCAATCAATCAAAATGAGGCCTTTGGTCTCGTTTTAATTGAAGCTATGGCTTGTGGAATCCCATTAATTGCCAGTAATTTAAAAGGTGTTCGTCGGGTTGTTTATCCCGGAATAAATGGTTTACTGGTTGAACCCAAAAATAGTGATGACATTGCTCAAAAAATAAACCATTTAATCAAAAACCCTGAATTAAGAAAACAGTTCTCAGAGCTAGGATTAAAAATGGTTAAAGAAAAGTATACATCAGAAATAATTTCTCAAAAACTAAAAAACCTCTACCAAGACCTTTTAAAGAAATAACTTATGTTCAAAGATTTTTGGGGAAGATTATTATATCTTCCACCCCAAAAACCAAAGACGGCGCAAATCGCCATTACCAATGTTTGTAATTTTAATTGTCCTATGTGTCAACGGTTTGATTTAAAAGTGGAGTTAAGACACATGACGGATGATGTTTTTTTTGTTGTTTTGAATAAGTTGAAGGATGTTCCCAATATTATTTTAACCAGTTGGGGAGAACCATTAACGCATCCTCGAATTTTTGATTATATACAAAAAGCCTCAAAAAATCATACTGTTAGAATAACGACAAACGGTGCCTTGTTAACACCAGAAGCTACTGATAAAATTTTAAACAGTGGATTAGAGGCCATCACTTTCTCCATTGATAATTTAGAAGATAAGGACTCATTTGGCCATCCCCTCGGAGAACAAATTTCTAACATTGAATATTTTTGTCGAAAAAATCAACAACAAGGCAAAAAAATAAAAGTTTTTTTACAATCCGTTTTTCTAAAATATGATGAAAAAATATTTTTAGATTTGATTTCCTTTGCCGAAAAAAATAAAATTGACCGTTTACGATTAACTCGTGTTGATTTACGCTTTAATGATTACTCTCGTCCCACAGCTAACGAAGAAAAGAAACTCGTGCAATTTTTAGAAAAAACCTTAAAAAAATCAAAACTCACTTTTGATTTTTTACCTTATGTTGCCTTTGATGGTATTATTCGTGAAATTTATCGTCGACTTTATCCCTTATTACATCGATTAGGTAAATTTTGTTTACGAACTTATGATGACATTTATGTCAATGAAAGGGGAGAAATTACGCCTTGTTGCTCTTTACCAAACCTAAACTGTGGTTCTCTTTTGGAATCAGATCTACTCACAATCTGGCAAGGAGAAAAGTTTTCTACTTTTCGAAAAAAACAAGAAAAAATTTGTGGAAAATGTGATATTTTAGCGATAAAAATAAGATGAAAATAGCAATTATTTCCAACCTATATCCACCGATTGAAAGAGGTGGCGCAGAACAAGTGGCCAAAATGATGGCCGAAAATTTAGTTTTAGCTGGACACGAAGTTAAAGTTTTAAGTTCCCATGGTGAAAAAAAGATTACGCGTAAATTTGAAAATGGAGTTGAAATAATTAGAATAAATCCCAAAAATATCTTTTACTATTTAAACGATTACCGTCAACATATTTTTTTTCGTTTCCTTTGGCAATTTTTGGATGTTTTTAATTTTTGGACATATTTTAAGACTAAAAAATTTTTACAAGACTTTAAACCAAATTGGGTAATTTGTCATAATCTAAAAGGTTTGGGCTATTTAATTCCATTAGCAATAAAAAAAGCAAAAATAAAATCTGTATATTTTGCCCACGATGTTCAATTAGCAATTCCGTCCGGTTTAATTTTTTGGAATAGGGAAAATTCATTTATCGTTAAAGGTTTCCCCACCAAAATCTATCAGAAAATAGTTCGGAGATTATTTAAAAGTTTTACTATTTTTTTGTCGCCATCAAACTGGCTGAAAGATTTTTACGAACAAAAAAAAATTTTCCAAAACTCAAAAAAATATTTATTAAAAAATCCTGATTTAACAGTGGAACCAAAAGAAAAATCCGTTTTTCAAAAACAAAACCGATTTTTGTATATCGGTCAAATAGAGGAACACAAAGGGGTAGAATGGCTTTTGGAACTTTGGAAAAAACATTTTTTGAAATATGAAATTATTTTGATTGGAGATGGCTCCAAAAGAGAACTTTGGCAACAGAAGTATCCTTTTGCTCAATTTGTTGGACGAGTAGAGGCCACAATTATTTTTGATCGAGTTGATTTTTTGTTAGTACCAACGCTTTGTTATGAAAATGCGCCATCTATTATACCAAAAGCCTTAAAAGCTGGATTACCGGTGATTGTTAATAATTTTGCCGGAGCGGGAGAGTTAATAACTGATGGATATAATGGCTTTCATGCCAAACCAAAAGATGCTATTTTTTGGCGTGAACTTATTGAAAAAGTAGTTAAAATTAGTGAAGAATCTTATTTTTTATTAAGCAAAAATGCTCAAAAATCAGTTCAAGGCTTAACAATTAGCAATTTTATCAAGGATTTAGAAAACAACTTAAAAGAGAACTAAAAAACTTGCTAATTTTCTTTTTTCTTGCTATAAATTTACTGGCTTGGGGGAATAGTTCAATGGTAGAATATCGGTCTCCAAAACCGTAGATGAGGGTTCGATTCCTTCTTCCCCCGCCAAGAAAACAGCTATTTAAAATAGCTGTTTTTTTGTTTTTTTATAAAGTTTTGCAAATTGATTTTTTATTTAAATTTAGTTATTTGACAGTTGCTATAAAATCTTGTAAACAAAATTTTATTCTTTACTATTTAGCTTTAATAAGTTAAAATATAAAAGAAATCTAATCTATGTTTAATCTAAAAAATTTTATCCGTGAAGTTCCGGATTGGCCCCAAAGAGGTGTTAATTTTAAAGATATAACAACTATTTTAGAAAATCCTGTCGTTTTTAAACAAGTAGTTGATGAGTTAATAAAACCTTTTAAAACCAATCCGATCGATAAAATTGCGGTTATCGATGCTCGTGGTTTTATATTTGGGGCGGTAATTGCTTATAATTTAGGTGTTGGAATCAGTTTAATTCACAAAAAAGGGAAACTTCCTTTTAAAACAATTAGCCAAGAATACCAAAAAGAATATGGTGTTGATATTTTAACCATGCACGAAGACACAATTAAAAAAGGCGAAAAAGTTTTGCTGGTAGATGACCTTTTGGCAACAGGCGGAACCATTGAGGCTTCAACTAAAATGATTGAGAGTTTGGGCGGGGAAATTATTGGTATTTCCGTAGTGGTTAATTTACCTTTTTTGGGAGGGAGCGAAAAACTTAAACAAAAATATTTTTTAAACCATTTAATTGAATATAGTAATTAAAATTTTCAAGATAATTACAAAAAAAATTAAGATACTAAAAAAGTTGTTATGAAAATAGGAATTATTGGAGGAAGTGGATTTGATGATCCCCAAATTATAGAAAATTACTCGACAAAAAAAGTTTTTACTCCTTACGGAGAAATATCTTCGGAAATGGTTGTTGGTAAAATTGGCAACCATGAAGTTTTTATCATTTCTCGTCATGGTAAAAATCACTCCTTTACACCGACCAACGTTCCATATCAAGCAAACATTTGGGCTTTAAAAAATGAACATTGTGATTTTATTTTAGCCACAACTGCTTGCGGATCTCTACAAGAAGAAATAAAACCTGGAGATTTTGTTTTACCGGCACAGTTTATTGATTTCACAAAAAGAAGAGCACAAACTTTTTTTGAAAATTCGGTGGTCCATACTTCCATGCCGGAACCATTTGATAAAAAATTGATCACAACTATTGAAAAAGTCATTAACAACCTTAATTTGAGTGTCCATTTAAATAAAACCGTAATTACTATTGAAGGTCCTCGATTTTCTACCAAGGCGGAAAGTTTGTACTTTCAAAAACTTGGCGCAGATATAATAAACATGACTTCATCAAGTGAAACTATTTTGGCCAATGAGCTAAAGATTCCTTACCTTGCTCTTGGATTAGTCACCGATTATGACTGTTGGAAAGAAAATGAAGCTCCCGTTAGCTGGGAAATAATCAAAGAACAGTTAAACAGTTCTGCCGAAAAAGCAAAAACCGTTATTTTTGAATTTATAAAATCATTACCATCTCCTAAAAAAATTGTCATGATTGGTTCTGGTTATGTTGGTTTAGTTTCGGGAACTTGTTTTGCTGAGTTAGGAAATGATGTCATTTGTGTTGACAATGATCTCCAAAAAATAAATAAACTAAAAACAGGAGAGTCCCCATTTTTTGAACCGGGTTTAAATGACTTATTACAAAAAAATATTCAGAAAGGAAATTTGCGTTTTTCCGATGATTTAACATCGGCAATTGCCGATCGTGAAATTGCCTTCATTTGTGTGGGAACTCCTCCTAAAAACAATGGGGAGGCTGATCTTTCGGCTATTTATAATGTAGCAAAAATAATTGGTCAAAATTTACCAAACAATTTATTAGTTGTCACCAAAAGTACCGTTCCTATTGGTACTTATAAAAAAATAAAGAAAATAATTGAACAAGAAAACTCGGCATCTTTCTACTTGGCATCTTGTCCGGAGTTTTTAAGGGAAGGTTCCGCTATTTCTGATTTTTTTAATGGAGAAAGAATTATTATTGGGACGGAAAGCGAATTTGCCAAAAATTATTTAGTAGAGCTACATCAAGAACTTCCAGCGCAAAAAGTTTGCACCAAAATGGAAACAGCAGAAATGATTAAATATGCTAGTAATGCTTTCTTGGCCACAAAAATTTCTTTTATCAACGAAATCGCGAATCTTTGTGAAGTTGTTGGCGCCAATGTTAAAGAAGTTGCACACGGCATGGGGCTAGACAAACGAATCGGCTCTCAATTTTTACAAGCTGGAATCGGGTATGGCGGAAGTTGTTTTCCCAAAGATGTTCGCGCTTTAAACCAAATATCCGGACAATCTGGCTATAATTTTCAACTATTAAAAGCGGTAATTGAGATAAATTATGCCCAAAAATGGAATTTTTATCGTAAAATAAAAAACTATTATCATGATTTTAATGGCAAAAAAATAGCCATTTGGGGATTGTCTTTCAAGGCGAATACAGATGATATTAGAGAGTCTATTGCCTTAGATCTCATTGAAAAACTATTAGAAGAGGGTGCAACTATTGAGGCGTATGATCCACAAGCTTCTAAAAATGTTCGCCAACAATTAGGGAATGCCATCAAAATTGCCGAAAATAAAGAGTCCGTTTTAACTGAAGCGGATGGATTGATTATCTTTACTGAATGGGCAGAGTTTAAAAACGCTGATATTTCACTAATCAAAAATAGTTTAAAAAATAAAGTTATCTTTGATGGAAAGAACATTTTTGATCGAGAAAAAATAGAACAACAAGGGCTAATCTACTTTGGTATGGGACAATAATTTTTTTAAAATTACTATAAATATGAAAAAGTGTATTGTTTGTGAAAAAAAAATTGAAGAAAAAGAAATAAAAAAAGATGACCTGTTTTTTTGTTCAAATGAATGTTTAATGGAATATCAAAAAAAATTAGCAGAATTAGCTAATGATCTAGACTGGGATAACTGTTGTTAAATTATGATTTTTCCAACTATACAATCAAGCTACAATGAACCATTTAGTTGGCCAAAGTTGGAACCAAAAGATTTTTTGATTATTATTTTTTATCGTGGAATTTGGTGTAATTCATGCAAAAAACAGTTAAAAGAGTTCAACGACGCATTAGCAGAAATAAAAAGTAAAAATGGTCAACTCATTGCTGTCTCTTCTGATCGACCATTTGAATCCAGTTTATTAAAAAATTTTTTGCGATTAAGTTTTCCCGTATTATCAGATCCGAAACTAGAACTAATAAAAAAACTTAATCTTCAAACAAAAGAAAAGGACAAAGAAATTTCCAAACCGGCAGTTTTTGTTTTCAATTATAAAGGAAAAGTCATTTATTCTTATATCGGCAAAGATCACGAAGATCGACCTGATTTAAAGGTTGTTTTGTCCTCTTTTTAAAATTTTATAAATAGCAACTTTTGTGTTATATTTAGATAGGAAATAACAATTATGAAGCTGTCATTATTTGATTATTCGCTACCACAAAAATTTATTGCCCAAACACCTGCGGAACCAAGAGATTCCGCCCAAATTTTAATTTATGATCGTAAAAAGAAAGTAATTGTTCATGATTTTTTTTATAACTTGGATAAATATCTAACAAGCAATGATGTTTTGGTTTTTAATAATTCCAAAGTTTTTCCGGCTAGACTTCATGGACACAAACAATCAGGGGGAAAAGCGGAATTTTTATTTTTGGAAAATA
>CAZSER010000006.1:0-30798 GCA_964605975.1 uncultured Gammaproteobacteria bacterium
AAGCAATGTCAAACATTGAACTTGGTAAGCAATCAGTGAAAATTGGTTTACAAAATGTTGCAAATGCAATGGGTGTCGGTGGCAAGGCAAATTACACAATAAATAATAAGCCAATAAACATTCACCTTGAGATACAAGTTGAAATGAAAGCTGCTGAATTAGAGAAGGTTATTGTATTTAGAAAAGAGAGTGTAATTCGTGATCAACTACGTTGGATTAGAGGATCTGAACACGGTCGCGACGCTTTCCAAAACAATGAGTTATCAAATGATGTAAAAACTAAGTATGTACAACACGTACCAGGATAATATATGATTGACAAAGAATTATTAGATCGTTTAAAAAATAATGTGATTTTTAAAGATGCATTATCAAGAGTTAATGATGAAACTGAGCGCAAATTAATAGAAAAACAAGCGATTGAGTTTTATGAAAAACTTTTAGATGCTTTAATCTCTTCCGACCTAAGTCGAAAATTAGCACATAATGCTTTAATGGATGCATTAAAAATTGCTAATAGATATATGATCCAAAGATTTGCTAAAATACCTCAAGTACAGATTGATAGGATTAGAGAAAAAATAGAAGAAAAGGGGGGGGCTTTGCCGGAAGTAGAAAGGGTTGAGTTTGAAGGTGGGCTTAGTGCTATTTGTGGAGATCCAAATATTAATCTAGAAAATCGTCGGAGTGTTGCTGTCTGGGCGTTAAAAATGTTAGAAGGAACAAAGATTTTGGGTAAAAAAAATAGCTATGAGTTTCTTTCTGCCATTTTAGAAAATTGATTTTTTCTTATATTATTTTTGCTGAAAAGATTTAAGCTATTTTTTAATTTAAAAAAATAATCATGTGTTTACATGATTATTAAATGTTAGTATTGACTCTTTTCATTAAATACCTCAAGGGATAATTCTATAATTTCTTTATGACTTGGGAACTCTGAAAAATATTTTCTAAGGTCTTCAAGTGGTTTTTGTAGTTCCTCAGTAGATGATTCTGTTGACTCTCCTTTATTGCCGAAAAAAACATCAATACCCAACTTCATAATGATTTTTACGAGATTGGTGTATTCGAAATAAAAATTATCATTAGAAAGTCTAAGTTTACAGAAATTTTCTTTGTTGAATTTCATCAAAGAACCTCCAAATAAGAAAAACTAAAGATTAACACGAAAAAAAACAAAAGTCAACACATCTTTGTTGTTTAAAAAAAACCGCTAAAATAGCGGTTTTTTCGTGGTTATTCAATTACTCGGAAGACTTCTTCTGGTGTTGTTATTCCTTTTAAAACTTTAATTATTCCATCTTGAACCATCGTGATCATGCCGTTTTTAATGGCAATATTTTGTAAATCATCCTCACTAATGTTTCCAGACATGATAGATTTTTCTATTTCGGGTGTCATGGTCATGATTTCATAAATACCGACACGACCTTTGTAGCCCAAACCATGACATTGTTCACAGCCTTGTCCTTGGAAAAATTTGGCATTTTTCAAATCAGGTTTGTCGGGATGGCCGTCAGGAATTGAGTTTGTAATTTCTTCAATTTTTTTCATCATTTCTTGTTCCGGCGTAATTTCTTTTTTGCATTTTTCACAAATTTTTCTTACTAATCTTTGTCCAATAATGGCATTAAGCGCCGGCGCTAATAAAAATGGTCTAACTTGCATCGCCAAAAATCTGGGAATAGCACCGGCCGCATTGTTAGTGTGAATGGTGGAAATTACTAAATGTCCAGTAAGCGCAGCATTAATCGCCACCTCGGCAGTTTCTAAGTCACGCATTTCTCCGACCATGACAACATCGGGATCTTGACGAAGAAGTGATCTTAAACCATCAGCAAAAGAGTATCCCTTGTTGTGATCCACTTGGCTTTGATTTATTCCTTTTAGTTTGTATTCAACAGGATCTTCTAGAGTAATAATTTTTACATCTTCTTGGTTTAGTTTGTTCAAAACGGCATAAAGGGTGGTTGTTTTACCAGATCCGGTTGGTCCGGTAGCAATAATCATGCCATTTGGTCTTTCAACCTGATGTTTTAAATTTTCAAAAGCTTTTCCTGTTAAACCAAGATCTTCGAAGGTTAAACTGGCAGTTGATGATTTTAATAAACGCATTACCACACTTTCTCCCCATGTTGTTGGTAGACAGGAGACACGAACATCGATAGTTTCTTCTTTTAGATGAATAGTAAATCTCCCATCTTGTGGTTTTTCTATCACATTTAATTTTAGTCCAGAAAGGAGTTTAATCCGAGCAATTATTTTGGTCCAGTCTTCTTTTTTTATTGAGGCGGTGTCATGGAGAACTCCATCAATACGAAATCGGACTTTTATTTCTGATTCTTCCGCTTCAACATGAATATCAGAAGAGTTTGTTTGAATAGCTGAGGCAATTAAAAGATTGACTAATTCAGTGATGTTGGTTTTTTTGATTACTTCGTTTAGTTTTGTGAAGTCGAGCGCTGAATTTTTGAACTTTTCTAAATCATCAGCATTAATTTCTACTCCGACAATAGGTTTACTATATCGAGGTTGTTTATCATATAAAGCGAGAGCTTTGTCAAAACTTCTTTGTGAAATTAAATAAAGTTCAACCTTGGCATGTAGTCTTTCGGCTAGGGCGTGAGAAATTTGGGGAGCTTCGGGGTTTTTGGGGTCAATAATTCCCAAGCGAATTTGTTCTCCTGTATTAACAAAACAGATAACTTTTTCTTTTTGACAGGTTGAAAAATCTACTGTTTTTAGGGCTTCACCGCTAATGGGAAATTTTTCTAGATTTATATAAGGAAGTTTGTGTTGTGATGCTAATTCGGCAGTTTCTTGTTCTTTTTTATTAACATTAATGGTGTCTATTTTGTCAGAAAGAGCTTCTGTTGTTGTTTTTTCATCAGCCAGTTTATTTTTCTTTTTTTTCTTTTTTGCGGAAATTCCAGAGGTTGTTTTTTTTAATTTAGAGAGACCTTTTTCTCCCAATAAATCTTCAATAGATGAGCTGGTTGTTGGCATATATTGTTATTATTCTTTATCAGTATACTATTTTTTTGGAAATTAAGATAGTTTTTTTCTCCACAGAGTCTTTGATTTTGTTCTTGTTTTGTGATAATATAAAGTTGTTAATAAATTAAAAAAAGCTTATGGCAATAGACAAATTTTCAGAGGGGGGAGGGAAAGCGGAAACAAAAAAAAGAGCTCGATTATCTCGAGTTATTGAAGACGATGAGCTTTTTGAGGACAATGTTCCTCAAAGAAAAGAAAAAAGAGATAATGGTTGGATTAATTTAGTTATTGTTTCAGTCGTTATTTTGGCGATTGTGGGTCTTTTTTTCTCTTACACCAAGGATAAAATAAGCAAAGTAAAAGAGGACGGACAAGGACTGGAGCAAGAAGTAGAATATCTAAAAACTGAATTAGCGAACTTACAACAAAAAGCAGAAGTGTTAGAAAAAGACAGTCTTACTAATAAAAGTGCTTTGTTGGATCTTTTTGAGAAACAACGGACAATTCCGGAAGAAGTTAATATTACCGATTGGAATTTATTGACGGATGAAAAAATCCCATTCACTTTAAGTTTCCCAAAATCTTGGGAGCGAGTAAATGTTATTATCGGCGAGCCGGAGGTTGAAAATGTTGTCTATTTACAACCTGTAGCATCTTCTGATTTTTCTAATGCAATTACTTTGCGAACTGATTATGAAGAATATTTTAGTTTGGAAATAGAGAAGAAAAAAGAGCTTTTTGCGGATTTGAATCTTATCTACCAAAAAGATGCCACTGATTTTTCTTTGCTATATTTTATTAATATTGATCGTCATAATCGAGAAATACCAACAGTTTTAATTTTAACTACGGATAAAATTTATCGTGCTACTTTTAATATCTCAGACAAAAAAATTAATAATTACTTTGAATATCGCAAAAATTTTGAAGAAATAATGGGGACATTCAAATTGGTTGTTCTTGAAAAAGAAACAGATGAAAAATCCGAAGAAGAAAACAAAACAGAAAATTAATTGACAGTTTGTTATAAATATTATAAAAAGAAGTGGTAAAAACTGCTTCTTTTTATTTTAAATATGAAAAAATAAGTTGATTGGTCTATTGATCAAAAAATTATTAAATCAACTATTTATTTGAAAAAATTATGTCTTTTTCCATTGGAATTGTTGGTTTGCCAAATGTTGGTAAGTCAACCACTTTTAAAGCTTTAACAAAAAAACAGATTGATATTGCTAATTATCCTTTTTGCACCATTGAACCGAACAAAGGAATCGTTGCGGTTCCAGATGAACGGTTAGAAAAGTTAGCCGTTTTTTCTAATTCAAAAAAAACAATTTTTTCAACCATTGAATTTGTCGATATTGCAGGATTGGTGAAGGGGGCTAGTCAGGGTGAAGGTTTGGGCAATAAATTTTTGGCGAATATTCGGGAGGTTGATGCGATTTGTCATGTAATTCGGGGTTTTGAATCGGGAAATATTATTCATGTTGCCAATCGAGTAAGTCCACAAGATGATGCGGAAATAATTGAAATGGAGTTGGCTTTTGCCGATTTAGATGTTGTCAAAAAACATGCCGTTAAGTTACGAGATAAATTAAAATCATCAGGGCAAAAAGATGAAAAAGATAATCGTAAAATGTTGGAATTTTTGCAAGAAAAAATTATTCCGGCTTTGGAAGGGGGAAAACCGATTCGCAAAATTGATTTAACCGATGAAGAAAAAGAAAGTTTAAAATATCTTAGTTTGTTAACTCAAAAGCCGATGATTTATCTGTTAAATGTTGATGAAAACTCACTAAATCAAGATCCTGTCTTACCAAAGTTACAAGATGAAGTTGTTATTCCGGTTTGTGCACAACTTGAATCGGAGTTGGCCGAATTATCAAAAGAAGATGCCGTTGAGTTTATGAAAGAAGTTGGCATTGTTAGTTCTGGTTTGGATAAAATAATTTTGGCTTCTTACAAAATTTTAAATTTAATCAGTTATATAACAACGGGTCCAGATGAAACTCGCGCTTGGACAATAACGAATGGCACCAAGGCTCCGCAGGCGGCGGCGAAGATACATAATGATTTTGAACGAGGGTTTATCGCCGCCGAAGTTATTAATTGGCAACAGTTATTAAATGTCGGGAGTGAGGCTTCCGCCAAAGAGAAGGGACTGTTAAAATTAGAAGGAAAAGATTATATAGTCAAAGATGGGGATGTGATTGTTTTTCGGTTTAATGTTTAAAATAGGTTTAAAGAAAAGAATAAAAAACAAATACCGGCTTAAGGTCGGTATTTGTTTGACAAAAATAAATGTATTTGATAAAAAAGATTGTTCTTTACATTTTATAAGGAGAATTGAAAAGTAATCTTTTGTGGTCTTTGTTTAAACTATTTAGGGGGTTAAAATGAAGGATGAAGTTGTGGTCTTGATAAGAACTTTTCATTCGGGGGCTGGAAAGCCTGATCAAAAATTGTTTGATTGTAATATTTTTAAAGAAAAAGTGGTTCTTCCCGTTAGGAAATGTTTTCCTCTAGCAGACTCTAATCTTGACTTTGGTTATTCTTTTAAAATTATTTTTTTGGTTAATTCAGACAAGGAATCTCCGGTTAGTGAGCATGTTTTTGATCGTGAAGAAACTTTTTCTGGAGAAAATTTGAAAAAAGAGTTTGCTGTTGAAATAGAAAAGGGAAAGGTTGAAGTCTTTGATTGAGGAAAAAATCCAGGAAGTGCTAGGGCTTTAAACTTTGGTATTGAGAAAATCAAAGCAAGTAGTAGTTTGCCTAAATTTGTTTTGATTTGGTCTCCTGAGTTAGAATTATCTGCTTTTGATATATCCTCTGCGTGTCATTTTATGGAAATAAAAAACTGCACCTTGTTGGTTTTTTTTGAAAGCAATGGTGGAGTAATTTGCCATGGATGGTTCCACAAAATACTGGATGTCTTTGGAGATCAAAACTGTTTGAAAAAAACAGTTTTGATCCATGGTGTGATGGTGATTCAAAAGAAGTGCTTATTTTTCCTGAGTTCCCTGATCCCGTTTCTGTTGCCGGAATGGAGGATTTTCATTTGCAACTGCGATTGCTCAAAAAAATAAATCTCCGATGGGGTATGTATGGGAGATATAATCCGTTTGCTTGGAATGTTGATTTTTTGAATGATCCGATTCGGAGAGAAAATCATTTGAAAAAAATTGTAAGGCAGATGAAGGTCATGAGGTTTTACGCCAAAGAACTTTTTCCCGAACGGGAGTTTGAAGAAGTTATGGATGAGTTTTTCTCAACAAGTAGCTTCTCATAGTTTTAAATTAAAAAAGCGATTGCCAAGCAATCGCTTTTTTTTTATTTTTTTACATCATTCCGCCCATACCTCCCATTCCTGATAATCCGTGATTGTGTTCAGTTTTTTCTTCAGCTTCATCACTAATTACACATTCCGTTGTTAACATCATAGCGGAGATGGAAACAGCATTTTGTAGAGCGGTCCGCGTTACTTTTGTGGGGTCGATAATACCAGCTTCCACTAAATCTTCAAACTTATTCAAGAGAGCATTATATCCAATATTTCCTTGTTGTTCTCTGATTTTTTCAGCGATGACGGAACCGTCAGCGCCAGCATTTTCGGCAATTATTTTGACTGGAGCTTCGAGAGCTTTTTTCAAAATTTCAACACCTAAATGTTCTTCGCCTTCAAGGGCTAAATTATCTAAAACTGCTTTTGCTCGAAATAGTGCGACTCCACCACCAGGGACAATACCTTCTTCAACGGCCGCCTTGGTGGCATTGATAGCGTCTTCAATTCTTAACTTTATTTCTTTCATTTCTGTTTCGGTGGAAGCTCCTACTTTGATCACGGCTACCCCACCGGAAAGTTTAGCTAATCGTTCTTTGAGTTTTTCTTTGTCATAATCGGAGGTGGCAAGATCAATTTCTTTTTTAATTCTAAAAATTCTTTCGGCAACTTTTTCTTTGTCTCCTTTTCCTTCAACGATGGTAGTGTTTTCTTTGGTGGAAATTATTTTATGAGCAGATCCTAACATTTCTATTTCAACATTTTCTAGTTTTAAACCAACTTCTTCAGTTATTACTGTTGCGCCAGTTAAAACAGCAATATCTTCTAGCATTTCTTTTCGGCGGTCGCCAAAACCGGGAGCTTTGATGGCCAAAGTGTTAAAAGATCCTCGAATTTTGTTAACCACCAAAGTGGCCAAAGCTTCACCTTCTAAGTCCTCGGCAATAATAACTAATTCTTTTTTGCCAATTTGGGCTAGTTTTTCTAACAAAGGCAAAATATCGTTGATAGAAGAAATTTTTTTGTCAGTAATTAAGAGATATGGTTCTTGATATTCAGATTCCATTCTTTCGGTATTTGTAATCATGTAAGGAGAGAGGTATCCTTTATCAAACTGCATTCCCTGAACAACCTCTTTTTCTATACCAAAACTTTGTGATTCTTCAACAGTAATAACGCCATCTTTGGTAACTTCTTGCATCGCTTCGGCAATGATTTTTCCTAATTTTTCATCATTGGCACTAATTGAAGCAACTTGAGCAATTTCTTCTGGTTTGGAAATGGGTTTGCTGATTTTTTCTTTTAATTCAGTAATAACGGCTTGAACTGCTTTTTCCATTCCTTTTTTAATTAACATTGGATTGGCTCCAGCCGTGACATTTTTTACGCCTTCGCTAATAATTGCTTGGGTTAAAACGGTGGCTGTTGTTGTTCCATCTCCGGCAATGTCATTGGTTTTTCCTGCAACTTCTTTAACTAAGTTAGCGCCAACATTTTCAATTTTATCTTTTAATTCAATTTCTTTGGCGATTGTCACACCATCATTACAAATTTGAGGAGAGCC
Organism: uncultured Gammaproteobacteria bacterium; assembly: GCA_964605975.1. Classification (GTDB taxonomy): domain Bacteria; phylum Patescibacteriota; class Patescibacteriia; order UBA11705; family JABHMO01; genus JBAYHA01. The sequence goes on from CAZSER010000006.1 coordinate 7,842, forward strand.
AAAGCCTTTGTCAAGAACAACATTACGACCTTTTGGTCCAAGTGTTACTTTGACAGCATTAGCTAATTTATCAACTCCTCTTTTTAAACCTTGTCGAGCTTCCGTATCAAAAATAATTTGTTTAGACATATTTTTTAATCAACTAATAATTTTTAATTAAACTTTTTATTCAATAATAGCTAGAACATCATTTTCGCTTAAAACCAAAAGTTCTTCATTATTGATTTTTATTTCGTTTGGAGCATATTTAGTGAAAATAACTTTATCTCCAACTTTGACAGACATCGGAAGACGATCTCCTTTGTCGGTTAATTTCCCTGGTCCAACGGCGATTACTTCGCCTTGCTCTGGTTTTTCTTTGGTGCTTTCTGGAAGAAAAATGCCTGAGGCCGTTTTTTCTTCTTTGGAAACAGCCTTGACGATCAGATGATCATTTAACGGTTTGAGCATATTTTTTTTATCTTTATTCAGAAAAAAAACGAACGAAAAGGTTTGTTTTTTTTTGAATAGAGATTGGTTATTTGTTTTTAGCACTCGTTTCTGTTGAGTGCTAATTTGTTTTCATTTTATAACAACTTATAGTAGTTCGTCAAGCGCTTTTTTTTATCTAAAAATAGTAAACAAAAAAAGTCAATCAGACTTCTTTTGTGGCAGAATAGTTATTTGTTCGCGTTTGGTTTTTCTAAAGAGAAAAGTAGATAAATTCCTAGTGTAAACAATAGAATGGCGGGAAAATTAGTCCAAAAGTAATGATCCCAAAAAGCGATAAATAAAATTGAGGGGAAAAGAAAAAGTAAAAAACGAGAAGATTGATCAAGGTTTGGAATGGTTTTTAACTTTTTAAATAAAAGATAAAAAAGCCAGAAAATAAATGGCCAAGCCAAAATTCCCCATTCAATTAATAGTAATAAGTAAAAGTTATGCGGAGGTGCATATTCCCAACTGTTTTTAACAAAAGTCGTTTTTTGTAGTTCAACTAAATAGTTGCCTGGACCAACTCCCAGGAACCAATTATTTTTTAAGATGTTTTCAGCTTCAAATAGTTGATTTTTTCTATTTTCAACGGAGGTTTTTTCTGGAACAGTATCGGTAACAATTCTTTGTTTAATTGGCGTGTGAAATAAAAAAACAAAAATAATAATAGGCGCAAGAAGAGAAATCATAAATTTTATTTTTTTTGGTTTTTTAATGGTCGATTTTTTTATTTGCCAAAGAACAATGAAAATTAAAAAAATTAAAGGAATAATTGCTGATCTGGAAAAAGAAAACAAGAGCCCTCCAAGGTTAATAATAGCTAAACTAAACCAAAAATTTTTAAAATTTTTATTAAACAAAAATAAAGCAAAAGATAAAAAAGTAGAGACAAAAAGAAATCCACCCAAAATATTGGGATGTGGAAGTCCGCCAAAAGCGCGAATCCAGCGCTGATCGAAAAGTTCAATAATGGGTGTTCCCAAGAGTAGAGGATTTTGGGAGGCAACTCCTAGCCATTTATTAGCGGAAACATTATTGGTGATAAATTGCCAAATTGCCAAAAGAGCTTGAAAGGTTCCGGAAAAAACAAAAAAAACGGATATAGTTTGCCATTTTATTTTATTTACTAACAAAACAATAAAGAATGATAAAGCGCTAATAACCTGAGAAATTTTATAAAAAGCTAGGTCGTTTCTAGTTGAACTGTAAATAGCAAAAGCAAAGATAATAATTAACATTAAGGGAAAGATTAATCTTCTTTTAGAAAAAGAAAATGGTTTTTGGTGGTAGTTTAAAAAGAAAAAAATAATAGTTAGAAAGATGATAGTTCCCAAAATAATCTCAGTAAAATACAGTGATTTTGTAAAAAAATCAAAATGTTGTTTTCTCCAAACACCAATTTCATAAATCCATCGAGTTTGCCATGGTAAAAAAAATATCAGGGCGCAAAGTAAAAAATAGATGGAGTTTTTAATCCATTGAGTTAGTGGTTGGGAATAGATAAAAGCTATAAATTTTTGTTTTAAACTCATGTTTTGTAATTGTATCAAAAAAGAGTTGTTTTTAGAAATTTTGACAAAAAAATAACAACTTGATAAATTTTAATTAAGTTCTTTTTCGTTTTGTCTTTTTAGTGTCTATTTGTATTAGGAGGAGTAAATGAATCCAGTAATTTTGGCTCTTTTTGTTTTTGTTGGAGCTGTTAGCATGGGGATCTTTTTTCGGTTTCTTTTTGGGCAAATTGGTAAAAAGGAACGAGAGCAAGAGTATGCCGAGATTTTGGCTAATGAGCAAAGATCCAGGGATGATCTTGCGAAAAAGGCACAAGAAAAAACAAAGGAATTCCTTGTCGAAGAGGAAAGTTCCGCCACAATTAAGGATTTGCCGGCAGTGCAAATGCCAGCTGACTCAGAGAAGTAGCAAAAACCGACTAATCGTCGGTTTTTTTCTTTTTTTTAGCAAAACTATTTTGAAGATTTTTATAACGATTTTGCCATTTTTTACGGTAAAAAGTTCTTTTGTCGTTAAGGTGCGTTTTGAGAATTTGGTCATTAATAATTACGGCGGTTGTTTTTTCTTTCATTTTTCTTTTAAGTTCGGTGGGTAAAATTAAAAGTTGAAAATGTTTTAATATTTTTTCGAGGCTGTTTCCTAATTTTCCTTTAAGGACTTTTTCTAAGCAATTAGTTTTTTTTGTTAGTGAAAAATTGGCAATTAAAGTGGGAGTTTTTACTGTGGCAAAAAAATTTTTTAGCCAAATATTTTCTTTAAAGAATTCAGTGATTAGTTGTTCTTGTCTGGTATAAATCGGCCAGAGGTTTTTAATTAAAAAAGCTAGATGGATATCATTTTTCTCGGTTGTTTTTTCAATATTTAGATTATCTTTGGAGATCCAAAAACTTAAACATAGGCGATCTTGTTTGGTTTTTTTTGTTGGTCGGGCATTTAATATTTTTAATAGGAGTGTTCCAAAAAATCGAGCGGTAAAAATTCTTTTTTCGGTGGCGATAATAAAAAGATCAATGTCAGATTTGGTGTTTGCGTTTTGTTCTGCCAAGGAGTTGCTAATAAAGACTGCTTCAATAAAGGGCATTTTTACTAACAGTTTAATTATTTTTTTTGCTTTTTTAATTTTTTTTAAAAATAATAAATATCGTTGTTTTCGTAGTTTGAAATGACTAAAATTTTCTTGGGGAAAATAAAAACCCTCGGACTCTCCGAGAATTTTTAAGCTAACTAAATAGTTTAGTGATTCCAAAAGTTCAAAATGTTCTGGCTTTTTTTTGTGTAAAAAATTTTCTTGTATTTCAGACAAGGATGGAGCTTTTTGCATTATTTGGTAATAAGCCAAAGTTTTTAACAGTCCCTCAAACAGCTCTTTTGATAGCATAGGGTTAGTTCTCGATGTTGGTGCTTAGAGTAGGATATTCTTCGTTTTGATAATTTAGCGTAAACTGATGTTCTTTAACAGGTTTTTCTCCAACAAGATTTTCAGAAACAATAATAGCTTCAGGTGTTATTTGGATAATTTGGTTGGGGGAAATTAGTAAATGTTCTTTTTTAAAAATATCGGAACTTTTTTTTACCAAATATTTATTTATTGACTGGGTTTGAGTTTGAATTTGCAAATCATGAATATAGCCCAAAAAAATTCCGGAACCAGTTTTGACGGGAAGTTTTTTTAGTGTTTTGAAATCAATTTGCATATTTTTTACTTCTCTGGCGGAATAACTTCTACTATTGATTCGGAACTGTTTTTGTTTTCGACTGGTTTGAATAAAAATTTTTGTTGTAAGACTGTTAAAACGGTGGTCAAAAACCAATAGAAAGTTAATCCAGCCGGTAAACTCATGCCAATTAAAATGGTTAAAAATGGCATGAAGTATTGCATGCTTTTATTCATAGATGCGAGCATGGCCTCATCTTTGGCATCTTTGTTTTTTAGTTCTGGCTTTTTGTTCATTAACATGCTGGTTTGGACATATTGAGCTAGTCCCGCCATTAAAGCTAGTAAGAAGTTTGGAGTGCTCATATTAAGAAAACCAAAAGCAATCGGATTTAGATGTTCTGGGTTTCTGACGAAAGGATAAAGGATCTCAAAATGTTCTTCGGTAAGACCGATGCGAAAGGCTTGGTAAACGGCAATCAAAAATGGAAGTTGAATTAATAAAGGCAAACAAGAAGACAGAGGGTTTACTTTGTTTTCTCGGTAAAGTTTCATTGTTTCCATCGCTAACTTTTCTTTGTCATTTCCTAGTCTTTGTTTAATTTCTTCAATTTTGGGTTGAAGCTCTTGCATTATTTTTTGACTTTTGAGGGCTTGTTTGCTAAATGGCCATAAAATAAACTTAATCAAAATCGTAATAATAATAATGGCAATTCCAACATCATTTCCAGGAACAATGTTATAACAAAAAATAAGTAAATTGTAGATGGGGTGATAAAGCAAAGTATTAAAAATCTCGGTCATATTTTGTTTTTAAGTTTTAGTTAGAAATTTTTTAAATAACTTTTTTCTTTTTGACAGCTTTTTTCTTGGTGGTTTTCTTTGTTGTTTCTTTTTTTGTTTTCTTTGCTTTTTCTTTTATTTCAACAACTTCTTCTTTGGGTTCTTCTTCGGTGATTTCTTCGTTTTTGATAGTTGTTGGTGGCTCAATGTTTTCGGTTGTTTTCTCATTTCCTTCTTCAATAACATTGATCTTCCATTCGGTTAAGCGACTAGCCAATCGGACATTTTGGCCAGCTCTGCCAATAGCCAAAGAAAGTTGTTCTGGTAGAACAATGACTTGAGCCGTTTTTTCTTCTTCGTTAAGAATAACTTTTTTTATTTTGGCAGGAGAAAGTGCTTGAGAAATGTATTTGATTGGATCTTCTGAATATTCAATGATATCAATTTTTTCTCCACCAAGTTCATTGATAATCGTTTGGATACGAGAGCCCTTTTGACCAATACAAGAGCCAATTGGGTCTAAATTTTCTTCGGTGGTATGAACGGCAATTTTAGTTCGATTTCCAGCTTCGCGGGCAATTGCTTTAATTGTGATTGTTCCGTTAGCAATTTCAGGGATTTCAGTTAAAAAAAGATTTTTGACAATAGCGCTATGTGCTCTTGAGACAAGAATTTCCGGACCTCTGGTGGTCAGTGAAACTTTGAGAACATAAATTTTTATTCTTTCTCCAGTGCGGTAGCGCTCTCCTCTAATTTGTTCTACTGGGGGTAAAATTGCGGAAATTTTATCAAAGTCAACAATAACATTTCGACCATCAAATTTTTGGACGACGCCAGTAATAACTTGACCTTCTTTGTCTTTATATTCTTGATAAACAATGGATCTTTCAGCTTCTCGGATTTTTTGGATTATTACTTGTTTGGCTGTTTGGGCAGCCATTCTTCCAAACTCACCTGGAATTTCCAGTTCGGTTCTAACAATATCGCCAATTTGATATTTAGGAGAGATTGTTTGAGCTTCTGATTCTTGGATTTGAGTTTTTGGATTGAATTTTCTTCTTCCCTCATCTTCTTCTCCTCCAATGATTTCATTTCTTTCTTCGGTTTCACGATCTTCTCGCATCTTGCGAAGTTCATCGGGAGTAATTTCACCATTAGCGATTTTTTCTTTCAATATTTCTCTTTCAGCTTTGATTTTTTCTAGTTCTTCTAGTTCTTCTGGGGTTAGATCTTCAACAACTTCTTTTTCATCAAAAACTTTCATCCCAGCTGTTTCGATATCAAAATCAACCACAATGTTTTGGTTTTTATCGCCAAAATCTTTGCGGTAAGCTGCGGATAAGGCGGAGTTAATTGTTTCGATAACAGATTCTTCGGATAAACCTTTTTCGGCGCAAATCTGTTTAATCGCTGTTTTGATTGGATTGTCCATAAAATATTTAGTAATAGTTATTAAAATTAATAAAAAGTAAAAGTAGGAAGCGAGAATAACAAAATAGTCAATTTTGTCATTTCGACTGTAATGGAGAAATCTCAAATTGGGAAAAGTGTGAGAATTGCAAACAGGAGATCTCTCCACTCGTTCACTAATGCTCACTCAGTCGAGATGACAAAAAAATAGGGGGGCGAGATGACAAAGCAGAACAAAAAAACAGATCTGGGAGAATAATAAATAACAGTGATTGAGTATAAAAAAGGCTAGTTTAACAATAAACTAGCTTATTTTTAGTATAGCACGATAAATAATAGTTGTCCAATAATTGGTCTTATATTCTTTAAAATTAGTATAAAAAAAACAGTTTTTCTTAAATTTTATGTTAGAATAAAGAATCTAAATCGTTTTGATCTTGACAATCTGTATCTTTGTGCTAATATAATTTTTTTAGTTCTTTTACAATTAAGCGAGAGGTGAACTGATGAAGCTTTTTCGCAATCATTTGGGAGATTTGGACAAAAAGCCTTGTTCGGCTTGTTGTGATCAAGAATCTTCGAGCTTTGTTATGCCCGGCTATTATCATGGAGCGGGGCTTTCTTCCAAGGCTGTTTTTCCCATTTGTCCTTTTTGTTTTGGTACAGGATTGGAGGGGGTTGTTCCTGAAAAGGCTGTAGGTCCTAATTTTCAAATTCTTAATTATCGAGAGCAAAAGAGGAGAGAGCAGGACAATCTTTTGAAAAAGGGGATTATCGGGGAGTCAGAAGTTGTTGTTGGTATATTGGAAAAATTTATAAAAGAATCGAGTGCTCCTGTTTTGCCGGTAGAGGTGTTGGTTATTTTTAGGGGACTAGAATTTTGGCGGACTGTGGGTTCTCCTAGTGGTGTTTATATTCAAAGACTGTCTCAAGAAATTCCTTTGCTTTTGGATTTTTTACCGAAGATAAAAAATCCAGAGTTTGTATTCCCTGAAATTATTTCTGAAATAGATGAATCCATTTTGCGAAGGGGAATGACCATTGAATCTTTGGCTGATTGGCTAGACGCAACTGTTTCGGTTGGGGATTTTAATGAAATTATTTCTGGATATAGAAGGTCAATTCCGGAAATAGCTTTTCATGTAGATTTTTATCATCAATTTTTTGGATTTAATCAATTGATGATGACTTTCTTTCTTAAAGAGAGAGGACATTTTATTATTAATCCCGGAGGTATAGAAATAGCAATTTCAGATGGAACTTCTTTGGAAGAAGTGGAGTTTTTGCGACTATATTTTCGGCTGGTAGATTTTTTGGAGGGACGGATTGATGAGCAAACGGGATTGAGAAAAGAACACAAGAACAAAACTTTTAAAATCCCCAGTGCATTATTGTTTGGTTATAATCCGTTTTTTCCAGGAGATTTCTCGGGAGAAAAAGGAGAGATTATAAACAGATCTTTTCTTGACCCCTCAGAGATTGTTATTGATTTAGGAATTATTTATCAACGGGAAAATATTGACAAGTTCAAAAACTGGAAAATGTTTTTCATCGAAACGCTTAATTCCGAGGGAATTCCGTTGGAAGGTTTGAAAAATATTCCTGTTTCTCGTCTTGCTTATTTATGCCAAAAAACATGGGGAAAAATGCAAGAACTTGAATGTGGGCTGGTTTCTCCTGATGAGTCAGCTATAACTTTTAATTAATACTGTAAATCGCCACCAAGTTTGGCGATTTTTTTATTCCCTTTTCTCTTGTCAAAAGATAATTTTTGTGATAACATACTGAAAGTTAATAAATAATAGATTGTTTCGCCGTTAGATAACTTTTTTAGTTCTAATGGTCCATTGGTCTTTTTTGTCTAAAAATACACAAAAGACTACGAAATAATTACCAAGTTATGATGCAACACTATGAGTTGGCCTATATTGTGCCAATCAAGTATTTAGATGATGAGCTCCAAAAAGTTAATGAAACTGTTGCGAGCATGTTAAAATCTTTTGGTGGAGAAATTACCGCTACCGAGGATATGGGAAAGCGTCGTTTGGCGTATCCAATTGAGCAGGTTTTTCAGGGTTCCTATTTTGCTATTGAATTTAACATGGATAGTGTAGAAATTCCTCAATTTGAAGCAAAGTTAAAATTACAAAAAGAAGTTCTTCGCCACATGATTGTGACTAAGAGGATTAAATCAAGCGAAGAGGTTGAAAGAGAAAATAAAATTAGAGAGGGTTTAAAAACTGCCAAACAAGAAGAGTTAAACAAGATTGAAGAAGAAGAAAAGTCTTCCATCAAAAAAGAGGAAGAAGTTATTGTTGAAGAAAAGAAAGAAAAAAACAAGGCAAAGTTAGAAGATCTTGATAAAAAGTTAGATGAAATTTTGAAAGATGATATTATCTAATTAATTTTTTATTTTCAACTATATGGATCTTAATCGCGTTATGATAATTGGGAGATTAACTCGTGATCCCGAAAATCGTTCTACTCCAACTGGCGTTTCCGTTACTACGATGGGAATAGCAACAAACTATTCTTGGACTGATACGGCTGGTACTCGTCAAGACAAAGTAGAATACCATAATATTGTATTGTGGAGAAAAATTGCCGAAGTGGCCGCGCAATATTTACGCAAAGGAAGTCGAGTTTATATTGAAGGTCGTTTGCAAACCAGAGATTGGGAGGGTCAAGATGGCGTTAAGCGCTCTAGAACGGAAATCATTGCTGACAATATGATTATGTTGGACGGCAAAGGAGATTTTCGTGGTCCGGTAGATTCTGGTAATGCTTCCAGTGTCGGGACGGAACTTCCATCAATGAACTCCGAAAGCGAAGAAGAGATTAAAGTTGAAAATATTCCTTTTTAAAAAATTTCTAAATTAAAAATATGGAAAAAAATAATCAAACTGTCAAAAGTAAAGGGTGTTACTTTTGCGAAAATGGTTTAAGAGAAGTCGAGTGGAAAGATGCTCAACTTTTGAGAAAGTTCTTATCTTCTTACGGAAAAATTTTACCAAAGAAAAGAACAAAGGTTTGTTCTACTCACCAGAGAAAGATTGCTATCGCAATCAAAAGAGCCAGAATTATGGCAATTATCCCTTTTGTAAATAAGTAAAAAAAGAAAAACATTGCAGTAATGCAGTGTTTTTTAATTTAATATCTGGTATAATAAAAGTTGTTCTTTGATAATAATTGTAAAAGAGTCAAGAGGATATTAATTTTTAGTAAAGTAGCTTGTTTTTTTAATTGAAACTAACAGGAAGAAGGAGTCTAAAAATGGGAGTTAGAAAAAAGTTAAAAAGTTTTTATGATTGGTTTTTTGCTATTCATCCAGGTTTGAAAGTTTTATGGCAGGTTGTGTTATTCTCGGGTTTTTTTCTTCAGAAACTATTTTTTCTGGATTTCAATGGACTAGAAGTTTTTTTTCGGGTTTGTTTTTATCTGCTTATTTGCTTTGAGTTTGTTTTGGTTTTGATAATTTTCCCCATTTATAATGGGGAAAAAAATGAAAGCAGTTCTTTTACCGCTGATAAAATACTCTTTTTTATTGTGATTAGCGTAGTATTTCTTTTGTTTATTTTTTATTCAAGAGATGATAGGTCGGTGGAGACAATCATCGAGTTTTTAACTCTACTTGTTCCTCCTGCTTTCATCATCTTTGATTTTGGGACTCAGTTGAACTATAAGTTTTACAAAAAATTTTTAGAAAGAAATTAAACACCGTATAACGGTGTTTTTTTGTAAAAAAAACGGGCAAAAGCCCGTTTAATTTCTTTGATAAAGTTATTTAAAATCCGGCGAATTCATCATCAGTTGGTTCTGGTATCGCTTTGTCGGTTGGAGGAGTAACAAGCGGTTGATTTTCAATGTCGCGATCTTCTTTGAATTTTTGCCAAATTTTATTTTTGATATTCTCTAAAAGTTCTTTGTTCTCTCGTAAATACTGCTTGGCTGTTTCTCGGCCAACTCCAAGTTTTTCTTCTTCAAAAGAGTAAGAGTTTCCTGATTTTTTGATAATATTATAAATTAAACCACAATCAAGAACATCTCCGGTGACAGAAATACCTTCATTATACATAATGTCAAACTCGCAAGTTTTGAATGGTGGAGCAACTTTATTTTTGACAATTTTTACTTTTACTCTATTGCCAATAATTTGTTCTCCTTTTTTAATTTGTGCCGCTCGGCGAACTTCAACGCGAACTGAGCTGTAAAATTTAAGAGCCATTCCGCCAGTTGTTGTTTCCGGATTTCCAAAGAAAACACCAATTTTTTGTCTGGTTTGGTTGATGAAAATAACAGTAGTTTTTGTTTTCCCAACAATTCCGGCTAATTTTCTGAGAGCTTGGCTCATTAGTCTTGCTTGTAATCCCATGTGTTGATCACCCATCTCACCTTCTATTTCTGCGCGAGGAGTTAAGGCGGCCACAGAGTCAACGATAACGACATCAATAGCATTTGAGCGAACCAATGTTTCAACAATTTCCAAAGCTTGTTCTCCGGTATCTGGTTGAGAAATAAGCATTTCATTAATGTTTATTCCGATCTTTTGAGCATAGTCAGGATCAAGAGCATGTTCAGCATCAACAAAGGCGGCCATTCCTTTTTGTTTTTGGACTTCGGCTACAATATGTTGTGCCAAGGTTGTTTTTCCGGAAGATTCTGGTCCAAAGATTTCGATAATTCTTCCGCGCGGGACACCGCCAATCCCTAGCGCAATATCTAAAGAAATACTGCCGGTAGGAATCGCTTCAATATTCATGGTGGTAGCTTCTCCTAATCTCATAATGGCGCCTTCTCCAAACTTTTCTTTGATCTGAGAAATGGCATCCTCGGTAGCTCGATTTTTTAAATTTTGGGTTTCGTTAATGACTTTTTTAGCCATATTTTTTTGTTTCGAAAAATTAAGCATGGAAATATTTCGAAACGGTTAATTTTTTTCATTGACAATTATTTTTCTATAAATAACATTTTCTTTGCTGTGCTTTCTCTTAGCTCCTATTTTAATGATATTTAATCCTTTATGCAAATTAAGAGAGAGTTCAAATTGACCATTAATATCGGAAAGGAGTGGTCTTTCATTTATTTTAATCTCAACTTCTTTTTCTGTTTTTCCTTGTATTAGTAGCTCACTTTTGTCCGTTAAATAGTTATCTCTTGGTGAAATTATAATTAACTCCGGAGCCGAAAATATTTTGGTCATTTCATATCCAAGATAGCTTAATAATGAAAGGGAAATTAAAGTTATACCAAATATTTTTAAAAAGTTGGGAGAAAGGAAAAAATTAGTTATTTTTTGCCGAAGATTCAAAAGAGAAAAAATTTTTTTCTTTCTCGTTTTTTCAAAAAGCAATTTTTCTTTTTTATAAATATCAGAAACGGAAAAAGGGTTTAGCTTTAAAACTTTGGCATAATTTTTTAAAATATTTAAAGTATAAACATCTGGAGGTAATAAGTCGTAAGAATCGGATTCAAGAAATTTTAGGTATTTTTGATTCAGCCCTGTTTTTCTGGAAATTTTTTCTATTGTTAAGTGGGATTCTTGTCGATGTCGTTGTAGTTTTTCTCCTAATGTTTCTATCGTTTCAATTTTTTTATTACGAAAGTTCATAGAAAAATTTTGAGAAGGTGATGATTTGTTAGTAGATCTCTTCATCATTTAAAGAGGTATCAATAGAATTTTTTTGAGTAGAATAATTTTTATTGGAATCGTTATTGGTAGATGTTTTGATAGATTCAATATCTTTTGTTTCTTCCTCCTCATTTTCAGAATAATCTAAGCTGGTGATATTTGAAGGGTTATTTTTGGCAACTAAAATTTCTCGTGGTTTTGCTCCGTCGGCAGGACCAACAATACCAGCCTCTTCTAATAAATCTATCAATCTGGCCGCTCTAGAATAACCTACTCGTAACCTTCGTTGTAAATAAGAAGCGGAGGCTTTGCCTGATTCAATTACTAAATTTTTGGCTTCATCAAAAAGGTCATCGTCTGCTCCACTTCCACTATTTGAATCAAAGTCAAAACTGGTGGCTCCTTTTGGCTTATCGGTGACATCTTCTAAATAATGAACATCTTCTTCGCATGCATCTTTGAGATAATCAACTACTCTTTTAATCTCTTCATCGCTGACATAGGCACCTTGAATTCTTCTTGGTCTGGAAGAGTCTTGTGACATATATAACATATCACCTTTTCCTACAAGTTTTTCGGCACCGGCTGTATCCAAAATTGTTCTAGAATCCATCAAGGAAGCAACACTAAATGCAATTCTACAAGGAATATTGGCTTTAATTAGCCCAGTAATAACATCAACAGAAGGTCTCTGAGTAGCAACTACAAGATGAATACCAACGGCTCGGGCCATTTGAGTTAAGCGGATAATGCTCCCTTCCACTTCGGCAGCGGCCGCAACCATCAAATCTGCTAATTCGTCTAAAATTATAACGAGATAAGGCATTTTTTCTTCGGCAATATCATTATAACTGGCAATATTTCTTTTTTTCATCTTTGCCAAGGTGTCAAATCTCCTATCCATCTCTCCAATTGCCCAACGAAGAGCATAAACTGTTTTTGTAACATCAGTAATTACTGGAGTTAACAAATGAGGTATTCCGTTGTAAACGGGGAACTCAACTCTTTTTGGGTCAACCAAGATTAATCGCAAAGTGTCAGGATTATTTTGATAAATTAAACTCATAATTATCGCATTTAAACAAACACTTTTTCCGCTTCCGGTAGATCCCGCAACTAAAAGGTGAGGCATCCCTGCTAAATCGGCTACCCAACATTTACCACTGACATCTTTTCCTAAAACAATAGTAGTATTAGTTTTGCGGTTTTTGAAAGAATCATTTTCCAATATTTCTCTAATTCTGACAACGGCCGGTTTTTGATTAGGGACTTCCAACCCAACAAGTGATTTGCCAGGAATCGGAGCTTCTATTCTTAATGGATGAGCGGCTAGAGCCAAGGCCAGATCATTATTTAAGGCTGTAATTCTGGAAAGTTTAATTCCATCAGCCGGTTTAAAAGTGTATTGTGTTACAGTCGGACCAACTTGAACTTCTGCCATATCAACTTTGATATGAAAATTTTCCAAAGTTCTTTGGATCCTTTCCATTCCGACACGAATATCTCCACTGGTTGGTTTTGATTTTTTATCATCCAAAAGTTCAACAGGTAAATCAACATGGAAGTTGGGGGCTTTGATTGTTGTTTCCGGTTTGGGTAAATCTTTTTCTTCTTCTTGATAAAATGGTTTTGGTGTTTTATTTGTTGTTTCAATCTCTGTTTCTGTGTCTAGTTTTTTTGCTTTTGTGGGAAGCATGGCTTTTGCTTCGGCAATGATTCGTTGTTTGAAGTTTTCATGGGTATCTTCTTCATCACTATCATCAAAATATTCTTTTTCGGCACGATTTTTGAATTTAGGAGTTGGGAGGATTAGGGAAAAAGAAGAAAACCCTGCATTAAAAGTTAAAATTATGCCAACAAAAAAAAGACCAATTAAAATAATTATGGTCGCGATTTGTCCTAAATAATTTAAAAGAGGAAAAGAAATTAAATAACCGAAGATACCACCACCTTTTCCGTTAAAAGATAAAGCAAAAGATTCGGTTGTTTTAATTGTTTGTTGTAGTAGTCCTTCGATAGAAAGAAAAAATAAGAACATCCCTAAATAGTTGTACCAAAGTAGATGATATTTATTGGCTCGGATAAGTGTATAGGTTATTCCCAAGATAAAAAGAGGAATAAAAACTCTTCCAATCCCAAAAGTAGTAGATAAAAATTTATCAAAATAAACACCCAATGTCCCTGCTAATTGAAAAAAACTTAAAAGAAAAATTATCGCTAATAAAATTAAAAAAATAATTAAAACACCATTTTTGGCTTCTGATGAAAGACCATAATAATAAACTTCTTCCAGTTTGTGTTTTTTTGTTTTTTTGCGCATGGGATTTTTTTATTTTGACGATTTTTGAAAAAGGGTTTAACAAAAGATATTTTATCATATTTTAAATTTTTCTTCCAATTTTAAAATAACAAAGGGAGTCAACTCACGCGGAGTTGCTCCCTTTGAAAAAATGTTTTTGAAGAGTAGAACTCCTCAAATAAGCAGACAATACTTTTGCTAATATAAAGAACTATTTTGGGCAAAAGTAAGGAGAGAGATCTCGTAAGAGATTTTTGTCCGCTTATCTGGGGAAATCCACTGTTTGAAAAGGGTAGAAAGATGATGAGGAAAATTAACCTACCGCTGGCAAATATTAAAAATGTTTATCCTTGGTAGAATTAATCAAAACTTGAAATCTAGGCCTAATCTGGGCAACTGCCAAGATTGAGCAAAGATGAACTCTCTCCTCAAACATCTTTCTGTCCTTTTCCTTTTTTAAACAACATGTAATTATATCATGTTTGTTATTTTTTGTCAAGTTGTTTTCGGATTGTAGTGTTTAATTAACTAAAATTAGATAAAATTTATCGACTGTGATAATTTGACGGCAAGTGGTTTTTTGGTTATAATTGATGAAGAATATCTGTTTTAAAAATAATTTTTTTTATAATTTTATGTATTTAATTCCAACGGTTATTGAAAAAACAAGTTACGGTGAAAGATCTTATGATATTTATTCTCGTTTGCTAAAAGATCGCATAATTTTTTTAGGAACAGAAATTGATGATGCCGTTGCTAATTCCGTAATTGCGCAGTTGTTATTTTTGGAAAGTGAGGATCCCAAAAAAGATATTAAGTTATATATAAATTCTCCTGGTGGGTCTGTTAGTGCGGGGTTGGCAATTTATGATACTATGCAATATATCAAGCCTGAAGTTATGACGATTTGTGTTGGTATGGCCGCTTCAATGGCTTCAGTTTTATTAACTGCCGGGACAAAAGGAAAACGATATGCTTTGCCTAATTCAAAAGTAATGATTCATCAGGTTATGGGGGGTGCGAGGGGGCAGGCCAGTGATATCAAGATCCAGGCGGAAGAAATTTTGAGAGTCAAGAAAAGTTTGAACCAGATTTTGAGCAAACATAGTGGTCAGTCAGTAGATAAAGTTGAGAAGGATTCTGATCGTGATAACTATATGACCGCGGAAGAAGCCAAAAAATATGGTTTGATTGACAAAATAATTTAACTTTTTTGTTTTAAATTAGCTGTTTTTACCTTTTTAAAACTGTACAGGCTTGACAACTCTTTTTTTAATTGTTATAATCTTTATTCAAAAACCTTTCAAAACGGACAGACACGACAAGCATGGGATTTTTATTTTAGGTAAAATCAGGCTTCTTGCTCGATTTGGCCTGAGTAAAAATTTCTTGTCTGTCCATTTTGGAAGGTTTTTTGAATAAAAAAAATCGGTTTAAACCGATTTTTTTTATTTACGAAGATATAAATATATTTTTATGGTGAAGTGTTTTCAACAGGAATTTCTTCTTTCGGAGCTCCAACCATAAAAACGGCTCGCCATGGAATATAATGGGAGTTAAAACTTTCCTTTTCTTCTTCTCCGTTAGAAAATTTAATATAGCGGTCAAATGAGGCGCTGGCTCCGGCGTGAGGTTTTTCGGTCTGTTTGCGGACGCCTGGAGATAGTGCCGTGGTCAAAATTTCCAAAGCCGGTCCGGGGTTGGTAATATTGAAAATTTTTGGTTTTAATTCTTGGAGGTTGGTAGTTTTGTTTAATCCTTCAAAGAGAACCTCTCTTCCATCTGCCGTCCCCCAAAAGTGAAAATAGAGGTCATCTCCAATAATTTTTG
Source organism: uncultured Gammaproteobacteria bacterium (assembly GCA_964605975.1). Classification (GTDB taxonomy): domain Bacteria; phylum Patescibacteriota; class Patescibacteriia; order UBA11705; family JABHMO01; genus JBAYHA01. Next base: position 23,433 of record CAZSER010000006.1, read on the forward strand.
CTTGGATAAGTAGGTTATTGGGAGTATCATTAAAAAATCTAAAATCTGGCCAAGGATTATAAATAGTAGCATCAGTCCCGGCCGGTTCATAATAGCTAACTCGATAGCTATGATTTTTTCGTTGAGTTATTTTTAATCCAGACTGCAAAGCTCCTCGAAAAATAGTTGTTGCTACTTGACATAATCCACCACCATATTCAGGAACAGTACCTTCTTTTTTAATTACTAATTCCGGGAGGTAGCCATTTTCAGCATCAATTTCTCCCAATGATTTTACTAACGAAAATTCAGTATTAGGCTGAATGATCATCCCGTTTATTTTTTGAGCACCAATAGAGATATTGTGTCGACGATTTGTAGGAGAACCGGCAAAATTGCTATGACCCGTTCCCAAAAGTTCTTTGATTCCCAATTCATTAGTTTTTTCAACTGTTATTTCCGGTAAGGTGACAACAACAATTAGTTCAATTCGTGCTTTGTCTTTTTGGAAAATTTCAGAAATTATCTTTTGAGTTGAATTTTCAATATCAATTTCTCTTCCATTTTGACTATCAATAAATTCGGTGACCTTTCCTTCAACAATTTGTAATTTAGCATCTTGGGGTTTTCGGTTTATTTTTTGAGAGGCGGAAAGGAGATAGTTTTTAACCATTTCTTCCTTGAGTGTTAACAAAATTTGATTTTCTGAATCTTTTTTAAGCGTTAACCATTCTGGAAAACTTTCCCATAATATAGGGAAAATCATTTCTTCAAAGTATAGTTCGACTTTTTCTTTTTTTAAAAAATCTTCTATTTGTGAAACTGTTGTTTGTGCTTCTATTTTGGTAATAAGTGGGAATTGTGGTTGTCTTTGTAGTTGTATTTGAGGATTCTGAAAAGAATTAAAAGATTGTTCTAGTTGATTGATCCCATCTTTAAAAGAGAAAAGTTCTCCATCTTTTTCATCATTGAATTCAATCGTAAATGTTTTTTTTTCTTTATCAATAATTTTGATTTGTGGTTGAGAATCGATTGCCGGCTTTTCTAAAATTGAAAAGTTTTCGCTTAATTTTTCTTTCAATTTTTCTTTATCAAGGCTGTATTTAAATGGAAAATCCTTTTTAAAAACAAAAAAATATAATGTTTTTATAGAGTTTTTGAAAAATGGTTCTTTTTGTGTTTGTGAAAAAATATAGTTAATGGTTTCTTCTTCTTCTAATTTTAAAATTTCAGAACTATCAATCTCTTGGAGGTTTTCTTCATAAGAGAAAGAAAATCCGGAACCATAAACTTCCTTAAATTTACCAGTTAAAACTTTTTGTGCCTGTTCGGCTGTTTGACCAGAAAGATCCAATCCGGCAACCGTAATTCCGGGGAAAATTTTGTTTTGAAAAGAAAAGGCGATACCAAAGCCAGTGGCAATTATTAAAAGGGTTGTTATTAAAAAGAACAAAACCCCCAATTTCAACCATTTGGGAAAAATATTTTTTTTATCAGTTTCTTGCTTTTTTGTTTCAACTATTTCTTTTCCCATAAAAGTTAACCAGTTAGTATTTCATTTAAAAATTTTTTAGCTAAATCATCATCGTCAACATTGCTACTGGATGTTGTTATTTTAATTTGTAATTTTTCTCCGGTTGTTATTTGTGAAAAGATTTCCTTTGGAAAAAGATATTCTAAGCCATTTTCATCAATCATAATAACCTTTTTTTCATTTGTTTGTATTACGAAAAGATTTTTTGTTGTCATAAATTATTCTTCGCTAATTACTTGAATAGGAATTTTTTCAGCTTCTGGAGATTTTGGTAAGACTATTTTTAAAATGCCATTGCGAAGCGTTGCTGATATTCTTGTTCCATCAACAGAAACGGGAAGCACGATAGATCTACTGAACTTTCCCCAAAAACATTCATGATAAATTAAGGAAGAAGAGAGATTTTGCAAATCATGTTGGCGGGACCCCTTGATGGTTAATAGGTCGTTTTCGAGCCAAATATCTAGGGAAGACTCAATGGCTCCAGCCATCGGACAAATTAAGTAAAGATTTTTTTCGTCAGAAAAAATATCAATAGACAAAGAAGCTTCTTCGGAAAGTTCCGCTTCTTCGATGACAGAAGGCATCAAAAGTTGTTGAGAAACATCACCGATATTTTGAGGGGAAAATTTTTGATGACGAAAAAAATCTTCGCCATAAAGACGATCTAAGTTTTCTAGATGTTCAAACCAGTTTTTGTCAGCCATAAAATATTTTTGATATTTTGATTATAACAAAATAAAAATAAATTAACAAACAAAAAAATTCCTATTTTGGGGAATTTTTTTGTTGTAAAAATTTTAGTTTGAGTGTTGACTTGCTTTGAGTGCGTCTTTGAGGGTTTTTCCAGCTTTGAATTTCACAACCTTAGTGGGATTAATGGTGATTTTCTTCTCAGGATTTTGAGGATTAACGCCTTCTCTTCCTTTGCGAACTCTGGCCGAAAATGTTCCAAATCCGGTGAGTGTTACTTCTCCTCCGGTTTTGATTGTTTCAATGATGGTGTTGACCAAATTGTCAAGCATATCTTCGGCTTGTTTTTTGGTAACATTTGATTTTCCTGAAAGCACTCCGGCTAACTCTGCTTTATTCATACTTTTTTTAAATTATTTTATTTACGAGAGTAATTTTTTAAATAGTAATAAACTCTTGAATTCTTTCGATTTTTGTTGCCTTTCCATTTTCTGGCTTAATTATAACAAAAACTCCATTAACTTGGCAAGAGCCTTGTTCAGGAATATTAAAAGAGGTTGGAATTTGTGTCAACATTTTTTGCGTTGGGGCGGAAAGTTCTACTCCCAAACTGCCATCAGAAAAGCCACACATCCCCACATCAGTTATAAAGGCGGTGCCATTTTGTAAAATTCTTTCATCAGCCGTTTGGACATGGGTATGAGTGCCAACTATTGCCGAAACTTTGCCATCAAAGTAATGAGCTAAAACTTGTTTCTCTGAAGTTGCTTCGGCATGGATATCAACAATAATAGCAGATGGTTTAGAGAGAGAGTTTTCGGCCAAAATTTCGTTTAATTTTTTGATGGGTGAAGAAAAATTTTCAGAGAAGAAAGCTTGACCCATTAAATTAACCAGCAAAATTTGATATGGTCCAACGGTAATAACTATAGCGCCAGTACCAGGATTTTCTTCGGGATAGTTAGCAGGGCGAATTAAAGGGATTTTCTTATTACTAAAAATTTCAAAAATTTCCGGATTACTCCAAATATGATTACCAGAAGTAAAACAGTCAATGCCACAGTCAAGCATCTCTTGGATGGTTTTGATCGTTACTCCTTTGCCATGAGCTAAATTTTCAGCATTGGCAATTATTAGATCGGGAGTATATTTTTGACGCAGTTGAGGTAAAACTTCTTTAACGGCTTCTCGACCAATTTTGCCAACGATATCACCGAGGAAGATTATTTTTATTTGCGACATAGCGCTAAAAATTAATTACAAAAAAAGATTCTTTTAAAATTTATTAAATTATAGCAAAATAAGATAAATTTAGCAAATTTATAAAAAAAGGGGAAGCCATTATGGCTTCCCGGTAAAATTACAGAATAGTGAATTTTGTTCGGAAATCCACTTCCAAAGTGCCCTCCGCTTTCCCGTCCAGCGATTTTACCCATAGTTTTAGCTGGAAGGGGAAGCAATAATGAATTCCTGATTCATTACGCTTCAATGGGGCAAAGGCCACCACCTGAATGGGCTCCGCTATGAAACGCGTTTTTATCACACTTCCTGGCCGGAGCCCTTGCTCCAGAGCGAACTTCAAGAAAGGATGATAGTCGTACCTTTTGAGAAATGATCTCAATGCATTCTCTCTTTGGTAAAAACTATCAACTGGGTCAAAACCGAATTTGGCTTTGATCAGTTCGACGGCTTTTTCTTCTTCGGCCGTTAGGACGGGCCTTTTTCTTGCGGGGGCCTTTTTTTTTCGTTCCTCCTGCTCTCGCCTTTTAAGGATTCCTCGGCAGTCTTCGCAGAAGCAGAGGTTTTTCGGTTCTCCGAAGACAATTTTCTGGCGACAATGAACACAGAAAATTGTGTCGCCCCTTTTGTACTTTTTTTCTTCCATGTGGCAGGTGGAACATTTCTTCAAAATGTTCCAGACCGCTCGTTCTTGTCCGTTGTAGGAAATTTCTTCCCCACAAGTACAGCAGAATCTTTTGTAAACCTTGAATTCGCTCATAAGAGCCTCCTTTTTTGAGGGTTTTTAAGGAACATTTAAACTTATCACAAAAAAAAGAAGATGTCAACTTTTGTTGACTTTATATATAAAAGGTGATAAAAATAAGGTTCGGTTGTTCTTTAACAAAAGGAGATTTATATGGAAACGAGAAGAATCAGATTGCTTTCATTGACTAGAATTGATGTTGCTGATATTGATTATCGGTTTCATCAAGAGAAGAGTTTCCCATTAACATTGATTTTCTCAGAAAAATTGGGATATTTTTATACTGAATATTTTCAAACTAGAAATATTTCTTTTGATGACGATGGTTTTATAGTTGACAATGAAGAGATTAAAAGTTTGGTTGCTTTTTGTAAAAACAAGTTATTCAAAGAAGATGATTTTTCTAATGATTTTCAAGTTGTTTCCGCTTTGCTCGAAAAAGCGAATAACGGTCCATTTTTGGTAGTTGATTTAGAAAATAACAAACTGGAGGTTCTGAGAGTTTTTTCTTCCATAGAGGAATTTTTACAGGATTCTTTGGATAGATTAGCGCAGGAAATTTATCAAAGAAGAGAAAAGATAAAAAACGCAGAAGCAGAAAACTATGACTGGTAGGAGTTCGGTAGAATGACAGAAAGAACAAAAGGGAAAAAAGTTTATTTGCCAATTAAAAAAATTTATTTTGAAGAGGATATTTCATTAGATTCAGGTAAGATTGATAGTGATGTAATTTGTCATCTTGGATTTATTTGTTGCAAAAGCAACAGCGAAATCTGTGCCGAAGAGTTTTGTGATTTGGATTTCTCTTTGGATAGTGAGGAGAAAATTTCTGATATCAGGAATTTTAGCAGAGAGGTTCGGAGAGTTATTGACAATAGTCAAACTGTCAAAAAATTAGAAAGGGAGATTGTTGCTTTATGTAGTTCTTATAAGGTTGTAGTTGTCTGTGATCCCTTTCGTTCAGAGGAGGATAAGTTAAAAAGCTTCAGAGCGATGACTCCTTGTCGGTGCTTTGTTTCTCTGAAAAAAGTGAAAAAATAAAAGAACAATAGACTGGAATCTTCCGGTCTTTTTTTGTTGTTGACAATAACAGTTTTTTTGTTTAGAATTAACTTCTGTTGGTTCTTTAAAATTATAAAAGGGGAGAATTTGATGAAAAAAGTATTTACAAAGATCAAGAAGTTTTCTTTTCTAAAAGAGAAAAAAACGGATGGTGAGTTTAATCTGGTGTTAAGGGTGTTTTTTTCTGAGATGGAGGATCTGTTTTTTGATTTGGATATTTTTAACTATCAAGAAAGAGTTGAGGAACAAGGAGAAGGTTCTATTGCTAGGTATCTTCGAAGAAAAATCAGGTTGGAGCCAGTAGGGCCACAAAAGCAAGAGATGAGCATATCTTTTAACGAAAATGTCTTTTCAGATGTTTTTGTCAGAATATTGCTTGATGAAAACGGAGAGGTTATTAGAGTGTTAGAGTTCTATGAAGATACGGCTAAATTTTTGCAAATGGTGCAAGAGTTATCAGAAAAAGGAGAACAAAAATGCTAGTTTTGAAAAGTGGTAATCGTTTCTGGTCATTAAGTTCTGTTAGTTGTCGAATGATAAAAAAAATTTTGGAAAAAGAACAAAAAAGGAAAAATATTCCACTGTTTCGACAAGAAATATTGGAAGCAATGAGTTTGGGAGATTTGGAAATAATAGAAAAAGTTCAGCAAGAAATTCAACAGTTTTTTGAGGGGGAAGAGAAAGAAAGATTGGTTATGATTGAGAAATTCAAAAAACTGGATGAAGCCCTTTCAGTCCTTGACGAAATAGGTCCTATTCAATCATCAACGGTGATAGAACTTTTTCTTTCTTGTCATGACAAAGAAGATGTCAGTGACTTTCTGAAGCAAGAGCTAGGGCTGGTGGGGAGTCAATTGCTGATTAGTTTCCAAAAAGGTAGTGAAGAAGTAAAAAAGAAAATTAAAAAATGGGTGGATAGTTTAAAAGCTACCCAAATTTGGAAAACGCCCTTTTAGGGGCAAAACAGAAAAAGACACTTAAAATTAAGTGTCTTTTTAAATTTAAAAAATAAAAGAGATGCCAAAAATTGGCATCTCTTTTAGTACTGTTTTATCTAGCGTATTCAGTCACTCTATTTTCTCTAATAACCATAACTCTAATTTCTCCTGGATATTTTAGTTCTGCTTCAATATCTTTGGCAATTTTTTGAGCTAATTTCTCTGCTTCAATATCATTAACTTTGTTTGGTTCGACAAAAACACGAACTTCTCTGCCGGCTTGAATAGCGTAAGTTTTTTCTACTCCTTCATTTCTTTTGGCAATAGTTTCTAGTTCTTCTAAGCGTTGTAGATATCTTTCATAAGTATCTTTTCTGGCGCCTGGTCTAGCGCCGGATAAAGCATCAGCAACTTTGACAATAACGGCTTCTAGTGTCGGGGGTTTGTCATCATGGTGAGTTAGAATAGGAATAATTATTTCTTCTGGCAGGTTGAATTTTTTGGCGATATCTCTACCAATTTCCGGATGAGTTCCTTGAATTTCATGATCAACCGCTTTTCCTAAATCATGAAGAAATCCGGCTTTTTTGGCCACCGTAACATTTGCTCCGAGCGCTTCGGCTAATAGTGCTGAAAGGTGAGCAACTTCAATTGAGTGTTGCAAAACATTTTGACCATAACTGGTGCGATATTTTAAACGACCAATAATTTGGACTAATTTATTATCTAATCCGGCTACACCAACTTCAAAACAAGCATCTTCTCCCGCCTTTTTAATTTCAATGGCAATTTCTTTTTTGGACTCTTCAATAGCCTCTTCAATTCTTCCAGGGTGAATTCGACCATCCAAAATTAATTTCTCAATTGATTTTTTGGCGACTTGGCGTCGAATTGGACTAAAAGCGCTAACGGTAATTGCTTGGGGCGTGTCATCAACAATTATTTCTACTCCCGTAGCTTGTTCAATGGCTCTAATATTGCGACCTTCTCTTCCGATAATTCTGCCTTTCATTTCATCACTTGGTAAGTCAACAATAGAAGTTGTTGATTCGACAGCATGAGAAACTGAACAGCGTTGAATAACAGTGGAAAGGATTTTTTTGGCTTCTACTTCAAGGGCGGTTGAGTTTTCATCATCAAGTTTTTTAATTCTATTGATTAAAACTTCACCCATTT
>CAZSER010000007.1:0-27674 GCA_964605975.1 uncultured Gammaproteobacteria bacterium
TCTTATACCTTTTCCAATTTGAGATTTCTCCACTTCGGTCGAAATGACAAATTGGATTATTCTCCCCCTTAATTATAAAAAACAAAAAAATGCCCGCCATTAAATTAACCATTTCCGAATCGGCAAAACTTCTGGGCGTCGATGCCTTGACCATCAGAAGAGCGCTCAAAAAAAACGAAGTTCGCCACATTATTTCACAAGGACGCTACAAAATTGATTGCGCCGACCTCTTTCGTTGGGCAAGACAAAAAAACAATCTCACCAAAAAATTAAATAATGCCGGCATTGGTCAGTTTATAGAAAAATGGAAAGAGTTTTAAAAAAAAGTTTATTAACAAAAAAAATCCCGAACGGGATTTTTTTAATTTTTATTTTCTAAATTTTTTTGGGTTGTAATTTTGCTGATTTTTTATTTTCACCTGATAACTCCAAATAAAGAGTATTCGTTGCCTTGATAATATCCGTCCAACTATAATTTTGTGCCACATGAATTCTAGCTGAATCTCCCGTCTTGCGTAGTAAAATTTTCTTTTCTAATAAATAGTTTAATTTCTTTTGTAAGTCACGAACATCTTTATTGTGAAAAGAAAAACCAAAACCTCCCGCTAACGCTTCCATGTTTTCGGGAATATCCGAAGCCAAGACTGGCAAACCAAAACTCATCGCTTCCAATAAAACAATGGGCAACCCTTCCGTTTCGGAAGGATGAACAAAAAGAGAAGCATTACTATAAAGTTCTTGCCACAAAGTAGAACCACCTTGAACATTTCCCAAAAAAAGAATATTGGGATTATGTTTGGCTAGAGTTCTCAACTCTTGAACATAACTATCGGTAAAAGAAGATCCGCCAACAATTACTAACTTTTTGTCCGTTTGCAAACTGTTATAAGCCTGAATTAAATAATGGGCACCCTTGTGTCTAATCAAACGAGAAAGAAATAAAATATACCCATCTTTTTGCAAACCAAACTTCTTTATTTCCTGCGAACTTTTTACTTCCGGCAAAACATCAACTCCATTTGGAATATAAACGGTAGAAGCATGATATTTTTTCTTGACATAATGTTGTAAATACTTGGAAACAATAATTGTTTCATGCGAAAAAGTGACGGCCGTCCACTCCCCTAACGTCAATGCCATTCTCGCCAAGAAACCCCACTTTTGATGCGTGCGATCAACACAATGAAAAGTATTCACTACTTTTGTTCGCGGAGCAAAAATTCTAGGCAAAAAAGACAACAACGCCGGACCAACCCCATGATAATGAATAACATCATAGTTCTGGGAAATCGCATGCCAAGTCGCGCGCCAAGTGTGAGAAATTGTATCTAAATTTTTGGTATGAATTGAGGGTAAACTAATTAATTTTACGCCTTGATATTTTTTCTTTTTGACCGGTGTGTACCATGGTCGAGTATAAACAAAAACTTCATGCCCTAATTCGGCCATGCCAACGGCTAACCTCTCTACATGTTTTTCGACACCACCAAAAGTCATGGGGATGCCTTTTTGGCCAATAAAAGCTATTTTCATACCCTAAATTATATCACAAAAACTTTACAATGTCAACATTATGTCAAATTTAGCTAATTTTTACTTTTTTATTATACCATTTTTAGTTTTTATAATAAAATATTTTCCTCTTTTTTTGGGGATATAGTTAATTTTTGCTATAATTAAACTATCAAATTAGTAATTAAAAAAAGTGGACAACTTGGCTGTCGCACTTCTTATCTTGTTTTGTTGAAAAAATTTCTATTTTCAAGCAAAAAGCTACTGATCTTCAATAACTCCATTTCCGGCAAATTTTTCCTTCTAATCTGGAAATAATCATCATCTCCTCTCACCAACTCATCCTGCCATTTTTGACATCCCTGCTCAGAAATTTTTCCGACAATATATTCACCCAAGTCCATGAAGAACTCCGTTGTATCAATAATGAACTTCGCTTTCTGTTTACAGTTGCCATCAGTACAGTCCCAAACTACTTGCGAAATTGGCCCTTTTATCCCCGTTTTCTCTAAAAAATATTTTATAGTTATCCTTTTGGGGATAAGCAATGTCAGTGATTTTCCGTTAAGATCACTGAGATAAATACGCAAATAAGATTTCTTTGGCATTTGATACCTCCCTGAAAAAGAACTTTATTTATTCTTTAAATTAACAATAAAAAATAGTTTTGTCAATATGTTTAAAAAAATAACCTTTCTTATCCTTCTTTTATTTGTTTCCGTTGCTGTTTCTGGTTGCTCCCAAAAAACGGTAAAATCTTACAATCCCCAAGATTCGGAACAACTGCTTATCCCCTATTATAATAGCCAAGATGGTTATTCTTTGCTTTTCCCCAAAAACTGGGCAGAAGTAACAATTCAAAGAACTTTTCATACTTTTGAAGAAACCCAAATCTCCACTTCAATTTTTGGACTACCCGGCCAACAAGATCTCTTTGAAATTTCAATTTTTCCCCAAAACAACTGGGATAATTTATCCAATAAAAATGACTATCTTTTTTTGGGACAAAAAGGAGAACAGATTTATGTTGGAAAAATAAAAGGTGAAAATTTGGTTAATAAAAATTTAATCCCGAAAGCCTCAATGGTGCCAATTATTATTAAAACTTTTAAATTTACCGATTAGGAAAATAATTATGAACACAGAACAGTTATCAACAAAAAACATTTTAGCTATTAAGTTTTATTCTCCGGAAGAAATAACTGAAATTTTCGCACAACAAAACCAACCGGAACAAGCTGAATCTTACAAAGAAATGATTACCGTCTGTCAAGAAATAAAAAATCTTGGAGGTCGAGCATTTTTAAATGGTGGGACGGTGCGTGATTTTTTTCTCGGAAAGCCAATTAAGGATCTGGATTTGGAAATTCATCACTTGTCAGAAGAAAAAATAAATGAAGTTTTGGAAAATCTAAACTTCAAAACCAAAAAAGCGGGAAAAAGTTATGGTGTAATAAAAGCCACCGGAAAAAGTGGTCAAACATTGGATCTTTCACTCCCACGACAAGATCAAAAAACTGATTCTGACAAATCTTCTGGTCGAGGAATTTCTGTTCTGATTGACAAAGACTTACCACTTAACGAAGCGGCCAAACGACGAGACTTTACTTTTAATGCTATGTATGCCGATCCTCTCACCGGTGAAATTTTTGATTTTTTTGGTGGTGTGCATGATCTCAAAAATCGCACCTTGCGGATAACTGATGAAACCCAGTTTTCAGATGATCCGCTACGAGTTTTTCGGGGAATTCAATTTTGTGCCCGTTTCGGTTTAGTTATTGAAAACAAAACGGCTCAAATAATGACTAGAACTGCCCCTCGCATGATTGATCTTTCTGGCAGTAAATTTCTAGAAGAATGGCGCAAACTACTTTTGATGTCCGCCAAGCCCTCTATCGGTTTATTAACAGCACAACAACTAAATATCCTCCGTTATTTAAATCCTGCCTTGGCAGAAAAAAGTTCCAACCTCAAAAATGAAAATGCTGATGGTTGGCTGACAACTCTTACCATAATTGATCGCACCGCTGAACTGCTACGAATTGAAAAATCATCAACGCCAATTAATAATTCTGCATTCCCTTTGATGTTGGCTTCTCTTTGTCATGAACTAACCGAAGAAGAAACAGTTAAATTTTTACAAAGAATAACTTTATCCAAAGAGTTCACACAAAAAGTTTTACAGTTCAAAAAATACCAGAATCAAATAGCCCAACTTTATCAAGAAAGTTTAATAACAAGTGAAACTCCTATCGGAAAAATTTTTCAACTGGCAAGAAAAATTTTTCCGGCAACAATTACCGAACTGGCTTTTTTTTCTCAAGCCGTTGCCCAAGAAGAAAACTACGATCTGACCAAAAAAGCGCGAGAATGGATTCTCCAACTGGCAAAAGAAAATAAAATTGCCGACAAAAAACCAAACCCCGTCTTGCGTGGACAAGATTTAATTTCTATTGGCATTCAAGAAAAACAATTTTTTGGCAAAATAATTTCCTTGGCAGAAGAACTTCGCGAAATTTCCAACCTTGATAAAGACGAAATTTTGGCACTACTACAACGAAGTAAGTCCGCCGAAATTGCCATTAATATACTTGCTGATAAACTGACCAAATTTACTAATAAAAAATAAAAATAGTTTATGCATTTTTTTCTTCGATTGTTAAGTTCTGTAATTATCTGCTTTCTAGCCTCCGCCATAGGGTCTCTTTTTACAGTGACCTCACTGGGAAGCTGGTATGAACAACTCGCAAAACCTGTATTTCAACCTCCAAACTGGCTCTTTGCTCCCGTTTGGACCGTTCTATATTTAATGATGGCCATTTCATTGGCTATTGTTTGGAACAAAGGTTTTAAAAAATCTTCCTCCGCACTTTTTTTCTTTATTGCTCAACTGATGTTAAACACTTTTTGGTCAATTCTTTTCTTTGGTTTGCAAAATCCGCTTTTTGCTTTTATTAACATTATCTTTTTAATAATTTTTATTACTCTTACAATTAAACAGTTTTCCAAGATTAGTAAATTAGCTAGTTGGTTGCTTGTTCCTTATTTAGCTTGGTGTTTATTTGCCTCCGTTTTAAATGGTGCCATTCTTTTTCTAAATTAACTTTCTAATTTACAAAAAATCTAATTTTGTGTTATAATAAAAAAAATATCTAACTTACATAAAATTTAAAGGCATAAAACTTTAATTTTAAATTTATGAACAACGCATTTGAGAATCAATTGCAAAACAAGTCGGTACCAAAAGAGAAACCTCAAAAGGAGAATTTTGATTTTGATCACACTCTTGAAAAAGTTTCTTCTGAACAATTTTCTAATATTTTATCTCAAAAAAATTTAGTCAAAACGGAAGAAATTGAAAGTTATCGAGAACAGGCGACGGACAACACCAAAAAGGCTGAATTTTTAATGTCCCGTGCAATCAAAGAAAACATCTACCCTTCTAAATGGAGTGCCGAAAACTCTGATTTTCGTAAATTTCATTTTCACAAGAAGTTAGCTAAACTTTACGAGAAACTAACAGACACTCGTTTACACATGGAACCAATGGAAGGCGACATGGTTTATTTTTATGATGAAAACAAAAACCAAAGATTTTCTCGTTTAGGTGAGTACAACAAACAAGAAAAAGCCTTTGCCATCGGTTCACGAAATCCAATTTACAGAAAACCGGAAGAAATCGAAAAAAAAGAAATTGCGGATATTAGAAAAGAGATTCAAACTATCGAAGAGCTTTTGTTCGAAGAAGGAGATGAAAATAGTCCCGCAGAAATTAGTCCTTTTCGTGATCTAACCAAAATGGCTGAAGGCGATAAAATGGAAAATGTTTCAGCTCCAAAAGTAGATAAAGATTTTGTGCAAAGATCACAAAAAATTGATATGATGCAACAAGGTGGAGAATTTAATGCTTATGTTCCGCCAGTCAAAAAGCCCAGTATCTTTTCTCGTCTCAAAAATATATTTACACGCAAAAGAAGTTATGAGATGGATACTCCCGCCACACCACAAGAAATCGACAAAATGAACGAAGTATATGATAACGAAATCCGTGGTACCAGCAAAAGAGGTAAAATTGAAACCTCTTCACCAAAAGACACCAACCCCAATGCTTCCGTTGGAAAATCAACTAGATTATAAAAAAAATTTAGAAACAAAAAATCCGATAATTCGGATTTTTTGTTTATATCTTAAATACCTATCTAACACTAAATAATGGCGAACCATAAACTCGAGCATATTCGAGTAGTTTATGGCTCGGGGATAGGGACTCGAACCCCAATAAACAGGACCAGAACCTGTTGTCCTACCATTAGACGATCCCCGAATAAATTATTATTTTATTTATCAAAAATAAAATCTTTTTTATTTTACTATATTGTCGAAGTTGAGTCAACCACCGTCCCGCCGAACTCCCTAGCCAAGTCCTCTACCGTATCCGACTCATTTTTCTCGATCCCCTTGTCAGTAACCAAAAGATCGGCCATGGTTAACCCTGGTTGAATTCTCGTTTCTATTTGCCAAGTTTTACCAGTTAACTTTTGTAAGCAATCCATAATAATTTGTCGGCTCTCTACCTTGTCCACTCTTTGTCTTTGTAGTTCAAAAATAAAACCAATCACCAGCAATCCATCTGCAAACTCCACCGGTTTTCCCATTCGCAAAGACATGTAAACAGAATAACTATCTTTTTCCAAACTACGCATCAAAGAACTCCATAAAGCAACAACATCATTTCCCAAAACAGTGACGGGTGGTTGTTGCGGTTTTAAATTTTCAGTTTCTATTTCTTTTTCTTCAGTTAATTCAACTGCTTTCTCTTCTTTTTTTGGATCAAGAGTTGCTGTTGAATTTTGGCCGGAAGTTTCGACCTTGGTCGAAACTGGCGCCGAAGGCGCCACGGGGCGCGAAGCGCCCCGATCCGGCCCAACCGAAGACAAAGTCATTTCCAAAAGCACTGCTTCTAACGGTAGTTGCGGTAAATAGTTTTGGCGAAAACTTTCTTTGGCCGATAAACATTTTTTAATTATAAGCAACAAATAGTCCGCAGAAAAATTTTCCAATAAACTTAATATTTTTGTTATTTGTTGATCTGACAAGTCTTGACTTAACTCCGTTAAATTATTCGTCACTTTATAAACTAACAATCGACGACAAAACTCAACAAAATTATCCAAAAACAAAACCGGATCTAAACCATTATTTAATAAACCGGCTACAAACTCAAAACCTTCCGCCGTTTTTTTATGCAAAATAATTTCCACAAAACCTAACATTTCTTCTCCCAATGAACGAGGTAAAACCAGTTCTGCAGTTTCTAAATTTATTTTCTTTTCTCCCAAAGAGAACAACTGTTCTAATAAACTTTCCGCATCACGAGCACATCCACTAGACTGCCTAGAAACAACCTCCAAAACATTTTCTTCGACGGAAAACCCTTCTTTTTCGGAAATCATTTTTAATCTAGTCACCATTTCCAAGAAAGGCACTTTCTTGAAATCAAATCTTTGACAACGAGAGATTATCGTTGCCGGAATTTTGTGCGCTTCCGTAGTCGCCAAAATAAAAATTACATAACGAGGTGGCTCTTCCAAAATTTTCAACAACGCGTTAAAAGCGGAAATTGATAACATGTGCACCTCATCAATAATATAAAATTTATATTTTCTCTTTGTTGGAGAAAATCTGGCACTCTCAATAATATTTTCTCTAACATTATCAACACCATTATTACTGGCACCATCAATTTCAATTATATCCAAGGATCGCCCGGCGGAAATTTCGACACAAGAAGAACACTTATTACAAGGCTCTCCGTTTTTTTCGGGATTTTCACAGTTAGCCGATTTGGCCAAAAGGCGCGCCATCGTTGTCTTGCCCGTTCCTCGTGGTCCACAAAAAAGATAAGCATGAGCTAATTTATCACTAATCAACTCATTTAGTAAAGTTATTTTGATGTGATTTTGTCCAGCTACTTCATGAAAATTTTGCGGACGATATTTACGATATAAAGCCATATTTTTAAATTTAAAATCATCTTGATTTTAACAAAAACAACCAATAAAAGCAATTATCTAAATTATAATCAAAAAACCACTCCTTTCTGAGTGATTTTTATCTAATTAACTACTTTTTGATAATATTTTCTACCGCGGCGGAACGACTTACACCTTCGGCCGGGATTAAAAAAATCACCTCATCTCCCGGTTCTCCTTTATAATAAGTAACACTGGCTGTTAGCAACTTCCATTTCTTGCCCTCACACAAAGCATAAAATTGTAAATTTTGTGGATCTTGATCCAAAACTCCCACTTTGCGTAAACGATCAATTGGTTTAATTTGTTTATAAACAAAAGCACCTAAATTATTAATTGTTAACTTCAAAATATCACCCTCGACCAGTTTGGACTTACTGGCATAATTAGCAGGAACATCATAAACTTCTCCATCTGCCCCAATCATCGTATTTCCATCAAAAACACCTTCGACCACCCTTTCTGAACCACTCGACTGCTTATCCGTTCCGGAAATTTTTAATCTTGCTAACCCATTTTCAACATTTTGGGCTTGTTCTTCACTTAAATCCAAACGCAAACTACCAGAAACGGCTAACTTCAACCGATCTAACTCTTTTTGCATTTGATTTAATGCTGATAAAATTTCTCGCGCCGTCATACTGACTTGACTGTGCTGTTCTTCTTCCATACTATTATCATCTTTTTTAAAAATGCTAAACATAATATTTTATTTTTATTTTTAGTTTATAATTATCAGAACTCCCTTGATTGTCGTTCTTTGACCTCCATTTCTACAAGTTCTTTATCTCTACCATATTTTAATTTAGATAACTGTTTAATAGCTTCAGAAATTTCTTTATTGGACTTAACAACCCCAGGCAACTCATCAAATGGAATTGTTTTCATATTAAAACCTGGAGGATTGGCATTACTAATCAATAATTTAACATAACAGTTATAACTTGGACAGTTCAAAAAATCATTTTCATTAAAAATTCCTGCAAACTCTTTGCTCATTGCTTCCGCATCATCAACGCCAATACGAAAAGCACATTTTGTTCCCACATTACCAAAGATAGCATCCTTGAACTTAGTATCATTATTTTTTACCAATTGACCTACATATTGATGCGCAATACATAAACACAAACGATATTTTCTGGCTTCGGATAAAATTATTTCCATACTATCCGTCAAATAGTTCTGAAACTCATCTACATACAAATAGAAATCTTTTCTTTCATCCTCTTCCATATCACCTCTAGCCAAAGCAGCCATCAGTAACTTACCAATCACCAACATTCCTAGCAAATTTGAATTAAGTTGTCCAATTTTACCTTTGGCAAGCTTAATTAACAAGATTTTCTTTTTATTCATTATTTCGGCAAAATCAATCGTACTTACCTGTTGAGAGATAATTGGCCGGACATAATCATTACTGATAAATGGCGACATTTTACTGGTAATATAGGGAACCATATTGGCCAAAGAGGCCTCACCTCCCGCTTTTTGGGCTTCTTTTTCCCAAAAATTAACAACCAACTGATCCTGACATTTTGAAAGTTTATATGCCCGAAAATCTTCATCCGCCAAAACACGAGAAATTTCCAACAAAGTTGAACCAGATTCAGGATCTCCCATAATCAAAGAAGCTGCATTTTTAAAATACTGTTCAAACATTGGACCTCCGGTGGCTTTGAGGTCATATAATTTATCAAAAATAGCCATTAACTCATTTATCGCAAAAGTTTTCTCTTCTTGTGTTTTAAACTCCAACAAATTAAGACCAATGGGACGAGAAACATCCCCAGGATCCAAAATAACAACATCCTCCGCTCTTTCCTTAGGGATTCTAGCCAAAATATGTTCGATAGCATCGCCATGAGGATCAATATAACAACAACCTTCTCCGTTAGCAATATCTTGCATCATCATCCCTTCAATAAACCACGATTTTCCCGTTCCCGTCATACCAATAGTGTACATATGACGACGACGATCCTCTCGTTTAATCCTGATCGGAGTACTTTCACCACGATAAACATTATATCCCATTAACAAACCTTCATCGGGGATATTTTCCGGTGCCGGAGCCTTTCTTGCTTCTAACCACTTGATATTTGGAGCTTCGTTAATATGCGGAATTGGGAAATGAAAAAGACTAGCTAAGTTTTCTGTGTTCAAAACAATCATTCTACTAACATCAAACTGTCTATAAATAAAATCATTGATAATCTTTTTTTGATTACTGTTATTTTTCTCAAAAGAATTTCCATATTTATAAACACTATACTGTCCAAAAGCATTAACAATATTTGCCAAATAAGCATCTAAAGCCACTTTGTTATCAGAAGAAACAACCACCCGAACATTAACATCAGCACCCGCCTTGGAACATTTTTCTTCTATTCCTTTGACCATTTCCTCTTCCATCGGAGAAAGTCGATAATTTTCTACTCCTTGATTTGGATCTTTTGATTTCATTGCTTTAATAAAACTTCTCAACCCACCCCAAAAACCGCCCTTAGCTTCTTGATAAGCATCTTCAAACTTTTTTCCTTGTTGCATTTTACTGGCGACTTTAACACCAAAACTCCGCCATGTTGGTCTCGCCGATTTAATAATAATTTGAATTGCCGCCCCATCTTTTTCGTTAATTTTACTCAAAGCATTAGTAATGGCATTTAAAGGATCGGAATCCATTTTCTTGTATGTTTTGAGTGGTAAAAAATTATCTCTGGTTAAAACTAAAACTGATGACTTAATAAAACCTTTGGGAGAAAAGATATTATAATCAGGCAACTCTTCGATAAAAGCATCGCCAAACTGTGCCGTTATTTGTTGTTCAATATATTCTTGAAAATGCGCAGGCGTCACCACAAAAAAATGAATTTGACCTTTAATAACTACCAATTCAAAAGAAAAAACATCTCGGTATCCCAAAAACCACGGACGAAAACCTTTTTCAGACTTTAATCCGGCAATATTACTAAAAAGCGACTCCATAATACCAATTTTTTCTTGAATTTGTTGTAATGTTGGAGGAGCTCCCGTATCCTTCTCCGCCGTTCTCTTGGGAACGGAAATCAACAATATCTTTTTATCAAAAGATTTTAACTTATTACTAAATTTAAATAAAATTTTTCGCAAAACAAAAAGAAAAATAATTAAACCGATAAGCGCTCCCAAAAAATTTAACAACAAAACAAATTCCTGACTTACAAGGAGAGTTGAAAAAAATGAATTCTCAGAATTACCTAATAAATCAACTTGATAACCAAGCATATAATTGTGCCGAAAATATTCGGGATAAATTTATTTTAATTTTTTAGTTTTTTTCTTGGTTTCTTTTGTCGAAAAAAGAGAAAAAACTTTTTTAATCCCGGCCGAAAAAAGTCCTGACTTTAATAAACCAAAAATACTGGAAAGTTGATCCAGTCTAGCATGAATTCTTTCGACCGCCTCATTTAATTGACGCATTATTCGAATTAAATTAACCAATGAAATTGACAAAAAAACAGTTAAAATAACCAAACAACCAGAAGCCACCCAATAAAAAATTTCTTGGCTTGTTAACATATATTTTTATTTTTATTTTTGTTTTTATTTACTGACGAATAACAGCTCCCAGAGCTTTAGCCAGATGTTCCAATAAACTTTTTTGAATTTTAGCCACTTCTTCACTCACCAATGTTCTATCTTCAGAAAGATAGGTTAAACGAAAAGTGAAACTTTTCTTATCTACTCCTATTTTATCATCTTTATAAACTTCCAACAACTCAACACCTTTAATCAGTTCCGGATTAAAAGATTTTACTAATTTTTCTACTTTACCCCAGTCAACTTGACTGTCAACAATAATAGAAACATCCAAAACAATGGGAGGAAATTTCGGCGTAGCCACATATTTTTTTTGAACAGGGAAAAATGGTAAAACTTTTGACAAATTAAACTCCACAATAGCGACCTCATCCGGTAAATCAAAAATGTCCTTTGTTTCAGGATGAATCCCACACAAGGTTCCAATCTCCTCTTTTTCTAAAAACATTTTGACTGATTGGCCAGGATGCGCCCACAAAGGAAACTCATCATCAACCTCGAAAGAAAGTTCTAAAAATAGATTTTCAAATAATGCTTCTACCATCCCTTTTAATCGAAACACAGCATCCGCACCATAAACAGCAACCGCACAAAAAAGATCTTGTCGAGGTAAAAATTCTTTTAATCCCGGCCTAACCTCTTCGCCAGTCAATAGTTTGTTAAAAGTTTTCCCAACCTCAAAAATTTTCATTTTTGGAAAAAGATGTCTATTTCCCATTAAGTTTTTCAATATTCCAGGAACCAAACTTTTTCGCAAATATTTAAGTTCTGCCGACCAAGGATTAGCAACTTCAACTAAATCCAATGGCATTCCAATTTTTTTCAAAAACTCCCCATCCGTAAAAGAATAGTTGTAAATTTCATTAGCACCAGCACCAAAAGCCAAAAACTCTTTAATTTTTCTTTCCAAGGTTCTTAATCCATTTTCTTCAGTATAGGCCAATGAAACTTTGGGCATTATCGGTCGTAAATTATCATAACCAAAAATTCGAGTAATTTCTTCTATAATGTCTTCCTTGATTGAAATATCTTTGGTCGCCCGCCAAGAAGGCACTTTTAAAGAAAATCCTTTTTTCTTTTCTTTGACACCAAAACCTAACCGTCTCAAAAAGTTAACAACCAGCTCTCTATCTAATTCATTCCCAATTTTTCTATCAACAAAATCCCAACCAATATCCAACTCTATTTTATTTTCCTTATAACTGTTCACATCAATAAACTCGGTGACAATTTCCGAATCCGGACAATCAGCAAGAAGTAAAGAAACTACCCTGTTAATTGCTAATTCCGTCATTAATGGATCCAAACTTTTTTCGAATCTAACGGCCGCCTCCGTTCTCAAATTATAACGATTGGCAGTTTTGCGAATTCCTACCGGTTCGAAGTTAGCCGATTCAATAACAATCTTAGTAGTTTCCGATTTAATTCCTGAATTAAACCCACCAACAACTCCGGCTAACGCCAAAACTTTTTCTTGATCAGCAATAACCAAATCATCTTCTGTAAGTTCTCTTTCAACTTCATCCAAAGCCAAAAATTTTTCTCCCGAAACGGCCTTGCGAATAACTATTTTTTCTTGGATTGAATCAAAAGAAAAAGCATGCAAAGGTTGCCCCAATTCAAACATCACGAAATTAGTAATATCCACAATGTTATTAATTGGTTTTTGTCCGACTTCTAATAATCTTTTTTGAATCCAAGTTGGAGAATCTTTTACTTTGATTCCGTTCAAAACAACGGCCTGATAGCGAGGACAGGCATTTTTTTCTTTTACCTCTACTTTTAACTTTTCTTGTTTTAAAAATTTAAATTTATCTTGCGGATAACTTTTCAATGGAACTTGATAAATTGCGGACAACTCTCTAGCCAAACCATAATGACCCCAAAGATCAGGACGATTGTTTACCGATTTATTATCAATTTCAAAAACAGTTTCATCAATATCCAAAACATCCGCTAAATTTTCTCCTACGGCGAAATTTAAACCCTTTTCACTAAAATCCAAAATTTCATGTTCTTCACTAATAGGGAAACGGTCTTCTAATCCAATTTCTGTCGAGGCACAAATCATCCCCTCACTTTCGACTCCACGAACTTTTGATTTTTCAATAATTACCAACTCACCTTCACCATGCCATTTTACTTTGGCTCCGGGTAAAGCAACGGCTACCAAACTATTCAATACTAAATTAGAACCACCACAAACAATTTGTACTGTTTTTTCTCCAATATCAACCTCAACAACCTTTAAACGATCAGCATTAGGATGATTATCAATTTTCTTGACCTTTCCGACAACAATCTTGACAAAATTTTCGGAGGAAGAATTAACACCCTCCACCTCTACCGTCGACATCGTTAATTTTAACCCTAACTCTTTGGCGGTGAGATCTTCAGGTAAAGAAACAAACTCTTTTAACCAGTTTAAAGAGATATTCATATATTAAATTTATTTTTCTTCTTTTTCTAAAAATTTATTCGCCAGAAAATAAAGTAAAGCATCAACATCTTGACTACTAAAAATTGAATTGCAAACAGTTAATCCATATCGAGACGACTCCCTCTTGTTTTTAGCAATTTCCTCTATGGATTTGGTTGTTATCGGAGCTGGAACAAAAATCATTTTATCCACCGAATCAAAAGCATCCAAGAAAACATTAGGCCCTTCCTCGCTCCCTCGTAAACCGTCAATGAGTTCTGAAACTTTGTGATAAAAAGAACGAAAAGATCTTAATTGTCTAAATTCAAATCGCCCACTTTTTACCAAAATTAGACCGGTAATGCTTTTGTTGTTTGAAAAATTTTTACCAACAATCAATTGATCATCTGCTGATAAAAGAAAATTAAATTTTTGAAAAAAATCATCACTTAGTTCATCTTTTTTATTTAGTTCTAGATTTAATAATTCACGAAAAAGTACTGTTCTCACTCGATAATCTTTTTCTTTTATAAATTTTTCTAACCCCTCTTTACTAACCTTACCTAATAATCCATGTTCTTTTAACTGAGATAGAACTGCCACTTTTTTTTGTCTAATTATTTGATCTTTAATTTTATCCGTTAACAAACT
Source organism: uncultured Gammaproteobacteria bacterium (assembly GCA_964605975.1). Classification (GTDB taxonomy): domain Bacteria; phylum Patescibacteriota; class Patescibacteriia; order UBA11705; family JABHMO01; genus JBAYHA01. The sequence goes on from CAZSER010000007.1 coordinate 14,197, forward strand.
AATCAAATCTACTAAACTGTCTACTTCTCCCAACTTTTTACAATCTTTTTGGAATCTTTCCCAAGCATCCCCAGCAAAATCAAAATACTCCAACGATCGTTGTTGTTGAGAGGAAAGTTGCTGATTATTAAAATTTGAATCCAAATTTTTTTTCATAATAAACACTAAAACTGTTGCAAAAATCGTAAATCTCCAGAATTCATCAACCGGGCATCATCAATACCATAACGCATCATCACCAAACGGGTTAAACCCAAACCAAAAGCAAACCCTGTATATTCATCTGGATCAATTCCACCCGCCCGCAAAACATGAGGATGAATCATTCCGCAGGGCAAAAGTTCTACCCAGCCGGACTGTTTACAAACACTACAACCTCGACCACCACAAATAAGACAACTAATATCCAACTCAAAACCCGGTTCAACAAAAGGAAAAAAACCAGGACGCAACCGGACCTTGACTTCTTTTTTTAAAATTCCTCGCAATAAAGATTTCATTACCGCAATTAAATTAGCGATTGATAAATCTCGATCAACCATAATTCCCTCCAGCTGAAAAAAAGTATTTTCGTGCGAAGCATCCAATGCCTCATTACGAAAAACCTTTCCCGGAACAATAGCCCGCAAAGGAGCCCCATATTTAAGCATTGTTCTTATTTGAACCGGAGAAGTATGTGTTCGTAAAACGGTTTTTTCTCCTTGATCTTTTTTGATATAAAAAGTATCTTGGGTATCACGAGCCGGATGAGTAGCCGGAATATTTAAAGCTTCAAAATTAAAATAATCAGACTCCAATTCCGGACCATCAGCAACAATAAAACCAAAAGAGCGAAACAAATCCTCTAACTCATACTGCACTAAACTATTAGGATTTAATGATCCTCTGGGTTGTTTTTTCCCCGGAACGGTCATATCCATCTTTTCTTTCTGTAATTGATCCGTCATTGATTTTTGGCGTAATTCAGCTCTACGACTTTCTAGCTTTTCCAAAATTTCAATTTTAATTTCATTCGCCAACTGACCAAAATTTCTTTTATCTTCTACCGAAAGATCCTTCAATGATTTTAAAATATTATTTAACTTTCCATCTTTGCGTCCTAAATAATCAATTTCAAAACTTTCCGCGCTATTTAAATTTGCTAATAACTCTATTTCCTTTAATGCTTGTTGGCGTAATAAATCAAGTTCTTTTTGCATATTTTTAGAAAATTTTATTGAGACTAAACTTAACTTTAAATAACAATTTCTTCGTTAAGAAAAGGCTACTTTTACTTTATCAATTATAACAAAAAGCAATAAAATTAACAAATTTTAATCATTTACAAAAAAATCTGCCAATTGGCAGATTTTTTCAAAAACCTATTTCTCTATTGAAATTTCCACAACTGTATCTTTGCCGTCCAACAGAACATCCACTGATTGACGCAAAACATGCCAACCAATAACCTCGCCTTGTCCATGTTTTGTTTTGATTTTTTCGCCAATCATTGGCAAACTATCAGCTAGTTTACTATATAAATCTTTTTCATAAGTCAAACAACATTTCAATCGGCCACAAACACCACTTAAACGATCTGATCCGCGATGAGCAACCTGTTGTAAATCAGCCAAATCGGAAGTAACATTACCCAGATCACGAAAAAATGATTTGCAACATAAATTACGACCACAATTACCAATATCTCCGCTTATCTTAATTTCATCACGAATTCCCAACTGCTGTAAACGAATGTTTTTGCGATAAATTCTAATTAACTCTTTTAACAAATCTCGAAAATCCACTCGACCATCAGCAATAAAAGCAAAAGTTATTCGCGCTTCATCAAAAGCAAAATGAACATCCACCAATTTAATTGGTAAATTAAATTTTTTGATCAAAGAGCGACATTCTTCAAACGCTTTTTTTTGTTTTTGATTCAAGTTTAAAAGTTGATCTAAATCTTCCTTGTCAGCATTTCGCAAAATTGGTTTTATTGGCTCGCCCAAAGAAGCTTCCTTGTCGGCATTCAATTCAACATAACGCAAAACTTTACCGATTTCTAATCCCAACTTTGTCTCAACAATTACATACTCACCGACGGCACTCTTTTCATTTTCCGCCGGGGCAAAATAATAAACTTTATCCCAAGGCGCAAACTGCACTTCGGCTACTCGCATAAATAAATCCTTTAAGGATTAAATTTGAAATCTGGAAAATCTTCCGATTTCGATTTTTTCTCCAGTTTTGGCGATGACTTGATTAATCAAAGCTTCGACAGTCAAATTTTCATCTTTGATACAAAGTTGTTTCAAAAGACAAGTTTCGGCAAAAAATTTCGTTAATTTACCTTCCATAATCTTTTCCATAAACTCTTCTTTTTTACCTTCGGCCAAAAGTTGTTCTCTATAAATAGCTTTTTCCCTTTCAAGAACTTCGACCGGAACTTGTTCTGGCATCAAATAATCAGGACTCATAGCTACAATTTGTAAAGCCAATTCATGAGCTAAATTTTTAAAATCTTCCGTGCGAGAAACAAAATCAGTTTCACACAAAAGCTCTAACATCGCACCTGTTTTATTATTGGAATGGATATAGGAATAAACAATACCTTCTTTGGTTTCTCTTTCGGCAGATTTTTTGGCCGCCTTAATTTCACCTTTTTGGCGCATAAGATCAATAGCCTTTTCGTAATCGCCATTTGCCTCTTCCAAAGCTTTTTTGCAATCCATCATTCCTCCACCCGTTTGATTGCGTAATTTGGTAATTATTGCTAAGTCAACCATATTTTTTTTGTTTTATTAAAATTAATTAGAAAAATTATTTCTTGACTTCACTACCTTTGGCTGATAACTCTTTTTGCGCTTCAATAATTGTTTCTGAAACAGTTTTTACCAAAAGTTTAATAGCGTTAATAGCATCATCATTTCCAGGGATTGGATATTCCACTACTTCCGGATTAACATTGGTGTCACAAATAGCAACAACCGGAACATTACAACGATTAGCTTCCGCTAAAGCGGTTTTTTCTGTTTTTAAATCAACAATAAAAACTACGGATGGAATTTTGTTTATTTTTTCCAAACCTCCGACATTGGTCTCTAATTTTTCAATTTCTTTGGCAATCATCAATCTTTCTTTTTTGGTATACTTTTCCAACGCACCGGTAGCTCGATCTTCCTTTAACTGTCGATATCTTTTGATTGTCGCAAAAACTGAATTCCAGTTGGTCAAAGTACCACCAAGCCAACGGTTGACAACATAAGGCATATTACAAGCAATGGCACTCTCTTTAACTGTATTTTGGGCTTGTTTTTTGGTACCCAAAAACAAAACATTACCACCGTTCATAATCACTTCCTTGATATAAGTTAAAGCAATTTCCAGCTGTTTTTGAGTTTGTTCCAAATTAATAATGTGAATACCGTTTTTCTCGGTATAAATAAAAGGGGCCATTTTTGGATACCATTTTGATTTTTGATGACCAAAATGAACGCCGGATTTCATTAAATCCGTTAAAGATGGAATCTTCATAAATTGTTTCCTTTTTCCTCTACTTTCCTAATCACAATGACTTTTGCGGAGCAAAAGCAGGAATCGTAATTGATGATTGAAATTCAATCAAAGAAAGTATGTAGTTTATTACTAAATTAATACAAAGTTAATGATATCATAAGTTTTTAATTTTAGCAAGAGCACGGTCAGTTTCACCCCCCACCCCTACCAATCCTCTTTTTTTTTAAAAAGTCTAAACCAATATTTACCTAAATATAGACAATCTTTTTCCTTAAAACCCTCAAGAGCTTGCCGTTTTTATAAAACCTGTGCAAAATTTTCTTGAACTTTTTATAAATTCATGTTAGTATGTTTCTGTAAATAAATTCTGGGTCGGTACCAAAGCAGTCAAATGGGGCAGACTGTAAATCTGCTGGCTTACGCCTTCGAAGGTGCGAATCCTTCCCGGCCCACCAAAAATATCCGTCGTTCTGACGGCTATTTTTTTACAAAAAAAAGTGCTTTATTAAGCACTTCTAAATTTCTAATAAAAATCAAAGTTTGATTGTTCTGTCTCTCCAACATAAGAGAAATTAGCTTCCACTGCAAACTGTTGAAAATATTTAGTCAAGTCGGACAACAACTTTTCTTTTTCCAAATAATCTTCTCGATCAAAATAACAACGCTCTGGCAAAAAATCCTTGGACACCATCTTTTCCAAAACCAAACGCCAAGAGAGCCTTCTTTTCTGTCCCAAAGTAAACAACTCTTTCTCTGCTGAGGCTTTAATTAAGTTATTTGCGCCATCTTTTTTTATCACCGCTTGTAAAGTCAAAAACTTATTGGTAATTTTACAATCCTTGGGTAAAGAAAAATTTACCGTAAATTCTATTGGTTCACTAAATTGATAATCTTCCAACTTTTTGTCTACTGGTAGGGGATAAAAATGAAAACTCTCATAGTCAAGTGAAAAATTTGGGACCGTCAACGAAAAAAACTTATCCTCATTCTTATTATACGAATGAGGAGTAAGCGTTGCAAAAAATAAAAATACAGGAAAAAAAACCAAAAACAAAGGAGAAATGACCCATTTAAATGGAAAATCCTCCGCAATCGTCAAAAACAAAAGAATAACCGCCACAATAGAAATACTAAACTTTTGTCCCAAAACAAGGGTTATCACCAAAATAATCATTGACAACAAAACAACCATAACAGCATAGACAGACGAGTCAAAAAACCCTTTTACCTTTTCCAAAAAAGTCATCTTGTCCTCCTAAAAAATGTTAAAGAACTGTTCAATTTATCCTATCAACTTTCAAAAACATTGTCAATAAAAAAAGCTTCTAACTCACTTACTTTTAAAAAAAGTCATTCTTGTTAAAAATGACTTTTGACAAACAACTGCTAATTTACTGATCACTAATTAATCTTTGGCAAAACGATCGAAATCTGTTTCGCGACTGGTAACAAAATGTCTCTCAATTTCTAAATTTGATATTTTTTCTTGACAGATACAGCCTGAGCCCCAAGGATAAACATTTCTGCGATAATAGCAGTCCGGTTTTTCCTTAATTTGCTTTTCAAAAATACCCGGCCAAGCACCAAATTTGAAAACCCTAATCCAACGATCGAATTTCGGACCTCGCTGATCAATAAAATAATATCTCTTGGTCAAAAAAACGGCTAACAGAACAAAGACAGGCATAAAAGCCAAAAGAACGGAAACAGCTACCAAAACAATAAAAAAATTATCCATATCAACCTCCCTTAACAAGAATAAATTATCTTATCTTTAATTTAATTTTATGTCAATAAAACTAATTCCCTGTACTTTATTAGCAAACAAAAAAAGAGCATCCTTGTTAGCTCTTTTTTTTATTTGACCACTTTAATTTATAAGAAAAAAATCTCCGCTATTTTACCAATCCCACTCGCAAAGAATATTCTCCGACCATCTTTCCTATTCCAACATAATCATCATAATTCACACCAGAATCTTCATACTGCCCTTCCGGATTAGCACTGGCAGGAACTGTTATTTCGTAATCACCCGCTCCAACGGCTAAATCAATTTGCATTTTCTGCCCATAGTTTTTTTGTAGGAAAGTAATAATTTTATTTCTTAACGAAACATCACCCTTGTTTAAAACGGTATAAATTGGTTCCATAAAAAGACAACCATTTTTGGATAACTTCAAAATAGATCGAGCAATAACGGATTCCAAAACCTCTTTTTGTGGAATTTTATCATTATCTAATAACGCCGTTATACCTTCTCTAGCTACAATTTCCGCATATTTATCCGATAATTTATTAAGATCCAAAACATACAAAGCTCGCGAATGGGCATCTCCGACATAACCAAGTAAAGCCTCTGCCACCGTCCCTTTAAAATAGTTTTGACATGATCCATTGCCGAGCGGATAAACTCCGACATTAAAAAGCATCTGAGCTTCATCGGTCGACAAAAAGGCGAGCTTTTTGGAAACACTAATATCTTCATTTAAATCTATTAAATTTTCAATATTTTCCAAATCTCCCAAAAAGGAAACTCCCTGAAAATAGGCCTTTAAATTTTTCAAAGATTTTATCAACTGTTCATTGTCCTTCTTGCCATCATGATGTAATTTCCCCGCCAATAATAACTGTTTATCAATCCCGACCAAAGCCAATAAATCCAGTTTAATCGTTAATTCTTTGCGTCTAGCAAAAAGATCTTTTGTTTCTATTTTCTCACTTACCGGCAAAGAGAATTTTTTCAACAATTCAACATTTTCCAAAACTACCAAGGCTTCAGCTTTTTTTTGTGAAATTTTCAGTACTATTTTTTTTCTTCTTTCTTCTGTAATTAAATCTTTAACAAAAAATTTACTGTTTTTGTCCTTTTTCGCTTGTTCACTCTTTTGAAGATATTCCTCCAAGAAATTTTTAGCGTCAGCAACATCCAAATATTTCGCTAGATCTTTGATTATTTTTTCCGTTTTGGCGTTAAAAGAAAATTCTTGCTCTCCTGCTAATTTTTCTTTCCAAATAGTCTGCACCCGCTCTGCGTCTTCGGCCTCAAAGATTTTATCAATAACAGTCATTTCCCATAAAATTTCTTGTTTCTCTCCCTCCAAAATAGTCTGCTGTTCGACTGGTCTTTTTTCTATTTCCGTAAAAATAGCAGATAAATACTCTTGTAGCGATAAATGTTTTTTTTGATCATCCCCCTCTAACAAATGACCTTGACGCAAAACAGATTCAAAAATTATTTCTTTGGTTTTTAACGCTGGATCAACATTTCTTTCTGCAAGAGTTAATTCTCCTAGTTCCACAACAAAATTTCTCTTCCATAATTCCAACTGTGCAGGAGAAAGCCACCCAACTTGCTCTTTTACCGAGTTCCGGCTCAAGTCATAACGATAGTTTTGCCAACTTGTCGAACTATCAAAATGCTCAAAAAGGTCAATTAAATAGTCTGCCAATTCTGGATACCTAACTAAATAAGTCATTATTGGTTCCAAATTTTCGCCCCAAGCTTTTTTGACAGAATTAATTTTTTCGGTTGATATTTCATTATTAGCAAAAAGTGACCGAAACTCCGCAAGACAAAAATTTTCCATTTTTTCTTTTAACTCTTTCAAATTAGTTGCTCCAACCATAGCCTCGACCATCCTTTTTTCAAACTGGACAACAAGACTATTAAAATGAGCTTGTTGGTCAAAATATTCATCATAATCATCATAACCGCCATATCCATAAAATTGCTCCCTAATATGCTCCTCTTGGGCGGTTTTTAGAGAGTTCATCATCTGCAGATAACTTCCTATTTCCTTTAACTCAAAAGCCTCACTGATATCTTGGCCAAAATCGATCTCTCTTAAAACCCGATCCAATCCAGCGCTTATAGTTTTAGACCAAATTGGCGTATTCGCCAAAAAATACTGGATTTGTTCCGTAGCTCTTTCACTCTTTGCCACTTTTATAGAAAATTTTTCAAATTTCTCCAAAAAAGGATTAGTGGGATCAAAAACATCAGTAACGGTTGCCAAAGGTAAAATGTTTTCTAACGGAATACCTGGATAATCACCATGCCAATCAATAATTGACCGCTGATTTTTTCCCCAAAAAGACCATAGACTAATCTCTTCTCTCCTTACATATCGATTTTTTATTTCCTGATTGTTAATTTCCCTTTCACGAGCAAAAAATGGCTCAAGCTCAAAAGTATTCTCTGGTTTTAATAAGTACTCTTTGTTTTCTTTTAAATAACTCCTTAATACTTCTGAATTAAATATCTCGTTATTTTTGGAATCAACACAAAATCGATCAAAAATTTTTTCTCGATAGAGAGTTGGAACGCGATCATCATTAGCAAAAACATAAAACTCATGCAACCACGGTAAAAATTCATCTCCCAATCCAAGCATCAACTCCATCTCTTTTTTGGGAAAAGGGGTTTTCCCTTTGGGCATTCCCAGGAAACGATTCAAATTATTTAAAATTTCTAAAATAATTTTTTCACCACCCAGTGAATATAAAGCTTTTAATTCCGACTGCAACTTAGAAGCTTCTGCTTCCGATTGGCAACTTAAATACTCTTTTTTCTTTTTTTGTAAAAACTCTTCATAAAAAAGTTTAACCTTTTGATCTTTTGAGGACAATATAAACAAAGATCCAAATTTTTCGGCTTTAGCTAATTTATCCGCCAAATCGATCGCTGATAGTTCTAGGGAAAAACCATTCGCAACGCGCTGAGTTGTTTTCAAATCTTTAAGAAGAAAAACTCTAACCAAAATTTTATCTTTTTCCAAAGGCAACGATTGCAAAAAAGCATAATAATCAGCCAGTTGCTCAGGTGGTTTTCTCTTTATCATTTCAGCCAATTGAAAACTTAATTGAAAATAGCAATTACCAGTTTTTCCTCTTTCTAAAAATTCTTGATATGAAAAACCCAGATCCTCCAATCGGCGAATCTTGTTTTTGGTTTCTTCTAAATCATCGACAAAAACGCTATCTGCCAACAAACTTAATTTCTTTTCTAAATGTTTGACATTAGCAAATAAATCTTCATTTTTCAATCCCCAAAAATCTTTTGCTAATTGACATTGTTCTATAAAAACCCATAACTTGTTAACATCCTTAGTCGTTATATTTTCCTTATTCAAAATGGAATAAACCATATATACCTCTTCGGGAAAATCTTCCTGTTTTAAGTGATAAACAGTTTTTATCTCTTGCCAAAAATTAAAATCACACTCTCCAAAACCTTCAGACTGAAACAATAAAAAATTTCGATATTCTTGCCTTAATAATTCTTGACGAACGGGATCTTGCCAAAAATCAGGGGGTAAGTTCAAAGCTTTAACAAAAGCAACTTTTTGTTTATACCTATTCTGACCATTAACCAAAAAATCTTTTAAGGCATCGCCAAAGGCTTTTTCTACTATCTCTACAGGTACTTTAGTATGCTTAATAAGTTGTGGAACTTTACGGCCTTCCCTCAAAATTAAATTTTCTGCTTTTACAAACATCGCTTCCAACAAAAACTGCGAATATTCCGCCACCTGCTGATTTTGATAAATATTTTCATCCAAATTTCCCAACACAAAAGAAGCACCACGAAACTGCGCCACTGGCAGACCAGAACGAAAAACAACTTCACTAGTTTTTCTAACGGTTTCTCTTCCCAAGACCTTGCCCCAATAGTTCCCAATTTCCCGCAAATAATCTTTGGGTTGAATCTTGGAAACAGCAAAAATATCATTTTTATCTTCTGTCGCCAAAAAATACTGGAAACTTTTTCTTGCCAAATCTCCTAATTCGCGATCGGAATTAATCATCAACTCATCAACATCCAAGGTTTCTAAAAAATTATTTAACTTCTTTAATTTTTCAAAATCTTCTTCTTCTGTTTCATTACGCAAAAAATCTTTTATTAACTTCTCAAAAATACTCAAATTTTTTAACAAAAAATTCTTAGCCATTTCTTTTTTCATCTCCGGATTCAAAGATTTTATCAACTCCGGACAACTTTCTACCAACTCAATCATTTTGAGATGATTTTCCTCAATAAATCGAGCCATTAATTGACTTAAAACAGGTTGAAATTCAGGATTATTAGCGATTTCTGGTAAAAACTGTACCCCTGCAAAAGAAAACTCTACCGGAAAAGTTTTTGCCAGATGTTGGAAATCGGCAAAAAAACTTTTCTCATAATCACCCTTGACCCGTTGTTCTTGACTAAAGTTTTGCGGATCAGAAAAATAAAAAGTTTTGAAAAAACTAGTCATTTTCTCTCGGGGAATGAAAAACATTATCTCACGAAAAATCCGACTAATACTTGGATGTTTTGCTCTTAATAGTTCCACTATTTCCGGAGAAACAGAATCTTCTTGGGCTATTACTTCTGTCAGCGAGTTAATTTTTTCTACTATTTCCTCTTTTTCCGTACAAAAAAATTCGGGAATAGTTAAATAAATACCATCCGCAGTTTGGCCTTTTTGCTTTTCAAAACTATCTTGCGCCTCTAAATATTTGGATATTTTTAATTCCAAATCAATAATACTTTTTTGGATCTCTTGGTCTTTGTTTTCCTGTTCAGACAAATGTGTTTTGTTTTCCTGATTATTGACAACTATTTGAGATTCAACAAACGACATAACTTTTGTTTTTTAACTTCTTTATTTTATCATTTTATAACTTTTATGTAAAAAAACTCTCGTTGCTAACGAGAGTTGCTAATAATATTTAATTTCATTTATCAACAGATCGACAACAATGAAATCTTTTTCTGCTAATTTTTTTTCTAAATTCTCTTTGAGAACTTTCTCCATTTCCGGTTTGGATAAATGAAGTAAACCAACATCTATTTCCAAATAAAACCCATAATCAAGCATTTTAGCTTCTCTGATTTTCTCTAGATAATTACTTAATTCTAGCGACAAGGAAAGAAAAGTTCCCCAATTTTTTGGATTATTTGAGCCATTCTTGACAAAACTTTCCAAAAGGCTATACGAATCCACGGTAAAATCCACCTTGACTAAAACTTGATCAGAAGAAAAATAAGATATTTTCGCTTTAAACTTATCTTCCTTCTTCGGCATAGTAAAAACCATTGCGTCAGCAGGCAAAATTTCAATAAAACTCTTTTCTTGTAGTTCCATCTGTCCCGGCAAAATATAACTATCCCCACCAATACGAACAAAATTGAATCCGTAATAAAGAGAAATTGCCACTAGCAACCAACAAAATGAACAGATCAAATATCTAATTGGCCGAGTAGTCATTACTCCTAAAAAAAAATCTCTTGCCGATCCCCCAACTCGATGATTAAAAAATGTTCTTAGCTCTCTTCTTCGGAGAAAAAGAACAACAACTAATAATATCAACCATATTGATTCACTAAAATGACGGTAGAGAAGTTGAGTAAACAGCAAGTACGAAAGAAAAATCAAAACAAACAGCCACCCCAACCTTAGCAAGACCGCAATGCTTTCCAGAAAAAAACCATGTCGATCTCCCCAACCAAACGGCCAGTTTTGATAATCAGAAATTAAAGATCTTTTCAGGATCTGATCCTGATAATAAAAATGATCATTTCTATAAAACCCCGTAAGATAGATCCACAAACGAAAAAAAACCTGCACAATTCTAGACCTTTTTTCCATTTTAAACCTCCATAAAGTTATCAATGAACAGAGAAAATTACTTTTATCATTTTTAAAATATATTGTCAAATCAAAAACCTCTAAAAAATGCCCCTAAAATTGTTACCCTTAAACATAACTACTATCTCTATTCTTGAAAAAAAGATATAATTAACCTATAATTGCTTTTTCGTATCAAAAATATGGATTTCCAACTAACATCTAACTATCAACCAGCGGGAGATCAGCCCAAAGCCATTGAACAACTGGTTTTTGGTTTACAAAAAAAATTAAAGAACCAAACCCTTCTCGGCGTCACCGGATCAGGAAAAACTTTTACCATTGCCAATGTTATTCAACAAATCCAAAAACCAACTTTGGTAATTGCGCACAATAAAACTTTGGCGGCTCAACTTTGCAACGAATTCCGAGAATTTTTTCCGAATAATGCCGTCGAATATTTTGTTAGTTATTATGATTATTATCAACCGGAGGCCTATTTAGCCAACTCTGACACTTACATTGAAAAAGAAGCGCAAATAAATGAAGAGATTGATCGCCTTCGTCATGCTTGTACTCAAGCACTTTTGACCAGAAAAGATGTAATTATTGTCGCTTCCGTTTCCGCAATTTATGGTTTGGGATCACCAAAAGAATATGAAAAGATTGTTCTACATCTGACAAAAAAACAGTTAATTGATCGCCGAGAACTATCCCAAAAATTAACAGACATGTATTTCGAAAGAACTAATAGCGACTTGCGACGAGGTCATTTTCGTTTGCACGGACAAGTTTTGGAAATCATGCCCGTCAATGAAGAAAAAATTTATAGATTATCCATCGATGAAAAAATATCCTCCATTGAAATTATTGATCCGATCAGCAGAAAACTTCTAAACGAAACAACGGATCTTTGGCTTTTCCCTGCCAAACACTACATCGCAGGAGAACAGTCTAAACAAAAAGCTTTATCAGAAATAGAAAAAGATTTACAAGAACAGTTAACCGTTTTCAAAAAAGAAAATAAAGTTTTAGAACATGAAAGACTTTCGCGCCGAATAAGATATGATTTGGAACTAATAAAAAATATCGGTTATTGCAACGGTATTGAAAATTATTCTCGTTATTTCGATGAAAGAAAACCGGGAGAGGCTCCCTTTACTCTTTTGGACTATTTTGCCAAAGGAACAAAAGATTTTTTGACAATAATTGACGAATCTCATGTCACACTACCCCAAATTAGAGGTATGTATGCCGGAGATAAAAGTCGCAAAGATTCTTTGATCGAACATGGATTCCGTCTACCCAGTTGCCGAGATAACCGTCCGTTAAAATTTAATGAATTTGAAGAAAAAATTGGTCAAGCTATTTTTACTTCCGCCACTCCAAGCAATTATGAAATTGAGAACAGTCAACAAATTGTGGAACAGATTGTCCGCCCTACCGGACTTATTGATCCGGAAATTATCATCAAACCGGTAATAGCCGGCAAAGAAAAATCACAAATTGAAGATTTGATTAGCAGAATTGAACAAAGAATTAAAGTTAATGAACGAGTTTTGGTGACAACTTTAACAAAAAAAATGGCTGAAGATTTAACTGATTATTTATTAAAAAAGAAAATCAAAGTAAGTTATCTACATAGTGATATTGACACGTTAGAAAGAATTCAAATTATTACCGACCTTCGACGCGGGAATGTTGATGTTATTATTGGTGTTAATTTACTACGAGAAGGGCTAGACATGCCAGAAGTTTCATTAGTGGCGATTCTCGATGGCGACAAAGAAGGTTTTTTGCGTTCCGAAACAAGTTTAATTCAGACGATTGGCCGAGCGGCCAGAAATATCAACGGTCAAGTTCTTATTTATGCTGACAAAATAACGGAATCAATCAAAAAAGCAGTTTCGGAAACAACCAGAAGAAGAAAAATTCAACTTGCTTATAACAAAGAACATAATATCACTCCCAAAACCATTGAAAAAGCAATCAAAAATATTTTAGAAGACTTTGGGTTGAGTTTAAAAGAAAAAAGACCAAAAAACAAAAAAACAACTGAGGACAAGAACAAAAGAACACAAGAACAAAATAAAATTACAAAAATCGCTGAACTGGATATTATTGGCGACAAAAGACCGCTTGAAATAATTATCAAGGAAAAAGAAAAACAGATGCGACAAGCTTCCAAAAATTTGCATTTTGAATTAGCAACAATTTTGCGTGATGAAATTTGGGAATTACGAAAAAGAATAAAAAAATAAAACAGTTTCGCCCGCAAAAAAACCGCTGAAAAGCGGTTTCAGAGCGGGCAAGGGTTATTCTTCCGTTAAAATCAAACTACTTATCAATTTATTTAATCTATTCTTGAAA
>CAZSER010000008.1:0-22860 GCA_964605975.1 uncultured Gammaproteobacteria bacterium
TTTTGGAGGGAATCAAAAAAGAACAACCTTGCGATTGCACTTTTTTGGCGGACCGGACGGGACTCGAACCCGCGCTCTTCGCCGTGACAGGGCGATGTGTTAACCAAACTACACCACCGGTCCATGAATTTCTAGCTTTTTTAGTATAAAGTAAAAAAAAGATAAAGTCAATAACTTTGTTGATAAATGAAGAAAAAAATGACCTCGAATAAAGAGGTCATTTTTTTCTTAGTAAAAATGTAGTTTAAGCCTTTATTTTTTCAACTAATTTAGCAAAAGCTTTTTTGTTGTTCATGGCCATATCTGCCAAAATTTTGCGATCAATTAGAACATTTTTTTTCTTCATGGCACCCATGAATTTACTATAACTGATTTCAAAAGGCAGTAAAGCGGCGCTAATCTTGACTTGCCATAAGGATCTGGCTTTTCGTTTCTTTTTGCGACGGTCTTGAAAGGCATAATTACCGGCTTTCAAAATGGCAACTTTGGCGGCTTTGATTAAATTTTTTCTACCTTGTCGATATCCCTTTACGGCTTTTAAAATCTTGCGTCTTTTTTTGACATGAGTTGTACCTCTTTTTACTCTTGGCATAAATATTTTTCTAGAGCTGATTGTTTAATTAATTATTTGGAGCCATGGGGCAAGAACTTTTTGACATTTCGGACTACTTTTTTGTCAGTAAGTTGTAAGTTTCTTCTTTTGCTTCGAGTAATTTTACCCGGCTCTCGAGAGTTAAAATGATCTTGTCCAGCGCTCTTTTTGATAAGTTTTCCGGTTGGCGTAATTTTAATTCTCTTGGCAACCGATTTTTGCGTTTTCAACTTTGGCATAAATTTTATAATTCGATAAAGTTTTTGGTAAATTTCTTCGTTTTGATTATTTACAGACGAGAATTGGCAAAACTTTATAACTATTTATTGATTGATATGAAATTATTAATTAACCGTTTTTTTGAGGGAAAATTATTAGAAAAATTTTATTCCCTTGTCGTGATAGCTCCTGTTCTTTTTGGTAAGAAATGGAAAGCATTCCCAAAAACTTTTTGACAGTTTCATTGGCTAAATCCATCTTGGACATTTCTCGTCCTCGCAAAATAAGTTCAATTTTTACTTTGTGTCCTTTTTCCAAAAATCGATCAGTTTGCCCAACCTTGGTTGCTAAATCATGATCACCGATTTTTATTGATAAACGAATACTTTTGACATCAAGAATTTTACCAACTTTCTTTTGTTTTTTTCGTTGTTTTTCTCTTTGGTAAAGATAACTACTCAATGTTAACAGTTTTGCTACCGGGGGATTGGCATTAGGAGCTATTTCTACCAAATCAAATTCTCGCTCTTCGGCAATTTCTAAGGCTTTCTCTATTGGGAGTTCACCTAAATGAGTTCCTTCTTCATCAATTAAATTGATAATCGGAGCTGTAATTTGTTCATTATAACGAAAAGATTTTTCCACCTTTTCCTTTTTTTTAAATTTGTATGACTTTCTCATGGTTTGTATCGATTATTTTTTCTTTTAAGTTATTGTTTTCCAAAATAATCGGTGTTATTTTTATTCTGAAAGTTTTTAGCTGTGATTTTTTTGGTGGAGATGGCGGGAGTTGAACCCGCGTCCAGAAAAACCTTTTGTTCTCTTCTACGAAAGTAGTTTACTCTAAATTTTTAAAACTTTCAACTCAAAGAGTAAACGGAAAATTGAAAATTCGAGCCTTTATAGTTTCAGTTTTGACCAAAGGCGATGGTCAAAACCAAAGTTCAAATTATGACACCGTTGACCGTTTGTTGAACTCAAACGGGCGATGGCTTCGGTTTATTTAAACGGAAGCGAGAGCAAAGCTTGGAACTGTGAAAACAGTTTTGGCTTTGTTAATAAGTTGATTTACACTTATTGTTTTGGAGTGTTAAATAGGTATTACTCCAACCTTTTCGCAAAAACAAAATAAATTTCTCTGTCAAAGTCCAGCATCCCCTAACTTTTTAACTTTGGTATTTCAGTCTAGCTCGAATTTCTTTTTCAACATCTTTTCTTTTGAGGGATTCTTTTTTTTCAAACTGTTTTTTCCCTCGACAAAGAGCGATCTCGACTTTTACCAAGTTGCGATTATTATACACTCTAATTGGTATTATTGTCAAGCCTTTTTGCTCTAATTTTCCAATTAAAGATTGGATTTCCTTGCTGGTTAGGAGGATTTTGCGAGGTCTTTCGGGGTCGTAGTCAATTTTATGGGCAGAGAACTTATAAGGAGAAATTTTGGCTTTAATCAAAAAAAATTCTGGTTTGGGCGTGTAGTTTAACCCAATATAAGCACTTTTTAGGGTGATTCCGCCGTTTTTGGCTGATTTTACTTCCGCTCCAGTCAAAACTAAACCGGCTTGAAATTTATCCAAGATTTCATAACTGTGCAAAGCAAATCTATTATTAGCTAAATCCATACTGTTATTATTATAGTTTAATTAAACCAATTTAGTCAAAAAGTCAACTTATTAAGTTTGCTAAAAAAATGAAAAAGTTATACAATTTAAAAAGTTAATAATAATATAAACAAAAAAATCAATATGTCCGTGCCTAGACAAATTATTGATTTATCAATAATGTCCATTGTTAAATTTTTTTTAGTGGTTATTTTGTTGTTTTTTCTGTACATGATCAAAGAGGTTTTGGCAATAATTTTTGTGGCTTTAATTTTGACCTCCGCTTTTGATCCGTGGGTTGATGCGTTGCAAAGAAGGAAAATTCCTCGTTGGTTATCTGTTTTATTTATTTATTTAGTGATGTTTATTGTTATTGGGGCGGTAGTTTTTTTGTTAATTCCTCCCATTACCGTTCAATTTAAACAGTTAATGACAAAATTTCCAGAGTATTTTGAGAAAGTTTTGGGGGCTATTGCCAGTTTAAAAGCTTTTTCGGCGGAGCATGGTTTGCTGGGGCAAATAGATTCCGGAATTACTGCAGTCAAGGATAAATTAGGAGGAGCATTTTCTTCGATCTTTTCTGGGGTAGCGGGTGTTTTTGGTGGGATTGTTTCATTCTTTGTTGTTTTGGTTATTACTTTTTATATGTCGGTAGAAGAAAGTGCCATCAAGAAAACGGTCATGTTTCTTTTGCCGGAAAGATATCAGCCTTTTACCTTGCAACTAATTAATAAGGTGCAACGTAAAATTGGAGATTGGCTCAAGGGACAAATGATTTTGAGTTTGATTTTAGGTTTGATGGTTTTTACCGGATTGTCTATTTTGGGAGTTGAATATGCTTTGGTTTTGGCTTTTATTGCGGCGGTTGGAGAGTTTATCCCTTATTTAGGTCCAATTTTGGCTGCAATTCCATCTGTTTTTTTGGCATTTACTCAATCACCGACAAAGGCACTTTTTGTGTTTATTCTTTATATTATAATTCAGCAAGTTGAAAATAATATTTTGGTTCCCAAGGTTATGCAAAAAGCGGTAGGATTGAATCCGATTGTAAGTATTATTTCAATGATGATTGGTGTCAAGGTTGCCGGTTTGGTGGGGGTTATTTTGGCTATTCCCGTAGCCACGGCATTGAGTGTTGTCTTTCGTGAACTTTGCCAAAGTGAAGCTCAGATTTCCGAGATAGATTTAGATAAGATAGAAAAGAAAGCGGAGATTGAAGAAAAAATTTGTAATATCAAATAAGAAATAAGAAAAATGTATTTAATTCGGCAAATTTTAATTATTTTTTGTCCCTTACTTGTTTTGGGGGTTTTTGAGTTTGTGAGAGTTCGACCACAAAGCTATTGGCAAATGTTATTTTTTCTGACTTCTTTTATTTTTTTTACCGTTTGGTTATTATGTCGAAGGAAGTTTGATAAAACTTTTTGGCGTTTTTTAATTGTCCCTTTGATTTGGGTTATTTCCGGTTTTTTGTTTGTTTCTTTTTTATTGGAACTAGCTTCTTTTTATCTGTATTCTTTGGTTATTTTTTTCTTTTTGGTTCTTTTGTTGCGACAATATAATATTTATTTTTATTTTCCAACCAAATATCAGGCGTATTCATTAGAAAGTTTAACTTTTTATTTGGTTATTCTGTCAATTTTTTTATTATCTTCAACGGCGTTTGCTTCGTTATCACTTGTTCAGTTAAGGTGGTCAATAATGCTTCCCGGGTTGTTTGTGTTTTTTGCTTTGCTAATTTCTCAATTTTTTTGGATGCAAAAGGTTGACTATGCCAAAAGTAAGTATTATATTTATCCTATTGTTATAATTTTATTACAGGTTTTGGTCGCTTTTTCTTATTTACCAACAGGGTATTTTGTTAGTGCTTTTGTCCTCACCGTTTTGGCTTATGGGATGTTAAATTTGGCTAAGTTGGATTTACAAGGTGGGTTGTCAAAGAAAAAAATATTAACAACTTTAATTATTGGAGTTATTTTGTTGTTGCTTGTTTTGTTAACGGCGCGATGGTCATAGTTTTAAATTAAGAAATAATTTTAATATGTCAAAAAAAAGATTTATTTTTTTAATGAGTAGTGTCGTCTTGATTGGTTTCTTGGGCGGAGTTGTTGGAGAGTTATGGGTAAATAGTTTTTTATTGCCTGAGCCATATTTGAATTTTAAAACTTTTTCTGATTTATCAAAAAGAATTGATGATTTGGTCAAGAACCAAGAAGATGTTAAAAGAAGAAGTTCTGCTGATAACTATTTAATTGATACTGTTTCCAAAATAAAGTCGGTGGTGGTTGATCTGTATCGTTTTAAGGATCAAGGAAATTCAGTAACAATAGGATTTTTACCACAAGAAAAAATAGCTACGGCAGTGACGATTACTAATGATGGTTGGCTAATTGCGCCTGCTAGCTTGCTAAAAGGTCTAAATAAGGTTTCAGTTCTTTTGGCAGATGGCGCTATTCTTGTTTCTGAAAAAATAATTTTTCCGCCAAATTCTAGTGTTGCTTTTATAAAAATAGACAAAAATGGATTAAATGTTGCTAACTTTGATTCTCGTCGTGGGGTAGCGGATGGAGAAACGGTTTTTTTGTCAACAATGGATGGTTTTGTTATTAATAATATAAAAAATAGAGCATATTCTGTTCGTGGAACTGAAAAAGAGTTGCTTCGCACCAGTGAAAATTTTTACAAAAAAATTATTTTAGATAGTTCGATGGGAAAAGTTGTTTCTGGTGTTCCCGTTTTTACAGGAGAAGGAAGATTGTTGGGTTTTTCTGAGAATACGGAGGGTCAAATTCTTTCTGTAGATAGTTTTGCTTCTTTGATGAAAGAAACGGTCAAGGGTAGTGATTGGTATCGGCCTTATTTGGGAATAAAATTTTTAGACTTACAAGAGTTTGTTAGTTTTAAAACCAAAGAAAGAAAGGGAGTTTTGATCGTAGAAAATGGTATTAACAAGAATAGTCCGGCTTGGGGGAAATTGGAAAGTGGAGATATTATTATTAGAGTAGAGGGAGAAGAATTAAATGATTCCAAGAGCTTGCCGGAAATTTTGGCCGATTATTCGGTTGGTACAAGCTTGAAGTTTTTGGTCAAGAGAGACAGTCAAGAGGTGGAAATCATTGTGGAGTTAGTACAAGAATTAAAATAAAAACAATATGGAAAATGTAAGGACAGTTGGCCAAGTAGAAATTATTCGTCGTGATTGGCGCAAAGTTTTATTAGTGGCCTTGGGCGTTTTTCTTTTGGGAATAATTATTACTGTTTTCCAGCCTTTTATGTATCGTTCAACGGTAAGTATTTATGTTGTTCAAAAATCAGGATTTAGTATTGATGCTTATAGTGCTAGTAAATCAGAAGAAAGATTTGCGAATAAATTAGGTCAGTTGGTTTATAGTAGTACCTTCTTGGATAAAGTTTTAGCTGTTAATAATGGAATTGATAAGACATATTTTCCCCAAGACGAACAAAAGAGAAGACAAAAATGGGGAAAAACAATAGAGGCTAATGTTCCTACGGGATTATCTCGGCTGGATTTGGCTATTTATCATCCCATCGCAAAAGAGGCATTGAGCTTAGCAGAATCAACAGCCCAAGTATTATTAACTCAACGAGATTCTTTTATTGGTATTTCGGATGTTTCTTTGTTAATTTTAGATAAGCCTTTGGTTAGTAAATATCCAGTTCGTCCTAATATCCCGGTAAATTTAATTGCTTCTATTTTTGTTGGTTTGTTGGTTGGAGTTAGTTATGTTTCGTTGACTTATGATCCTCAAAGAGACAAACTTTTTGGTTTTTCTTATTCTAAACCAAGTTTGATTCGTTATAATGATTTTACCAAAGAGACCGTTTTTTCGGAGAGATATCCAGTAAAACCATTACAAGAATCGGAGTTAAAGGCGGTGGTCAAAGAAGTAAAATTACAAGAATCAATCCAAAAAGCCCAAGAAATTGCTGATGATTTAAATAAAGAAACAAAATCAGAAAAAGATAACAATGGTTTAGAGGTTCAAGATTTTGCGCCTCAAATTCCAGATTTGTCCACTTTTGAGCAAGAAATTTCTAGTGATGAGCTAGCGGTACAGGAAAAGGATGATTTGGATGACTTCGAGGATGAAGATAAAATTGTGACGATGAAGTAAGTTTTGGGTAAAAAGGGGTTTATTTAACCTCTTTTTATTTTTGTGTTGACAAAAAACAAAATAGATGCTACAATCATCAGTTATTTGAAAATACCATAACTCTCTGGTTGTTTAAAAGCGATTTTAGTTTTTTAATGATAGATAAAGTTAGAAGATTAAAATGGTTTTTAAACAACCGCCCCGTTAGAAACGGGGCAAAGGAGAGGATCATGAAAAAGGTATGTAAAAAGTGCGGACTCACCGCCATTGTCGGTGAGGAGATTTTTTCTTGCCCCGTTGAGGGGTGTGACGGAAACCTCCTTGACGAGGAGGAGGTTCCGACGCCTCCGGTGGAGGAAAAGCCGGAGCCGACAGCAGTTCCGGTGATTCCGCCGATGCCGGAAATGCCGGCTTCGGCGGCTAAGCTCCTCGCCGACTTGTTCGGTGGAGGGGAGGATAGGGAGGAAAATCCTCGGCCCCAAAAGGGCGGAAAGAGGATCCCGCCTCTTCGGGAGTTCAAAGCTCCCGAATTTGAAGCCGAGAAGGACGAGGCAGAAGCCCAAGCCGAAGCCGAGAGGGCTAAGGCCGAGGCAGAAGCCAAAGCCGAAGCTGAAGCCGAAGCTGAGAAGGCCAAGGCTGAGGCAGAAGCCAAAGCCGAAGCTGAAGCCGAAGCTGAGAAGGCCAAGGCTGAGGCAGAAGCCAAAGCCGAAGCTGAAGCCGAAGCCGAGAGGGCCAAGGCCGAGGCGGAAGCCAAAGCCAAAGCCGAGAGGGCCAAGGCCGAGGCGGAAGCCAAAGCCAAAGCTGAGAAGGGAGAAGGGAGCTCCAACTGGTGGCTTCTTTTCCCTGTTGTGCTGGTCCTGATGTTGGGGTCAGCCTACTACTATTTCCTGTGGTAACACAGGCGTAGAAGTTCTGTTTTTTTGGAGCCGATTCTCAAATCGGCTCCTTTTCTTTTTATCTAGGAGCGGATACTTGACAAAAAAATAGTTAGATGCTATAATGATTTGTTATTTGAAAATACCATAACTCTCTGGTTGTTTAAAAGCGATTTTAGTTTTTTAATGATAGATAAAGTTAGAAGATTAAAATGGTTTTTAAACAACCGCCCCGTTAGAAACGGGGCAAAGGAGAAGGACATGAAAAAGAATATTGGGGTGATTTTGGGGATAATCGTGGTCGCCATCGTTTTGATGGCAGTGATGGAGAGGTTGGAGTTCTTTCAGAAGGACTCCGGAGAGAAGATTGAAACCCTCTCCGAGAGGGTCGAGGTGGTCGAGGAGACCACCAAGAAGGAGGCGGTTCCGACTCCTCCGGCTCCTTCGGCTCCTGTTGTGAAACAGGAGCCGGAACTTCCGGAACAGAAAACTGTTCCGAAAGTAGCACAACAGGAGGAAACTCCTGTGGTGTCGGAGGCTTGTAAGAACTGTCCTCCTCCGGCTCCGGAGGAACCAGTGGTGGCTCCTCCCGCCAAAAAGAAGAAGGCTGTCAAAAAACAGCCGAAGAAGAAGGTGGAGCCGGAGTTGGTTCAGGAGGAAGTTTCCCCTCCTGCCAAAAAAAAGGGGAAAAAAAGGAAGTCAAAGAGGGCTTCAAAGAAGGAGAAGCTCCTCTGGCAGGAGGTCTACATCAACGGGGAGAAAGTTGGGGGCGGAGGTAGCTTCGCTCCCATGAACCTCCCAGCATTCGAAGGAGTCGTAGTGGACTCCTATGTCGGGGGGGAGGTCATTGTTTCGCCGATTATTCTCGATCTGAGATAATCGGCGAAAAATCCTGCCTGCTCACGATTCCGTGAGCAAAAATCCTCGGTGTTGTTCTTTCATAATCTGCGTTTGGGTGGAAGTTATCACTATAACTTCCACCTCCTACCTGAGTGTTTAATTAGGAAATTAAACTTTCGGGTGGGTAGTTTGTTCTTAAAAAAACGCCCCTTAACTGGGGCAAAGGAGAGGATCATGAAGAAGCTTTTTGTTTTGTTTTCCTTTTTCTTTTTTTCTTTTTCTTCCCCTCTTGCCTTCGGGCAGGAGCGTTCGAATTCTAACCACGACGAAGTCGATGAAGAGGGGGAAGCCGACGACGACGAAGAAGTCGATGAGGGGGAGGAGGACGATGATGAGGCCTCAATGAAGAAGACTCACATCTACCAGCCAGTGTTCGTTAACACTGCTGCTGGGGGTGAAGGGGTCGCTTTTCCTAAGGGCCCATGGGTTGAGGGGGCCAACACCGGTGGGGGAGAGCTAGTGAACGCCCCCGTATTCTTAACCATCCCCGGCGAGGAGAAGTCCTGGTGCGGGGAAAACACCGTAGTCTGCGGACTCCTAATTGGAGTCGGCACGGCCGCGGTCATTGGGTTGGGGGTTTGGGGCGCCGATAGCCTCGGCGCCTTCGATAGTAAGAATACGGTTAGCTTTGGGCGATAACGCCCAAAACTAACCTTCACCTGCGGAACTTTGATTCACAAATCAAAGTTCCGCTCACCTGAACATTTAATTTAGAGATTGAATTTTCAGGTGAGTTGTTCTTTAAATTTATTTTTTATAAAGCCCCGTTAGAAACGGGGCAAAGGAGAGGGTCATGAAGAAAATTTTTACGGTTGTTGTTTTTTTGTTTTTGGTAGTTTTTTCTTTTTCTGGTTGCGGAGACCAGGAGACAACCATCAACGGACCGATTCCGGTCAAGGTTGATGGGGCAGTGGCAACACTGCCAGTCGGACTGCAGAAATGCAGTTACGACTTTGAATGTCCCGTCTGGCAGGTCTGCCAGCCGTGGGACCAGGCCAGCGAGATGCTGGCGGTCAGGGTCTGCACCGACTACTGTCGAGTGCAGTATTCGGCTCCTGTCAAAAAGGACACCGTGACGGGTGTCGTGGAGTACCGGTTCGCTGAGGACTCTTGCAAGAGAACCTCGGCGGATAATCCATCCTCTGCGGAGGGTCTAAGTTTCTCCTGTTCTGAAAAGGAGAAGCTTTGTGTGGTTGATCCGCCTAAAAAGGCGGAGCCGGTGGTCCCAACGGATCCAATAGAGCCGACCGACCCTCCGGTGAAGGAGCCAAAACTTTCCAAACTGAAGTGTTGCTACAGCAATGCTTCGGAGGAGGTTTTGGCGGTGGCTTACGGCCAGGTTAGCTGGTCGGAGTCAACACTGGAGGATCCCGAGGCCTGGGATCGAGCCTCGGACCGGGATATCGATAACGCCTGTTTTGAGGCGTATATTGATATGTCCCAGGTGTTCCTGGGCTTCTGGGTCGATTTGACCTTGGAAGCCCACAAGGGGCGCCCATCCAGTGAGATCCTCTGGGTGGGCGAAGGGGAAAAACCATCCGGTTGTTGGATAGAAGGTTCTCCGATGAAGATCGGGGACTTTGTCCAAAACTTTGGATGGGAGGTTGGCGATTCCGCAGAGTAGTTTTCTGCGGGCGCCAACCGAAAACTCACTTAGACAGTTTTCCTAACAGGGGCTGTCTAGGTGAGAAAAATTTTTACCGGCAAGGGCAAGTGATCCCGAGCCGGAAGAGATATAAAAAATAAACCCGTGTGCTACATTAGCCACGGGTTTTATATTTTAATTGACAATGTCTGTTTAATATGCTATAATTGACTGTTAGTTTAGTGCTTTAACAAGAAAACTAATTTTAGCTAAAATAAATGGAGTTAAGATGAGTTTTCTTGTTTTTTGACAACAAAGCCCTTTAATTGGGGCAAAGGAGCGAGAAATGCGAAAATTGTTTATTTTTGTTTTGGTTTCTTTTGTTTTTTCGGCCTGTTTTTCGGCGGAAAGTTCCGCAGAAAGGGAGGACCAGGAAAAACTGGAATCTCAGATTTCTTGCTCCACGCATGTGGAGTGTGAGGATCTAGGGTTTGAGTTTTGTTCCATTTCAGGTTTTTGTAGTGGAACGAAACAAGAGGTGCCAAGGGTGGACTATCCTTCTGAGGAGGACATCTTGGCAGAAAATGGGGAAGATGTAGAGTCTTCCCAATATGGAGTCTCTCCTTATGGAGAGGTGACATATTGGCAGTCGTCTGACTGCAGTTCTGATAGTGAATGTTTCCCGACTTGTTTTTGTAGTCAGGGAAATCAGGCTTGTTTTCAAACAAGCTGTCAGCAGGGGAAATGTCACCCTGTTGAGGGATTGATAGTGGTGGTCTGTTCTGGGGGGTGCCGTGATGGCCAATGCTATTCCGATTCCGAGATGGAAGAGGAAATAACGGCAGAAGAGGATATTTCCTCTGAACCGGAGGATGTTGTTTCCGATTCCGAGATGGAAGAGGAAATAACAGAGGAAGAGGATCTCTCCTCTGAATCAGAGGATGTTGTTTCTGATTCCGAGATGGAAGAGGAAATAACAGAAGAAGAGGATTTCGCCTCTGAACCGGAGGATGTTGTTTCTGATTCCGAGATGGAAGAAGAAATAACAGAAGAGGGAGAAACTCCATTTTCTCAGAGCTGTGAAGACGGCTCTGACTGTGGGGAAGGTGAGTTTTGTGGGGGAGAAGGTTGTCTTCCTTCGACAGGGAAAGTCATCTTTACTGTCGAGGGATGTTCTCTGCCCTGGGCCATTATTTGGTACGGGGTGGACAAGCAACAGATAGTTGCTTGTGGGGAGGAACTTTCAATTTCGGTGAGCGAACTTTGTTTGTGGGGAACTAAATTCCCAACATTCAAGTTTAATCTCACTGACAAGGGGTATGAATGGGGAGGTGGAACCTCCGCATACCTAGAAACGGAATTTTCCCACGTGTTGATCCCCGATGCCGAACAGGGTAATTTGGGGAAGGCCGTGGTGAGTTGGCAATCATTTTCCTGCCTAAATTTTTAATTTAGGCAGACGGGAAGCGCTTATCGTCTTATCGATAAGCGCTTTTTCTTTTAAATTAGCTGATTTTTAAAACAAGATTTTTATTTTTTTGCTCTTGACAAATAAAAATAAATTTGTTAATGTAAGCAGTTCAGATGAGGATTACTTTTTGGTTTTTTCATTTTATTTAACTTCAAGGTTAAATAAAGATTTAAGCTCAAAAGTTGAGCCGTTCCTTAACAATTTATGGAGGTGCTGTAATGAAAAAGGTAGTAATTTTTTTCTTTGTTGTTTTTTCTATGTTCGGTTGCAATTTTGGATCTTCTGAGGTTGTTGATCTTTGCAACGGGCTTTGTCGTGAAGGACAAAGTTGTTTTGATGGGAATTGCTTGACGACCTGCAACACTGATTTTCAGTGCCAAGAAAAACATGGTGGTGGCTGGGAATGTATTGGAGGAGGTTGTCAACTCGGTGTTTATGGTGTTGACAGCTTTGGACGGAAAGATCCCCGTTGGGAAACGGATGTTCAGATTCAGGATGATTTGAAAGAGAGTGATCAATCAAGGAGTGAGGAAGATGATCTGTTTGAGGAAAAAAATTCTGAAGTCCTGCCAGTTTGTATTCCTAGCAAAGAACTTTGTGATGGAATTGACAACGACTGTGATGGGTTGATCGATGAAGATTTTTCTTTTGACAATGATCCACTTAACTGTGGTAGTTGTGGAAAGAGCTGTCGGGAGATTAATGCCGTAAATCATTGTCAGCAGGGTGAATGTGTTTTTGCATGTTTGCCAAATTTTTATGATTTTACCGATGACCCCGGTTGTGAAACTGTTTGTGTCAAGACTAACAACGGAAAAGAGCAGTGCGATGGCATTGACAATGACTGCGATGGATTGATTGACGAAGATTTTGATTTCAACTCTTTGAGTCATTGTGGTGGGTGTGGAAAAATTTGTAGTTTTCCAAATACTAATGCCGTTTGTCTTGGCGGGAACTGTTTGATGGGTGATTGTCATGAGGGATTTGTTAATCTCAATAAGTCCGGTGATGATGGTTGCGAATACTCCTGTATTTACTCGGGCGACGAGATTTGTGATGGCATTGATAACGACTGTGATGGTTCGATTGACGAACTTATTTATTGTCAATGCGAAGAGGGAAAAGAGGAAGATTGTGGTATTAATGTAGGAATTTGTCGTTATGGTAAAAGGGTTTGTCAAAACGGCCAGTGGTCGATTTGTCAAAATGCTCTTGTTCCTCAGCCCGAGAAATGTAACTACCTAGATGATAACTGCGATGGCTTGATTGACGAGGGATTCGATTTGAGTTCTGATGTCAATAATTGTGGTTATTGTGGACTTGTTTGCAGTTTTGTTAATGCTACCGCCAAATGTGTTGCTGGAAAATGTCAAATTGCTAGCTGTGATTATGGTTGGTGGCTTGATGATGGTGGCAACTGTTCATACTCTTGTTTGTTGACAAATGGGGGAATAGAACAGTGTGATGGCATTGACAACGACTGTGATGGCTTGATTGATGAAGATTTTGACTTCTCGTCAGATCTAGATCATTGTGGAAGTTGTGGGAAAAAATGTTCCAACTATGGCGTGGCCATAAGTTCTTGTGTTGCCGGGAAATGTCACATTCTTACTTGTCAAGAAAATTATTACAACCTAAATGGTGATTTTTCTGATGGTTGTGAATATTTTTGCGAGATTAGTAATGGTGGGATAGAGATTGGTGACAACAAGGACAATAACTGTGATGGCAACATTGATGAGGGAACTCTTTGTTACGAAGATATGAAGGATATTTGCGGTATTGATGTTGGTATCTGTCGGTATGGATTCCGAGAATGTATCAATGATCGTTGGACAGACTGTGATGATATCAAACCGCAAGCAGAAGTTTGTGACGGGTTGGATAATGACTGCGATGGATTGATTGACGAGGATTTCAATCTTTTGTCGGACAAAAACAACTGTGGTCAATGCGGAAACAGTTGTTCTTTGTCTAACTCTGTTAGCACTTGCTATTCCGGATCATGCTTGGTGATGTATTGTTTGTCTGGGTGGAAAAACTTGGATAATGATCATTCCAATGGGTGCGAATATCCTTGCCATTTAAGTAATGAGGGGATTGAAAAATGTGATGGAATAGATAATAACTGTGATGGAGTTGAAGACGAGGATTTTGATCTCTTGTCAGATCATTTCAATTGCGGAGTTTGCGGCAATGTCTGTCGGTTTGACAATGGGGTTGGTGCTTGTATAAATGGTGAGTGTCTTTTGCAATATTGTCAGCCAGACTATTATAATTTGGACAATCTTGACTATAATGGTTGTGAGTATATATGTTCAATAACCAATGGTGGGATTGAAGATTGTGATGGTCTTGACAATGATTGTGATGGAACTCTTGATGAGTACTGCGAATGTCTCAACGGAGATTATCAGATTTGTGGAAGCAATGAAGGTCAATGTCGTTGGGGCTTGAAGCACTGTGTCGGTGGCCAGTGGTCTGATTGTCAAGGGCAGGTTAGTCCTGTTGCTGAAATTTGTGATGGGCTTGACAATAACTGCAATGGTCAAGTTGATGAGGGCTTTAATCTAAACTCGGATGTTAATCATTGTGGCAAGTGTGGAAATGCTTGTCCGAAGTTTAACTCTGGATTTAGTTATTGCCAGCAGGGAGTATGTAAACTGGATTGCTTCGTTGGGTTTAAAAATCTGGACGAAGATATCTTTACCGGTTGCGAGTATCAATGTTTCCCCACATTGGGAGGTGTTGAAGCCTGTGACGACATTGATAACAACTGCAATGGAAAGATTGATGAAAGTTTTGATTTCCTGAATGATGCTGACAACTGTGGTTCTTGTGGTGTTCGGTGTCATTTTACAGGTGCTGTTGGTTATTGTGATTTAGGTGTTTGTCGCGCTGATACCTGCTTGCTTAATTACTATAATATTGATGGTGATTGGCAAAATGGTTGTGAATATTATTGCGTTATGTCCAACGGAGGACTTGAAATTTGGGACAATCGTGATAATAACTGTAATGGCGTGACGGATGAGGGGGCTTTATGTGTTGAGGGTAGTGTTGGGTTTTGTGGTTCAGATGTTGGAACCTGTCAGAAGGGAACTCATGAGTGCAAACAGAACAAGTGGTCTGATTGTGTTAATGAAAAACTCCCAACGGCAGAACTCTGTGATGGTCTGGACAATGACTGTGATGGCTTGAGCGATGAAGATTTCAACTTCATGACGGACAAGCAAAATTGTGGAGGTTGCGGTAATGTTTGTGACTTCCCCAATGCAAACAGTCTTTGTTTGAACGGTGTGTGTGCCATAAGTTCTTGCTGGGAATCTTTTTACAATCAAGATGGAAAGATTGATACGGGTTGTGAATATCAATGCCTAGTTAGTAATGGTGGCGTTGAGAAGTGTGACAGTCTTGACAATAACTGCAATGGCCAAGTTGATGAAGGATTCAATTTGAATTCCGATGTCAAAAACTGTGGCAGTTGTGGAAATGACTGTACCAAATTGCCCCAAGTGGCCAGTTCTTCGTGTGTTAATGGGCAATGTATAATTCAGGGCTGTGTCAACGGATATCATCATCTTGATGTTGATGTTGACAATGGGTGTGAGTATTTTTGCCTTCTTTCGGGGGTAGAAATATTTGATCTCAAGGATAATGATTGTGATGGGGAAATTGATGAAAAAACTACTTCGTCAGACATTATCCAGTGTTCATTGTGTTGTAATCAAGGATCTGCCCCGATGGTTTGGTTTGGTTCCAAAGAGTTTTGGACAACGCTGGATGCTAGTTCGTGTGGTAGTTTCTTGATGACGCAAGAACAACTGTGTCAAAGAGGAGATCATCCCAATTACCCCAGTTCAGCATGGGTTGATGTGAGTTGTTATGATGGCACTTGGAGCGGGTTTCCGTTAAATGGTGTCATTAATTGCTTTAACCTTACCAAAAATCAGCCAGCAATTTGGCAGGTGATAGTTGGGACGGTTGATGCCAGGGGAGAATCGGAGATTATCCTCAGTGGGGTTTGTCCCCAGTAAGTTCATTTGGTTTTTCAGTTTAGCGACAGAATAAAATTCTGTCGCTTTTTTTTGTTAAAAAATTAACAGTTTTTAGGTTATTAGTTTTTTAATAGAGGAACAAGGATAATTTAAAAAAGATAAAAGAGAATAATATACACAATCAACTATTATTTTAGAGTAAATTATGATATAATTTTTAGGAATAAAAGCGTTAATTTATAAATGTTTTTTATGAGGAAAATAAAAATGCCAGTTGATGCCGTTGTGGCCGTAACTTATCGTTGTAATTCTCGTTGTGTTATGTGTAATATTTGGCAGATAAAAGAGTTTCCAGAAATAACACCAGAGAGTTATTTGAAACTGCCGAAATCAATTAAAGATCTAAACATTTCGGGAGGGGAACCTTTTTTGCGAGAAGATTTGCCAGAAATTATTAAAAATGTCTCATTGGCTTGTCCGAAGGCGAACATTAATATTTCCACTAATGGTTTTTTGGTGGAGAGAATTAGAGAAATTTTACCAAAGGTAAAAAATATTTTTCCTCAAATAAGGATTTCTATTTCTATTGATGGAATTGGAGAGACCCACGAGAAGGTTAGAAGGGTTCCTAATGCTTGGGATAAAGTTGTCGAGACAGTTCGTTTTTGTCGGAATGAGCTACAAATTAAGCATGTCAAAATGGCTTTTACTTTGAATGATTTGAATTATCGTGAATTACAAAAGGCTTATGAATGGAGTGAAAAGTTAGGTTGCGAATTTACAATGGCAGTGGCGCATTCTTCCGATATTTATTTTGGTAAAGATAATAATTTAAATTTCGAAGCCGTTGATGTAGAAAAACAGTTTTCTTATATTGTCAATGATTTATTAAAATCTTTTAATCCCAAAAATTGGGTAAGAGCTTATTTTGTCAATGGTCTAAAAAATATTTGTGCAGGAGAAAAAAGACCATTAGAGTCATTTGCGGGAGAAGATTTTTTTTATTTAGATCCGCGTGGAGATGTTTATCCTTCCGTTGTTGATAATGTTATTATGGGAAACATAAATGATTTTGATAAATTTGAAGAGTTGTGGTTGAGCCAAAACTCCTTTGAGGCTCGGGAGGCTGTTTTGGGTTTTGAAAATAATTATTGGATGATTTGTACGGCAAGAACGGCAATTAAGAGGAATCCAATAAAAGTTGCCAACTGGATTTTTCGGAACAAAATAAAAATTTAATATGTTGGAGAAGTTTTTAAATTTTTTTCAAACCAAAAAATGGCAAAACTTTTTAATTTCGTTTTGGCGGTTTTTATTTTATTTAGCCGTTATTGATTTTTTGTTAGTTTGGTTTGTGGATTGGCTTCCTATTGTTGTTTTTTCGTTATTGGCTTTTTGTTTTTTTGTTTTTTATCATTTTCCTTATTTTGGTTTTTTGTTCGTTGTTTTTTTCTTTCCTTTTCTAAACTGGAAAGTTAGTTTTGGCTCGTTAGACTTTCCGATTGTTGATGGTTTGGCTACAGTTTTATTTATCTCTTGGTTTTCTAAAAGATTAAAATCATTACTAGATAAACAAATAAAATTTAAAAATTTTCTTAAAAAAGATTTACCATTAATGGGATTTTATCTTTTATGGTTGTTTTCTGGTTTTTTAACTTTTATTTTAAATGGTTATAATTTAGAATTGTTTAAATATTTATTAAGGCCGATAGCTTTTTTTATTCCAGCTTTTGTTTGGTTGCCTTTTAATATAATTAAAAACAAAGCACAGTTAAAAAGAGTTTTGTGGGTGATGGTGTTGGCAGTTTTTTTGGTCGGATTTTCTGGCTTTTTTTCCATTGTTTTTGGTAATGATTCTGGGTTGGAAAGAGTTCGGGCAAAACCTTTTTCTTTTGCCGGTTTTAATCCTATTAGTGGTAACCAAAATGCGATTGCTGAGGCGATGATTGTTGGTATTCCCGTAGTTTTATTGTTGTTTGCTTTGTCCGAAAAAATAAAAACCAGAACTTACTTGTTTTTGTTTTTTATTTTTTTTAGTATTATTTTGTTTTTGACATTTTCTCGTGCGGGGTATTTAGCTTTTTTAACGCAGTTAGCAGTTTTATTTTTTTTCCGGCAAATAAACAAGGATCGTCTTAAATTTTTCCTGAAAATATTTTTGTTAATAGTGGTTGTTTTGTCTGTTTTTTATTTTTCTTTTTTGTTCGATTTAAGTTTTGTTTCTTCTAGTAATGCGAACAGATTGTTGTTAAGTGGAATTTCTTGGCATAATTTTTGGCAACAACCAATTTGGGGGAATGGGCTGAACTCTTTTCAGCGATTAGTCGGCGCAACTTTTATTTATCAAGTGGAGTTTGGAGATCCTTTGGATTCGCATGGATTTATTCAAAAAGTTATGACCGAAATGGGTATTTTGGGGTTAATATCTTTTTTGGGTTTGTTGTTTTTTTCTTTTAAGTTTTATTGGCAATCTTGGAAAAAAAGCACCAGCGAAAAGGAACAATCTTTGTCTTTGGTGGTTGTTAGTTTATTTTTGGGGGTTGTTGTTTTTCAGCTTTTTTCAACTTCTTATTATACCAGTTTATTGTGGTTGCCAATTGGTATTGGTTTAGTAATGTCAGAGAAAATGTTTTTTTTAAAAGAAAATAAAAAGTAGTTTTTATGTTAAAAATAACACACATTATCGGTAAATTAAACTATGGTGGAGCCGAAAAACTGTTATTTGATTTGTGTCGTTTTGCGGACAAAGAAAAAATTGAAAATGAAGTAATTGTCTTGCGCGACGATGGAGATTTAATTGATTTTTTTGAAGAGCAGGGGATAAAAATAAAAGTAATAGAAAGAACTGGCAAGTTCGATTGGCGTCTGGCACGAAGAGTTGCTGATTATTTGAAAGTTTCTCGTCCAGATATTGTTCATACGCATCTTTTTGAGGGTGATTTTTGGGGAGCTTGGGCTTCTTTTTTGGCTGGGATAAAAAAAACAGTTTCCACCAAACATGATAGTTTGTCGGAAGGGTTTTGGCGAGATTTATTAGGGAGATTTATTCGAAAAAAGCGAACTAAAGTTATTGCTATTTCTGAAGCAATTAAAGAATTTTTATTGAAAAAAGAAAAAATAAAATTAAAGAAAATAGCCTTAGTTCGCAATGGGGTAGATATAGAAAAGTTTTATTCTACCAAGAAAATTTTTCGTAATCATCAAAATTTTGTTATTGGTTCAGTTGGAAGGTTGGCAAAAGAAAAAGGATATAAGTATCTTTTGCGCGCTTGTCGTTTTTTGCATCATTCGGATTGGAGATTGATTTTGGTTGGAGATGGTCTCTTGAAACAGGAGTTGCAAGTTTTGGCTGAGGATTTGGGAATTTCTAGTAAAGTAGAATTTGTTGGTCAAAAAGAAAATGTGCAAGATTTTTTGTCGGAAATGGATGTTTTTGTTTTACCTTCTTTGAGTGAAGGGTTGAGTTTGGTCCTTTTGGAAGCGGGTTTGTCTGGGAAGTTTGTTGTGGCTAGTGCGGTCGGTGGGATTCCTGAAATTATTGAGCATCAAAAAACGGGATTACTTTTCCCCCCAAAAAACATTGAAAAGTTAACGGCTCATTTGAATTGGGCATGGGAGAACAAAGAACAGGCACAAGAAATGGCAGTTGCGTTGAGAGAATCTGTGCGTAAAAATTTCAATATTAAAGAAGTTGTCAAAAAATATCAAGAAGTTTATGAAAATATTATTAATCAATAAATTTCATTATTTAAGAGGTGGTGCCGAAAAAGTTTATTTTGAAACGGCCAGAATTTTGCGTGAACATGGTCACGAGGTAAGGTTTTTTTCGATGAAACATCCGCAAAATATTATTGATCCGGATTCTGATTTTTTTGTTGATAATAGTGATTATGATTGCAACAGTAATTTTTTGCAAAAAACAAAAAACATTTTTTGGAATGAACAATCTAGAAATTCTTTAAAGGAGTTATTGGAAGATTTTCGACCGCAAATTGCTCACTTACATAATTTTACTCGACAAATTTCCGTTTCTATTTTGCCAACATTAAAAGAGCATAATGTTCGAGTAGTGCAAACTTTACATGATTATGGTTTAGTTTGTCCTAATGCAAAAATGTATATCAAGGGTGAGGTTTGTGAGCGTTGTTTTATTCATAACTATTGGCAATCAGTAAAAAATAAATGTTTAAAAGATTCTTATTTGAAAAGTTTTGTTGGCGCTTTGGAAATGAATTTTTATCAAATTTTTAAAAATTATCGAGAAAATATTGATTTATTTATTTCGCCTAGTCAATTTCTAAAACAAAAAATGGTTGATTGGCAAGTGAAACAACCGATTGCTGTTTTGCCAAATTTTGTTTCAACAGCAGAGAGCAAAAAAGAGAACATCTTGGAAGATTTTGTTTTATTTGCCGGTAGATTGACGACTGAAAAAGGTATTAATTTTCTTTTACGAGCCGTTAAGTCTTTGCCGGAAATAAATTTCGTTTTTGCTGGGGATGGAGAGTTGCGTTCTTTGGTTCAACAAGCTCAGAAAAAGTTTAAAAATTTGCGTTATTTAGGAAATTTATCAGCAACAGAATTGCAAGATTATTTACAAAGATGTCG
The DNA here is from genome assembly GCA_964605975.1 of uncultured Gammaproteobacteria bacterium. Taxonomy (GTDB): domain Bacteria; phylum Patescibacteriota; class Patescibacteriia; order UBA11705; family JABHMO01; genus JBAYHA01. Next base: position 19,965 of record CAZSER010000008.1, read on the forward strand.
TTTGTTGGTAGTTCCTTCTTTGTGGTATGAGAATATGCCAATGGCAATTTTGGAGGCACAGGTTTTACAAAAAACGGTTCTAGCCTCGAAAATTGGAGGGATGGAAGAGTTAATTGAGAATAATAGCACGGGATTGTTTTTTCGGGCGGGAGATTTGGACGATTTAATTGACAAGATATTGACAAATTTTCATGATTTGGCAAAGTTAAGAAGGATGGGGGAATTAGCTCAAGAAAAGGTTATTCAGGAATTCAACGAAGAAAAATATTATCAAAAATTAATTGAAATTTATCGAGAAGTCTTAGGAAAGGATACAGAATTAAGCTTTGGTTAAAATGAGTAAGAGAAAATTTTTTTTTATTTTGATCATGATTGCTTGTTTAGTTATACCGGGTGTTGTTTTTGGTAGTTATTTTCGAATTGATAAATTTCCTCGTCTTGCTAATCTTTTTTTTCGTTGGGATATTACTGAGGCCGAAGCCAAAGAGTTAGCTAAGTGGGATATTTTGCTTGTTGATATGGAGGTTCAGACTTATTCTCCGCAATCTTTAGTTTTATTGAAAAAATTAAATCCGGAAATAAAAATTTTAGCTTATTTGGCGCCTCAAGAAATTAGAGGTGATTCTTTTAAGTTAGATGGAACTTTACGTCAAAAATTAATAAGTAAAATTCCTGATATTTGGTGGTTGAAAAACAGAAAAGGTGAGAAGGTGGCCTGGTGGCCGGGAAATCCTTTATTTAATATCACTTCTCTGGGTGGAAAAGTAAATGGACAAACTTTTGCGGAAATGTTTACGGAATTTATAAACAAAGAAATACTAGCTCAACCTTACTGGGATGGTGTTTTTTTGGATAATATTTGGAGTGATTTGAGTTTTATGTCTTCTTTTAATATTGATGCCAATAATGATGGGAGAAGTGATGATTTAAAAATTTTAAATGAACAGTGGGAAGAAGGGATGACTAATCTTTTGCAAACTTTACAAAAATCATTAGGTAAAAATAAAATTTTAGTTGGTAATGGTGGAGAGAAATTTAATAAATATTTAAATGGGGTTTTCTTTGAACATTTTCCTCAAAGAGGTTGGGTTTCTACCATGAAAAATTATTCTTTTATTTTACAAAATGGAAAAAGTCCAACTTTGGGGATATTAAATTCCAATGTTAATAATAGTGGGCGTCAAGATGATTATCGTCGGATGCGTTATGGTTTGGCTTCGGCACTGCTTTTTGATGGTTTTTTTAGTTTTGATAATGGAGATGCTAGTCATAATGAAATTTGGTGGTATGATGAGTACGAAGTTTTTTTAGGAAAGCCTCTTGGCTCTGCTAGAAACATTCTGAAAAACAATAGAATTTTAGCGGAAGGGGTTTGGCGCCGAGATTTTGAAAATGGTGTGGTTCTATTAAACTCAACGAATCAAAAAAGAAAGGTTTTTTTGGGAGCGGAATATGAAAAAATCAGTGGTTCGCAGGATCGTTCGGTGAACAATGGTCTGTTTGTTTCGGAACTTTATTTGGACCCTTATGATGGGATTATTCTGTTGAGTCGTTTAGGGGAAATTAAAAATTCTTTTTATGCCAACGGCTCTTTTGTTAGAATTTTTAATGGAGAGGGAAATTTGTCTCGAGGTGGATTTTTTTCTTATAATAAAATGTTCCGAGGCGGAGTGCAGTTAATGGAAAAGGGGGGTGGGCGAGATAGAAAGTTTTTTTTGGCGAATGAAAGCGAAGTCAGAGTTTATGACAGTAATGGTGTTTTATTATCAAAAATAAATCCTTTTGGGAGTAATTATAAAGGAGGGATCAGTTTGGCTGTTGGTGATGTTGATGGCGATGGTCGAGATGATTTAATTGTTGGCAAAGAAAAAGAAAGTCCGGAAGTCAAAGTTTTTGATAGTTTAACCGGGAAAGAAAAAAGACATTTTTGGGCATATGCGACAACTTTTAAAGGTGGCCTTTCCTTAGCCGTTTGTGATTTGAATAATGATGGTGTAATGGAAATTGTTACCGGAGCTGGATTTGGTGGTGGTCCGCATGTGAGAATTTTTCGTGGCAATGGAAAGATTTTTGATACTGGCTTTTTCCCTTTTGATAAAAAATGGCGCAGTGGAGTCAATGTCGCTTGTGCTAATGTTGATAATGATAAAGGAGTGGAAATTATTGTTGGAGCTACGGTTGGGAATGATCCGATAGTAAAAACAATTGATTCTCGTACTCATAAAATAAAAAAGGAGTTTTTGGGGTTCGAAAAAGAAAATAAAAGTGGTGTTAGGGTTTCAACGGTTGATTTTGATGGCAGTGATAAAAGTGAAATTATTGTTTATACCAGTGATTTTTTAAATTTATTTGAATAAAAAACTATGGAAAACTTCCCATCTTCAAGCAAAAAAGATCTCAAATTCGAACTGAATCCAACGCAGAGAGAAATTTTTGATGCTTTAATTGCCAAGATAGAACAACTGAAAAAGGCTTTTGTAATTGCCTGTGCCAATGACCATGACACCTCTAAACTTTCTGCCGAACTGGATAAATATACCGAGCAGTTAGAAATTTTCATCAAAACCAAAGGCCAGAGAACGGAAAAAAGAGAAGAAAATGAATATGACGATTTTCTAGATCTAAAAGAGTTATCCGAATGTCCAGACCCCATAGCGAAAATGGCAGAAGACGAAACCAAGTTGACTGCCATTGCCCAAAAAATGGAAGGAAATCCGCATATAGAATTAACAGTAGAAGAACTGCGGATACTTTATGGTGTGGGCTGTTTTTATTCAGAAAAAAGAGAAGATTTAGTTAAAAGAAGAAAAAAACGAGCAGATATAATAAAGATGTTAGAGTTAGAAGATGAAGAAATAGCGAACAGTGTTCAAGAACTAACGGTGGAAATCAAAGC
>CAZSER010000009.1:0-1671 GCA_964605975.1 uncultured Gammaproteobacteria bacterium
ACCATAAAATCTTTTGATTGTTTGTCTGGAGCCGTTGACCGGGATTGAACCGGTGACCTCATCCTTACCATTAAAGCCCCCATTCCCGATTACTCTCTTTTTGTTGTAAGTTGAGAGAAATAATCGTAGAAAATCATACAATTTATGATTATGCTGGATGAGCTGTTTAGCACTGGCAAGAGCGTGGTTTTTACATCGGCTTTTAGACAAAGTTTCTGCAACTTTGGCTAGTAAATTATGAATAAACTTAACGATAAAGATTATACCATAGGCCTTGAAATAAATCAAGAGCCAAATTAGCCAAATTTCGTTGTCAATGTGCATAAGGGCTTGTCCAGAACTTGATCCGAACAAGCCCTAAAAAATTATCAATATAAACTATCAAGACCTATTAGTTCAACATCAGCTCGTAACATATCTGACGGCAAACAACGAACATAAGCAGCAGTCATCCTAATATCTTTGTGGCCAAGCAACATTTTTAATTTTGCTATATCAACATCCTTGTTTATCAGATTTACTGCAAAAGTATGTCTGAATTGGTGTGCGTGGAATTTCACACCGCTTTGTTTACTTACCTTTTCCAATATATGCTTAAAACCCGACTCTGTTAATCGTCCGTCACCACCGTCAGAAATAAATACATACAAAGTTAGCGGTGATTTTTTCTCTCTTTCCTCAATATAATCCTTCAAAGCTAGATATGCGCTTGAATTTATGGGCATTATACGGTCACGCTTTGATTTTGAGGTCTCTCCATCAATCCTTATTTGTTTCCTGTCAAAATCAATGTCAGTCATTTTAAGACCTAATAACTCCGACTTTCTTAGACCACAACATAACAATATGTAGAAAATGGCCAAATTTCTTTTTTTAACAAAGTTATTTGCCCAATCTATTTTATGCTGAACAGCGCTAAAGATTCTACAAACATTGCTACCATCTAAAAATGCTTTATCCGCATATTCAACTTTTGGGTATTTCATCCCCTTAAACGGTAATTCTTCCAGATACTTATTTTCTTTCAACCACCTAAAAAATGAATTCAGCTTACTACGATAAGTGGCAATAGTGCTTCGTGTAACGCCTGTTTTAATCGTGCCTTTACCCACAACTCGTTCACGCTTATCTAATTTTTCAAAAAAAGATAATACCGAACTTTTGGTAATCGTGTCTAATGTCACGGTTGGCATCAAGCTTCTAAATAATTGGAAGCTTGCTTCATAACCTCGGATAGTTTCTTCCGAGAGTTTGTCGTTGTAGCTTTTCTCTTGCTTAAATTGAGAGAATAGCTCGTCTAAACTTGGAACCATAGGGTTTTTCATTTGGTTAATTAAATAAAGTTATCAGTGCATTGATAACTTTATTATACCCCTATGGTCTAATTTTATTTGTTTATTGCACATTCATTTTTTAAGTCATTCTTTTAATTTCAGGCCGAATTTAGCCATCTTTTTCTTTCCACATCTAACATAATTTTCCAGCTTGACGGTTTTCAACCTACTGCCATTTTGACTCAAATATGTGTTGAGAACATCCCTGTCATTTTTGTTTAGTTTTTTCAGTGAAGCAAACAAAACTTTTTCCCAAGTATATTTACCCTTTTTCACACCTTGTCTTTTTTTAAGTCCCAAAGCTAGAGCCCAAATTATAGGGTGTCTTCCTCTGTTT
>CAZSER010000009.1:1681-12382 GCA_964605975.1 uncultured Gammaproteobacteria bacterium
AGCTACAAAAATTTTTTGTGCTTCACGGTATTTTTTAAGCACACTACGCCAGCTTGATCTCGGATATACAACAATCATTTTTTTAGGGCTATTTTCATCGCCGTATTTATGAATAAGCTCTGCGTCCTTTTTAACACCCTTTTTCAACTGCTCTGGTCGGTATCCTTTTTTCTTTATACCTAAGTATTTACCATACAATGCCACTTCAGTTGTTTCAGGAGAAAAAATTATTGCATAATATGTATTTCTATAATCACTTTTTGTATCTTTAATTCCGAATACTTCGGTAAAAGGCACACCAATCTTATCGCTGTCTATATTGGGATAATACAACAAGCAAAAAATCGCAGGTTCCCACCCGTCGTGAAGTCCTAATTTTTTAGTTAGTATAACAGCACAATCATAGAGGGTGCCCAAATCTAAATCCAATTTTTGTATTTTAGAAATATACCCACCAGCCGTAAGCATAGCGGATATTGTTTTAAGCTTCTCACTTATTGAGACCCCATACCTGTATATTTTAGTGTTTTTGCGTGACATATGCCTTATTATTTTATCACCTGTTCCATACAAAAACAAACCCTTGAAATTGGGTTTGTCTCACCGCTTATTTAGTTTATTTCATATCAAACGATACTGCTTCCCAGTTGAGTGGGTCAGCCCATTCACCGCCTTTGTAGCGTAAAACTATCGTGTAGTACTTCTTTTCTTTAATACCAAATGCATTAGCGGCTTTTACCCAACTTTCAATCTTATACTGATTATTTGTTTTAACAACAATTGCTCCCTCGTCCATAATTCCGGGGAACTCTGCTTCGTCTGGATATTTCAAAGAAAGTTTAACATAAGTTCTGGCAGTTATTTCTGCCTGCTGATCCGTGGGACCTTGCGGTGTAGATGACTCCCAGTTAGAGGCCATACCACCAAATATCGCACCCATTATCGGCAAAGCAAATGCAATGCCAACAATGATTAAAATCTTTTTGCCAAAACTCATTTTTTTCTTTGTATGGTTTTGGCTTTCTGTTTTTGGAGTGTCCATAAATTTATGTTAATTAAAAAATTTTAGATAACAAAAAAGGGGCAGCAGAACCTGCTTACCCACTGTTGCAAACACGGGTGTGTCTGTTTGTGGAGGTCTGTTGCCCCATCTTTGTCCGCAAACAGACAAAGAGGGGTAGACCCCTAAAACCCGTGTAAAAATTTATCTATAAATTGTGGGTAAGCATAGATATTGTAGCAGAAACCTACCCATTTGACAATAACAAAAAACCTGCCGAAGCAGGGTTTTCTTTGTGGTTTATTTTATTCGTCTACTGCCTCATCATCTTTTGGTGGACAAATTTGAGTTTGAACAGGATGTGAAGCTGGGTGATACTCCAAAACTTTTTCCACCTCATTTACAGTAGCGTCCATATTGATAATACCATCAATCTTTTTTAATTTTTGGACTAATCTGACCTTCAATACATCAGTGTAATGCAACCTAATTTGATTATTTCTATATTGCTCTAAAAATTTTTCATCTTTTATTGTTGCTTTCAATATCTGTTCACCCTGACCACCCAATCTAAATGACCACTGTCTTGGATCCGCGTCAAAACTACCGCGCTTAGGACTTACAAAAACATCAGTGCTATTGATAATTTCCTCCTCTGCTACTAACGAAGGCAATTGTGCTTCTGAATAATTTTTTAAGCTCTTGGCTGTTTCTTTTTCAAATACCTCTTTTGTTTTTTCTTGTTCGTCTTGAATATAACACTCAACATTATCAACGCTCTCACTTTCTAACGGCTTACCATAAGCGTTATAAACAAAATTTTGTATTTTACAATTTGAGAATAATTGATGAACTTTTGAGTCAACAGTATAAGTGTTTCCTTCCTCGCTAGTATATCTAACTTCATTCGGTTTAATTTGTTCAACTGTTTTTGGCTTACCTTTCAATTGCTTTATTAACCAAATTAGAGTTTTTCCACCAGTATAAGTTGAACCACCAATAATACCAACCCATTCTAAAACTTCCTTAATTTGTTTAATACTATCTCCGTTAGCAAAATTTATAATTTGCTGAAAATTATTTTGGGCAAACAAAACAATATCAACGATAAAAGAACCTTTTTGAAAAGGTTTTACATTAACTGCCAAATCCTTACCCCCAGGATTGAGAATTTTGTTTGACTCCTTAATCAACTCACCAACAGATAATAGTATTGGAGCCAACTCAAAGACATCAAAACCCTCACTAATATCTTTACCCTCTAATCGGTAAATAAAATTTACTTTTTGAGACATAGTGGATGTTTTTTGTAGATGTCTACATTATACCACTTTTTGAATAATATGAAAAATTACAGTGTGGACTCGTATGATTGTTTAATCAAATCAAATACGCCATCAACACCACTAATTGATTTAATTTTAGCACGGCCTTGATAGCCCCATTTGTTTGCTGAAATATCACTGACCAAACCATTTGGGTCGTTGTATTTTGGTTCACGCAATAAAATATCAATGTAAGTTTTACCAAATTCAAATCTAGTGAAACTCTTTGTAGTGCGATATGTAATTCCAACTTTCTGGTCAATTACTTCCTCTACACTCGGCAATGATTTCACCTTTTCTTGTAGCTTGTAAAAAATCTCTTTAACTTCATCTGTTGCCTTGTTCAAATGGTAATTCAAATCATAGGTCACACCATCGCTTTCATCAGTCGTCACCGCTCGCTCTCTAAAAGTTTTTACTGTCTTGGGGCTATAAACATTTTCTAAATATAGCAAATCATTTTTGTAAGGTATATATTTTATCAATTCAACATTTTCAATTTGTTGAACGGCGGCTATCGTCCGATTATCAAACCCTTGTGAGACCAAAACCACACGGGGGTTATCCCATTTCACTTTAACATCTTTACCAAGTTTATCAGTCACCAAAAGGTCAAAATGTTTTTTATTTTTTGTAAGCCAATCATAATAAAATAAACCCTGCACAACAATAGCGTTATCCTGACCCCATTTGTATTCAATAATTACCGGTGCGTTGGCTTCATCAAGTGCTAATGTGTCAATTCGTCCATCGGTAGTTGGATATTCCTTGGCTAAAAATTTCATTCCTAATAACGACTCCAAGTTGTCGGCAAAAAAATCACGCAACTCTGCTTCATTATTGAAGTGATTTATATTTGAGCCAACCTGCACGGCTCGTTTATTTTTTATTTCAAAAATTGGCATATCCCCAATTATTAAATTTTATGCTATAATATAAATGTTAACATTAGTGGGCACCCACGACTACTTACTTATTAGCGATGACCTTTCTTAGTCGGATCCACTAATTTATAAGTCATACCTGCTTTTGGAGTTGGTGGTAGAGGTTCTCCTCTAACCACTGTTCTCTCTTTGCCGGTATTACCACCTTGCTTACCAATAATTGCATATTGGCCAGAGCGAGGGGCTTCTTGTCCGGGTTTGTATTTATTCATACAAACTTTTTTTATTGCACAAGGCGACCAACTCCTTGCTGCTGCATAGGCAGCAAGTTGTCAACTACGTACAGCAACATCAGAGCGGTTGGACAAGTGGGTGCCCACAAATGTGAACACCTATTTATTTTCTATTAAATTTTCCACAAACTTTTTTGCTTCTTCAAGTTTTTCAACGCTTAACCGATTTTTCTTTATTGATGATTTTAATTTTTCCTCAATTTCTTTACCCTCCTTACTGTTAGACAGTGCCAATAATTGCTTTGGAATTTTAATCTGGGCTACATCTTTTGGATAGAGGTGAGATGTTTGACCCTTTACCTGCTTTTGAATGAGCTGGTAGCCCATTTCTGACCTTAAAAACAACAATAGCACATAAGGATTTACTTCCCCCTTGCTTCTAATCCGCATTACTTCTGCCACAGTTAAAACCCCTTCGCTAAATTCACTTGGAATAAAATCAACTATATCAATTTTACTACCAATATAATGCGCTTGATGGGCGGCACACCCAAATAAAATATCGTCTTGCTTTATACAACTATCACCATTTTTTGATGCAACAGACGGCTTAACAAAACCTCGCTCTTCGTTTGTCCAATCTAAACCATTCCCAGTAACTGCTCTAAATTTCAAAATTCTTTTTCCATTTTCCACATAATCATCAAAAGCTGGCGTTTTGCCAATGGCAATGTTAACATAATCGCCTAAAGATACAAAGTCACTGCCCAATTCTTCATCCGAATAAAAATCTGGGTCCATTCTGTTTATTAAATCTATCTCGTCACTCCATTTTATAAAAGTAGTGTTATTATTTTTTGTTTTGCAAAAATCACCGAGGTACTTACTCACAATAAATGTGGCCTTTTCATAATCATTTTGTGCACCAAGTAAAAAAGGCTTACTATCAACTACTATCTTTTCAACCATTCTTTGTTCGTCATCCTTAACAATAGGAATAATAGTTTGTCTAATCACATCATTATTTACATACATTATAGTTTGTACACTAGCATTCCTTAACAACTGCTCACGGCCATATTTTGTATTAAGAAAAACTGTCAAATAAAATGGATTTATTCCCTTTGGTCTTACCCGACAAATGTTTTGATTTATATTTGCGACTTGATCATCTAAATAAATAGATGCATTACCAATGGTGCCTGCTATACTAACAAGGACATCAAACTTTTTTAATTGAGAGCGCTGAATTTTCTTGTTGTTTGTCTGTGTGACATACTTAGCATCTTCATAGTCAATAAAAATTTCCTTAACATTACCGTTCCTAAAAAAAATCACACCACTATCATCAGAAAACTTACCACTTAAATTGTCTGGCGTTGATCCGTTTACAAAATCATCAGAAAACTCTAACAATGGTTTATTTTCTATTCTCTCAATAAAATTCATTATGCCAAGATATTTGGGAGACCAAAATAAAACATCACCTCTTTTTTGGAAGTCAACTTTGTCACTCCACAACCAAAATGTATTTTTATTTTTATCAGCAACTACCATAAATAGCTCTTGTTTTCTTTCTTAAACTTATTCCAATCAGCTAAAACTTCTGGCACATCTGTATCCAAAGCCCCCTGCATTTCTATTAGTAGTGGGTCTTGCTTTGTGCTATTTCCTTTTCGGTCAGTTAAATAGGTAATCGGCCGTTCTTCCCAATCAACTACTTCGCCCTTATCATTCCTTCTATATGTTTTTCGCCCTCTAATGTCGTAACCGATTTTTTCCAAATTAGCAAAGAAAATTGGATAGCGTTTCGGCAGTTCCCCATCTGGTTTTTTTATAAATAACACGCTTGATTTAACACCGGCACCGAATGGCACAAAAGTTTCCTGTGGCAAACTCACTACAGCGACAATTTGAGCTCTATCTTTTAACCAAGCACGAACAAATTCTGTATTTTGATTTGTTAAATCACCGTCTGGCAAAACAATACCCATACGACCACCTTCTTTCAACAAATCTAAACATCTCTCAATAAATAAAATATCCGGAACCTGTCCACCGCCCTTCTTACCGGCTAACAATTTATCTTTCTTAAACTGTCCAGTTTCTTTGTCTTTTTTCCAAGAATAACCAAAATCGTAATCCGCTAAAATGTTTTGGTCAGATACCTTGCCCTTTGAACCGAACGGCGGGTTAGTCATTATAATGTTTATACTTTCACGGCCGATTGTTCCTCTGGTATTTTTTGATAATTCAGAAAATGAAATCAGGGAGTTTGATGTCCAAATACCAGTATGACCATCATCAATCATAACCATAAACATTTTGGCTACTTTGGTGAGGTCATTATCAAAATCAATTCCTTTTATGTGAGTAGTTGCATACTCACGAATTTTACCACGCAAAATTTCTCGCTGATCCGGCGTAAGTTCTGCGTCTTTTATCGGGTTACCGTCTTTATCCAACCAACCCTTTTGTTTTTTAACCAAATCACGAAAATAATTTACGGTAAAAGCCAAAAATCCAGATGAACCACAAGCTGGGTCTAAAACAACTTCATCTGGTTCTGGTGCTAGCATATCAACGACTAATTTTTTAATCGGGTCTGGTGTAAAAAATTGTCCAGCATCACCTCTAAAATATGCCCCCAAGAACGACTGAAAGGCCTCACCTTTAATATCCGTGTCCAACACTGTAATGTTTTCAAATTCGCTGACAACATTAGCCATTTGTCTTACTGGAATTTCAATTTTTTCTGACCCGTCAAAAATGTCCTTAAACTCTTCACGGCTTTTTGCCCTTTCAAACAAATCAATTATTCTTTTTTCAAATGTTTTGCTGGTACCTTTATCAACTATGTCATCCCACTCACGGTCATAAATAATAAACTCACATTCTGGATTGTAATCTTTCTCATCCTGAATTTTAGCGAACAATAAATAAATTACCTGATAAAAAACTTTGGCCTTATTACCAGCTTTATAATTGGCATAAATGTCATTATGAATACGGTCAAACTTGGCCTGCAAATTACTGGAAGGTCGCAAATCTTTTTTCAAAATCTTTTTATCACCATACTCCTGACCATACTTCGGCAAATAACCTTTCTCATCATAATGGTCTGGGTCTTTCAATCGTTTCCAATACTTGAATTCTAAACCGTTTGTCCAAACACCAATAGAAGTGGTCGTAGCATTAACATAACTTTTTAATTGTTTCTCACCGTCGGGATATTTTACATCTGGCTCTTTGCACTCAACAATGATGTAGTGGTTTTCTCTCATCTCCTTGTCCTTAACAGAAGGATAAATAACTATGTCCGCTTTTTTCGTATCATCACGACCTATTTGTATCGGGACTTCCAAATCAACACAATCCTTTGGATAGCCATATTCCTCAACAAGACGACGGGCATACTCCTGTCGCACTCTTTCCTCTGGGGTTTCCACAACCTCAAAGCCCCTGATAAAACAGGTTATTTTATTAGCCATAAATTTTTGATAAATGTAGTAATTTTTATGGTTATATTTTATCATAGTTATTGATAGTTTGGAAGACCTTTATAGGTTTATCAAGTATTGATTAACTTACATAATTTTGCCCGTCCGCAACACTATCCCGATACATTTTATCATCTGTCCGGGCGGATAATTTAAGCTCAATGGCTTGCTCTTGATCCGAGCCGACTCTAACCAATGGCGACACATCATTAACATTATTTTCCAGCGAACTGTCATTCAAGAAAAAGGTATTATCTCTACCTAATGCCTTGCCTTTGGCCGTGTGCTTATCAATAGCAAAATCTGGTATGTTTAATTTCCAACCCTTGGCTCGTTTTTCAAAGTGTTCCATAACCACATAGTCCATCATTCTATTTTTTGGCGACCGACAGAGATAAATAACTGCTTGGGCTATAAATAATCTTTTAGCCCCACTGTCTTGAGCTACCATTTCACACGCTTTTTTAAGCGAAGCTATCTCCACCACTGCATTGGGGTTGCCAAGTCCTATATCCTCACTACACATAATGGCAAGCCGTTTCCAAAGATAGAACTCATCATTTTCAAGCTCATACGCCCAAAACAAGGCCTGCTCCTCATAACCACGGCGAATACACTTAATTAGAGCGGACACGACTTCCCATTTGCTATAACCTGACAATGTCCTAAATCTGTTTGGTTTAATTTCTTTTGGCTCTGACTGCTTATCGTCATCAGCCAATAACGGTAATTTTGAATTTTTCATACGCTTGTATTGTTTAATTGTTTTTTAACTTTTTCTAATTCACGATGTTGAATAATTCCCTCTATCTGACCAAGAGCGTGAAAAACTGTATCGACCTTTCTTGTTGTCACCTCTTGTTTTTCAATAGTTATTGGTTGGCCGTCCTCTAAACGCTCACCCTCGCTCGCCACCTTCATTGCTCGGGCGATTTGCTCCAACTCTTTGGTATCCAATGTTTCCTCGTAAATAACATTGCCATCTTTGTCTTTTTCCACCTTCAACTGATTTAACTTGGTATTCAATTGCTGAATAACTGTTTGCCGAATAAACATAAATGACTGCGACCGTTCTTGTGTCTTAGCGGCAATGATTTCAGCTTGCTTGTCGGCTTGAACTTCCCTAATTTTTGTTAACCGTATGTTAATTGATTGCAAATACTGCACCTTCAAATCACCCCAGTTTTCCTCGGACGCTTTTACTCTCAAACTGCCATAATTCAAACCAAATTTCTTGGCTAATTCTTTTAAGCCAACATTTGGATTTTGTAAGTAAAATTCTCTGGGCTCATCCCAACTAATTTTTATTGGATAATTCCTATTTTTAGACATATCACAAGTTATTTAATGGGTGTTTGGTAATCTGGCTTCGTAAATGCTCGGCCGTAGCGGCTAAATAAATAGTGGTGGTCTTAATATCTGTATGCCCCATCATTCTGGAAAGGGAGTAAATATCACACCCACCCTCTAACATAAGAGTGGCAAAAGTGTGGCGTAGTTTATGTATAGAAAATTTCATTTTAGATGAGCGAATAAGAGCGGCTACCAAATGCCGTAGGCCGTCATCTGTAAAGCCCATATTATGGTTTAAGGAGCAGAAAAACTCTGGACAGGTTTTATTGAGTCGCCGACGCTCTTCCAAGTAGCGTTTAAGCGTTTCTGCGAGCTTCTGGCATATCGGGACTATTCTGTCCTTTGCTCCCTTGCCGTGACGGATAAAAATTGACATATTCTCCAAATCAACATCAGTCAGTGTTAAATGCAACAATTCTTTTTTACGAAGACCGGCAAACAAGAAAGTGGAAAATATAGCGTGGTTGCGGTATCTCAAAAATTTGTATTTGTAAGGATAGTTATACACAATCTCCAATAACCTCATTGCTTCCTGCCGTGTAAGTTTTGGCGGTAATTTCTTTTCAACCTTTGGCATTTCCAAATCTTGGGCAGGATTTTCTGCCATATACTTTTCCTGCACACACCACCGAAAGAAAACTACCAATGATTTGTGATGAGTGATAAAAGAATTGGCCGACCAATGGCGCTCGGTGCGTCCATAATAAAAAAGGTCACGAACATTGTCCTTCGTGACCTCTTCAATCTGCGTGACTTTGGCGATTTTACAAAAGAAGCTGATCGCCGTGCGGTATCGTCTGATAGTGTCAGGCGAATACCCTCTGATAAAAGATGAGTGGTCACAAAATTTTTGTGACAATGCTTCAATTTCCATATAACAAAATAACTGCACATTTAATTGCAGTTACTTTGTCTGGAGCCGTTGACCGGGATTGAACCGGTGACCTCATCCTTCTCTTATACCCCTATTTATTAAGATACCTATTAGGGGGTTAGCACTGTATATTGAGCGTGCCCTTTCGGGTTTAGCTCCCCTTGTCAGTCGTTCGGGCGTACCAATTACTTGGTTGACGCCACGGTCTTGACCTTGTATCAGGTTATTAACCGTAATTCGGGTTACAATACTCCGTTTCCAGAGTAAAGGGCTGTTTGCGTAATAAACGACCATGGATGCGCTCTACCAACTGAGCTACAACGGCATAACTTAAATTGTATTTGAACGAAAATTTTTTGACTTTCTCTTTGGTAGTGGATGACCTGTTTAGGTAAGGAACCGTCCGCGATTTTCCTGTTTTTATTTTAATTAAGCCAATAATGCTTAATTTGATTAGAACGGTTTATTACCATGGATGCGCTCTACCAACTGAGCTACAACGGCATTTTGCAACAAAAACTAAAGATATTTAATTCGTTCGTAAAAATCCTTAATCTTTTGATTTTCCGGATTAACTTCCTCCAACTTTTTAATCGCATCAAAAGCTTTGGACTTTTGTTTCAAAATTATACACGATTCTATAAATTTATCAAGATACTTGGGACTATTCGGTTCAGATTGTAACGCTTTACTCCAAAAAACACCAGCCAAGTCATCCTCCCCCAAAGAATGATGAATATCAGCTAAATCATCATAAGCCAAAGCCATTTCCGTAGGATTTTCATAACAAATAACCTCCTCGCCATGTTCATTTTTTTCTTTTTTGAGATATTTTTTCTCTAACATTTTAACCACAAAATCGGCCGTTTCCTTGGCTTGTTTAAACTCTTTTGTTGACAAATAAACTTCAATTAGCAACCGATAAGATTTTAGATTTTTCGGATCCAAGCTTACAATTTCAATTAATTTCTTTTCCGCTTCAGAATAATCTTCTTCATTTAACTTTAATTCTGCTTCATTAAACAAAGAATCTATTTGTGCCTTAATTGTACCATCAGTAATAACTACCTTCTTTTGTGATTCTTGTTCATATTTTTTTTCCAACTCAAAAATTTTTCGAGGAATATTACTAATTATTTTTTTGATAAAATTTAAAAAATTAAAATAAATCTTTTTGAATGGCTCACTTTTTTCTGTCGTCCCACGACGCAAACGATCCAACAAAAGACGATCTCTTAAACGATCCGCCTGAGCCTCAGGGACAGAAGCAACATCCAAAGTTCTTATCTTGGAAATTTTACTAAAAACTATATAAGTAATCCCGCCCAAAGATACCAAAACTATCGTTATTAAAATAATATTTATAATCATATACAAATCTATTTTAAAGACACTATTTTATTTAAAGAAAACTGCTTTATTTTTCTTTCTACCGTTTTTTGCATTTTTTTTGTTGCCGGAGCTAAAATTTTTCTAGGATCAAAACAGTTTTTATTTTGTGCCCAAAAAGCTTTTTGAGCCTCAGCAAAAGC
>CAZSER010000009.1:12392-20973 GCA_964605975.1 uncultured Gammaproteobacteria bacterium
TTCGCTATCAATATTAACAATTTTTATCCCCGCTTTAATGGCTTTCCTCGTTTGTAATGCCGAAAATCCACTTGCCCCATGTAAAACTAAAGGAATTTTTACTCTTTTTTTAATCTCTTTTAACCTGGCAATATCCAAAGTTTTTTCTTTATTTTTAATAATTTTTTCTACTCCATGATAGTTACCAATTGCCACCGCCAAACTATCAATGCCCGTCATTTGAACAAATCTTTCTGCCTCATCTGGATCAGTCAAAAAAGCCTCATCTTTTGAACTATTTAACCAATCTTCTGTTCCCTCTAATCGTCCCAGCTCGGCCTGAACAAAAACTCCATGAGCATGAGCATATTTAACAACCTTTCTGGTTATTTCTACATTTTCCAAAAAAGATAACGCCGAACCATCAATCATCACCGAAGAATATCCTTCTGAAATACATTGTCTAATTAAATCAAAATCATGTCCATGATCTAAATGTAAAGCTACGGGAACTTTTACCTGATCAGAGGCGGAACGAACTAGCGCCGTCAACTCCGATAACCCCGCATAACTAATCGCTCCCGGGGTTGTTTGAATAATTACCGGTTTTTTCATTTTTTCCGCACCACGCAAAACGGCTTGTAAAATTTCTAAATTATTAACATTAAAAGCGCCGACTGCTCCAGAATTATTTTTGAAATATTGAAATATTTTTTTTACATGAACAAACATTTTTGTGATTTTTATTTTATAAACTTAATCAAAATAAGAAGCGATTGAAACAAACTCCAACGGATCACAAGAAGCACGACCAACCAGAAGACCATCACAATATTTAGAAGACAAAAATCCGGGAGAAATTAAACTATTAACAGATCCACCATATAAAACCATGACTTTTTCGTCAAAAAATTTTTCCGAATATACACTGGTAAAAAATCTTCTAAATAATTTCCAAATTGGTTCCATTTCTTCCACTTCCAAATATGTTCCACTACCAATCGCCCAAACCGGTTCATACGCAATAACTATTTTTTTCTCCAAAGGTAGATTAACTTTTTTCAAAGCGCCACTAAGTTGTTTTAACAACACTGCCTCCGTTTTTCCTTCGTTTTTCTCTTTGAGAGTTTCTCCAACACACAAAACGGGAGTTAAACCAAATTCAAAGGCTAAAGAAATTTTTTGTGTAATTTGGTCATTTTCTTCTCCCAATAAAGTTCTTCGCTCCGAATGACCAATTAAAACATACTGACAACCAATATCCTTTAACTGCTTGGCGCTAACCTCTCCGGTCAAAGAATCTTTTTTGCTCATTGCCAAGTTCTGCGCGCCCAAAGCCAAAACTCCCTTTTTTAGAACTGAAGCAACAGACGACAAATATAACATTGAGGGCGCAATCACTACTTCAAAATTATTTCTCCCCGAAAACTCATATTCAAACTTTTTTAGTAAAGAGAAACTCTCCCCTTCATTCAAAAACATTTTCCAATTGGCAAAAAGCATTTTTTTCATACAAATTAAGGCAAAATAATTTTCTCTTTGTATTTATCTAAATTTTTAAATGGCCCGATAACAGCCAAATTAAATTTTTCTTTACGAAATAAAAATTTTGCCACCTCTTGAACTTCTTTAATCGTCACTTGGGAATATTTTTTTATCTTTTCTTCTGGTGACATCGATTTCCCCACCAATAATTCTTGCTTACCATAAAACTCCGCCAAAGTAGAACTGTCTTCTAAACTCAAGACTATTTTACCTCGCAAGAACTCTTTGGCATCTTTTAATTCTTTGAGCGAAATGCCATTATTAACTATTTTCAACAACTCTTTTTGAATTAATATTAATGCTTCATCAAAACGACTTAAATCCAAACCGGATTGAATAAAAAAATTACCGGCATCTTGATAAAAATTAGGATAAGCCCTAATAAAATAACAAAGTCCTTGTCGTTCTCTTACGGAAATAAAAAGACGAGAGCTCATATTTCCACCCAAAATAATAGACAACAAATGCATAGCATAAGTTCGACGGTCATGATAACCAAAAGCAGGAAAACCCAAAGCCATCTGAACCTGCTTTGTTTCTTTGTATGAAAACCTAAAACGAGGAGAATTTTGCTCTCCTATGTATGGAATAAAACTGTCCTCTGGTTGCAAAAATTTTTGTGGGACCTTGCTAATAAAAAATTTTTCCAAAGACTTTTTTACTTTTTCAACTTCCCGCCCAGAAACAACAATAACTAAATTATCCGGTCGATAATATTTATCAAAATAGTTCAACATTTCCTGACGAGAAACAGTTTTTATTACCTCTTCTGGACCTGCAATATCAGCCCCCAACGGATGTCCTTCATAAACTGATTCTTCCAAAATAGTTTCTATGTGCATCAACGGGTTATCGTGATACATATTAATTTCTTCGATAATCACTCCTCGTTCTCTTTCTAGCTCTGTTCTTTTAAACTGAGAATTTAAAATCATGTCCGACAAAATATCTACGGCCAACTCTGACTTTTGATGATTTATTTTGACATAATATCCCGTATAATCTTTGCTCGTCATCGCATTAAACTCTGCACCAACCCTATCTAACGCTAAACTCAAATCAATGGTTCGAGGACGCTTCCTTGTTCCTTTGAACATCATGTGTTCAATAAAATGAGACAACCCATTAATCTTTGGATTTTCGTAACGAGATCCAACACCAAAAAGAAAAAAAACCGTCGTTGCCATAGTCTCTTTTTGAGGTAATAGCAACAATCGGATTTTATTATTATAAACAGTTTTTTTAAGCATAATAAATCCACTTAATAATCTTCTCCTCAAAGAAAAAATCTCACCGCTCCCCTCAGCAAGAAAAACTCTTTCCTAAAATAGTCCCTAATAATGATACCATTTTTTATAAAAAAACAAAAACGAGAGCTACCCCCTCATTTCTATAAATAACATCAACTATTCTGTAATTTGAGCTTCCAATAGTTCTATATCATTTTTTTTATTGGACAAATGACTTTTAACTCTTGCCAAAAAAGAGCCTATTTTAGAAATAAAATTTTGTTGCCCCTCCTCATATTTCTCCGGTGCCTGTAAAGCCTTTTTTTTGACCGTTTTTTCTTGTTTTAAAATTTCTTTTTCCAATTCTAACTGTTGTTTTCTAAACTCTTCTACAGTTATATCTCTAGCCATCGCCAAAAATTTTTCCGCTTTACTTATCTCTTCCTCGTGTCGAGAAATCAAAGTGTCTGTATATTTAGTAATACCTCTTTCTGTTAATACTCTCAATTCTGCCATTCTTTCTTCGGCCAAATCCAATAAATACTGCCCCTTTGTTTCTTTGCTAATAGTAAAAACAAACCGCAACTGTTCACCAAAAATATCGGCCCAATACCAAAAAGAGTCAGGCAAAACTCCAGCTTTAATAACTTTTGTTTCTTCAATAAAAAATTTTTCGGCCGAAAAATCTTGTTCTTTCTCTTGCGACATGGACACAGGAGAAAAAAAACCAAAAATAATAATCAACAATATAACTTTTTTGTAATAGTTCATAAAAATAAACTTTCTATTTCTATTATAACATAACAGAAACTACTTTTGCCATAAACTTCCGGCTGTCAACCATAAACTATCATCACCGAGAACCTCTTTTAAATAATACCAATACTCCGCACCCCATAAATAAGCTCCGGCAAAACCGGTCTTTCTAGCAAACTCCCAATGCCTTTCCAAGCGATTAGCATCCATTGATTTTCTTTGTTCTTTCAAAGAACTCTCTAAAATTCCGTTTGGAACCCACGGTTCAGCTTGTAATTCAGAAACAATCACTTTGTCTGGAGTCAAACCAACAACCCGCGCTTTGAAATTATAAAAAATCGGTGGTAAATGATAATAAAAATATCCCAACCAACGATTTTGAACCACACGATAAATCGTTGTTCCAAAAAAGTCACCCAACCTAGCAACCGGCAACCAATGTCCCAACTCTCCACTATCAGTTAATAAAATTGGCCGATCATCTAAGGTCTTGACCAAAGCAACCTCTTTGCGAAGAAGATCAAAATCAGCCGGTGGACATTTTCCAAAATAGTTAAGCATAGGCTCATTTTCTACTTGCCACATGGTAATTATCTCTTCTTTTTTATATCTGTTTATTACTTCTTGAACAAACAATAACTGCTTTTCAACTATTTTCTCATCGGATAAATAAACTAACCACTCTGGATCATGACACTCTGGCCAACGAGGTGTTCTTCTCCCCACTGACAACAACACCTCCACCTCAAACTCTTTGGCAAAATCAATTTGCCAGTCCAATTCAGAAAAATCATATTCTCCCTCTACTTTTTCTATCTGATTCCATGGTGCAGAAAGTCTAACCTTGTCAACCTTTAAATCATGAAAAATATCATAAAGTACGGATCGAGGATTTAACCCCAAAGACTCGGCATAATGTCGAGAAAAATCAACTCCCGTAAAAAAATTTTTGTTTTTTCCAAAATCATAAAAAAACAAAACAACAAACACCCCAACAACAAAAACAAAAGTTGCTGACAATAAAACAAAAAACATTAGTGCTTTTTCTTTATCCGGTAAACGAATTTTTTTTCTTATATTTTTCATATTTTAATTTTTAGACTAAAAAATATAAACCAACACCTATAAAAATCAGTGAGATTATTTGTAAAACAAACTCCGAAGAATAAATTTTTTCTGTAAACCTTTTAGGAGAAAATTTTGTTAAAAGAGCCACCATAAAAAACAAAATCACATACTGCAAACCACTTAAAGCATTAACAATTGTAGCGCTAGAAAGTGATACGGCATAATTAATCGCCACAAAATAAATTGCTGAACTGGCTTTGTTAACTGCTAACAAAAAAAAACTTTTTCGAACTTCTCGTTTGTTTTTTTCTCGACTAAATAAAACTTTTCTAAATTTTTCAGAAAAAAACAAAGGCAAAACCACCAAAAATGACCCCAATCTAGCCCAAACAAAACCGGTAGAAAAACTATCTTGCAAATAACTAAATCTTCCCGTCACATAAAAAAAAGAAAAACAAATCGAAGCCAAAATCGCCCAAACAAGCCCCTTGTGCCAACCATTATATTTTTCGCTTTTTTCAAAAGAGATTAGAAAAGTTCCAATCACCAAGAAAATTACACCAAACCACTCTGGGCCGGAAAGTCGTTCTTGCAAAATAAAATAAGAGAATAAAATTGAAAAAAGAGGAATTAACCCTCCAACAAACGGAGCAACATGTGTCGCTTCGCCCTTCTTTATCGCTGAATAAAAAAAATAAAGCGCAACCGAAAAAGAAACACCCGAAATTATTGCCCAAAAAATAACTGTTCCCGAAGCGTAAAAATTGAAATCAAAAAAGATAAAAAATAGTCCCAAAAGATTTGCCACTGCCGTCCAAAAAGTAAGCACAGCCGGAGAAGGAAACCTCTTTGTCACCAACACCTTATCCAAAAGAGCGGCTAACGCATTGAAAAATTGCGCGCCCAAAGTTAAATAAAGCCACAACATTTTTATTTTTTTTTATGAGTAATTTTATTATAACATAGTTGAAGAAAAATAAAAAAAACCGGCGATGTCTTTGACATCGCCGGAACAACAAAAATCACAGTAAATTTCTTTGCACAATCTTCTTCGCCGGAACCTGCGGTTCCGGATAAAAAAAATCATGCGCCTTTTCCGCCGTTAACGGAGAACTCAGACCAAAAGCTTTTTTTAATTCCCTGATAAAAAGCTCTTGATCCACCAACGACCCCCGCAAAACGGCAATTCCCGAGAATTTCAACTCCATCATTTGGAATTGATTTCCCGCTTTTTTGTCAGCACATTGCCGACAAACTCGGCCAAAGAAACAAATCCCCGAACTGTCCGCCCGAAAGAGAACAACGGACACCTTCGCCTGTTGGCAAAGAGGACAGTTCTCTAAAATCGACGAGCTTTCTCCTTTTTCTACCAATCTTCGCACTCGATCGGTAAAAGGAGATTTTTTTCCTTTTTTGAGAACTCCTCTCAAAAAAAGATAACCTTTTGGCTGAAACATCAACCATTCAATTGATTTTCCAGCAAACTTCCCATACTTCAAAACAAAAGGTTCTCTCCTCATCTTTTTCTCCTTTTTTTTGTCAAATTTAAAATAACAAACAATTTAATTATATCATATAAAAAACAAAAAGTCAAACAAAAAAGCGTTGTTTTGACAACGCTATTAACTACGACTCTACCGTCAAGAACTTAACAAGTTCCTGATATTTCGTTTTTTCATAGCCCCCAACAGCTCCCTTTTTCTGTAAAGCAAGGTTCATTTCTCTGTTGGCAGAAATACCAATAACAGGTATTTTTGTGTAATTTTGAGCAAAAAACTTCAAACCATCTTCTGGTTCTGATATCGATCCATCAAGTAAAACAAAATCAAAATCATACTTCCTAACGGCCGAAAAAGCCTCCGATAATGAGCTAACTGGATGGACACCAATCCCCAAACATTCCAAATTTTCTCTTATTAGCTCTATAAAACTGGACTCATCTTCTACTATCAATACTTTTCGAACTAGCCCCATTATTGACTCCTTTTGACAACAATTAAAAAGAACACCAAAGTTAATAATAACTTTTTTTTAAGCTTTTGTCAAAGATGTACTTTTTTCTAATAAAAAAAGCTCGTTGTCGCAACGAGCTTCAAACTAATTAAATCCTCACATACAGATGAGCCAACAATCTACCAACACCAGCGTTGGTAATCATGCACCCCATCTGCAAAGCCTCTCTCCATGGGACAAACTGCGTTCCCATGATTTTTTCGGCGTCTTTGGTGATGGGAGTGACCACTCCCTGCTGAAAAATCAGCTTCCCTTTATCCATGATAATTTCATGGCGGGAAAACTCCACGCCAAAGAACCGAATACCGAATTTTTCTCCCTTTTCATTAACATTGTTAGTGAAAAAGAAAGTGTTATTCGGATTTCCCGGTTCTCCCTTCAGTGGAAAAACCCGGTTCTTTTCAATCAATCCAATCTCCTCTGAACCCTCTTTGAGAGCGTTTTGGAAATGATTGACCCCAGGATCCAGAAATCCTCGTGGCAGGTTCAATACTGGCTTGTCAGCTTGCAGTGGACGAGGCTGTTCAACCACTCCCACATACAAGAAACCTGTTCGGTCGATGAAGTAAGGAACCAAAACGGTTCCGCCACCTCCATTTTCCGCAAAACACCAAGCATCGTAACCTTGAGGCGTCAATCCGTAACGCACAACTCCGAACTTGGAGCTAAGCTCTACCGATTCCACCTCTGGAATCTCTTTGTCATTAACAAAAAGCTTCCAGCCCCGACTCTTTCCCTTGATCTCCTGAAAAAACTGACGAAAATCCATTTTAACCAAGCTTTCAAACCGCCAAACCTCCCGTTTGTAGGCCCGAATTCTTGCTTGTTAAAGTCAACCTCCCGTTGACCTATTTACTGCGCTATACAAAACAAACGCAGACAAAGAATGCGCATCCAAAATTTCTCCGTCAGACACCAGTTTTAGAAAATCATTAATCTCCACTAATTTATATTGACGATACTTTCTTCCTCTACTTTGAAATTTTTCTATATCCATTTCAAAAGATAAAGTAGCCACCGTCAACCAATTGCCACTAGTAGAAGAATCTTCTGCCAAGCGCAAAGATTTGCCCTGGTTTTTTAACAAGTACGGAGAAACAGTGACTTTTGCATTCACTGCTTCAACAACTTCTCCCATTTTACGATCAATAATGTGAGAAGTAACTTCTACGGCTGAAAGATCTCTTTTAGTTTCCGGAATAAATCCTCGCGGAAAAACTAACGGCGCCATCCCAATAAAAGTTCCGTAAGCCTTCATCATCAAAAAATATTTTTGATTCACCACTGGAACAATAATTTGTCCAGAAAAGGCCTCCTTGGAATATGTTCTATTGAATTGACACCAATATTCCGTTTCTACTCCTGTATAAGGAGTTAAAACCACAAAACAAACGGCTATTTTAAACTTTTTTTGAGAAAAATGAGCCAAAACATCTTGTATCTGCCACTCTCCATCTCTATAATTGCCCAAACGATTAAGCGAAAAAGGAACACCCAAATTACGAAGTTTTTCGTTAATTTCAGCCAATTTCAAATCTAATCGCTTAGCAACACTCAAATTATTCATTTTGTCCTCCTTTTCTCCTCCCGAGAAAACTAGGTTTTTGTCAAAGATCGGAAATATATTTTTAGCAAAAAGACAGGAAAAAGTCAATAGTAAAAAAAAAAAAAAAACGAAAAAACCATCAATTTCTTCGTTTTTTATTAAATTTTAGCCAATAAATTTCAACAAAAACATCACACTAATTCCTCCAACAATCAACAATAAATGCCAAATCGTCTTGCAAGAACGACAATCACGATGAAGCTCTGGAATCAAGTCGGAACCGGCAATATAAATAAATCCACCTCCCGCAATCGCCAAAATTTTTGGTAAAACATTTTCTACTTCAGCAACCAAGAAAAAAACAAATCCGGCACCAAGAAAAGCAACCAAAGCAGAAAAAAGATTAAACAATAACGCCTTTAATTTGGACATACCAAAATAAAGT
>CAZSER010000010.1:0-14214 GCA_964605975.1 uncultured Gammaproteobacteria bacterium
GATCTACACCGCCTCAACCGGCAAAGCACTGGGCATATCCGGGGGTTTTGTGTGGTTACACAGATTCTTTTTTGCATGAGGGCGAAAATTCTTTACGATGAATTATCTTTAGAGAATGAGTTGGAAGAGAAAAATTCTTTTTCTTCCAAAACACCACCCCCTCTGGAGCTTGGTCCAGGAGGACTAAAAGAAACTCATTTTCTGAAAAAAGATTATCATCTACAAGATGAAACTAAATTAATTATTATTGATTAAATTAGTTTTTTGCCATTTAATTTTTTGAAAAATAAATCCGCCGAACTCATTCGACGGATTTTTTAAATTTCTTAGACCACAATATTAACAATTTTACCTTTAATATAAATAAACTTCTTGGGCAAAGTTGGAAGATGTTTTTTTACTTTCTCCATTTTTAGAACTTGTTCTTCTAACTCTTCCTCGGTAATTTCTGGAGAAATTTCTATCGTCTCTCGCAATTTGCCATTTACCTGAATACCGATCTTAATTTCCTGTTTATTTAATAACTCTTGGTCGTACTCTGGCCATAAAAAATCAGCTGAAAAATTTTCTTTATTTTTTTTGGCTAAAAGTTCCAAGGAAAAATGGGGCGCGAAAGGTGTCAAAATCTGCAAAAATTTACTAAAAGTTTGCAATGAACAACCCTTCTCGTAGATTTCATTAACAAAAATCATCATCGCCGAAATAGCTGTATTGAATTTTCTATCTTCAATATCCTCACCAACCTTTTTAATTGTTCGATTAATAGCGACCGTGATACTTTTTTCTTCTTCTTGAACAAATTTATCAAATCCCCAAATTCTATCCAAAAACTTACGACAGCCCAAAAGACCATTTAAATCCCAACTCACGGGCTGGTCATATGGTCCCATAAACATTTCATAAACACGCAAGGAATCCGCACCATAATCTTTGATAATTTGATCCGGATTAATAACATTTCCCCTTGATTTTGACATTTTTTGACCATCTGGCGCTAAAATCATTCCATGCGAAACTCTTCTTTGATACGGTTCGTTTGTTGGCACAAAATTTAAATCATATAATGCTTTATGCCAAAATCTGGAATATAATAAATGCAAAGTAGTATGCTCCATCCCTCCATTATAAAGATCTACCGGCAACCAATATTTCATTTTTTCAAAATCGGCAAAAACCTCATCATTTTGGGCATCGATATAGCGTAAATAATACCAACTTGAACCTGCCCAATTAGGCATCGTGTCCGTTTCTCTCTTGGCTTTTCCACCACAAGTAGGACAACTGGTGTTGACCCAATCTTCAATAGCTGATAATGGCGATTCTCCCGTTCCAGTCGGTTCATACTTCTCAACCATGGGCAACTTCAGAGGCAACTCACTTTCTTTGATCGGTTGCCAACCACAAACTTCACAAAAAACAAGAGGAATTGGCTCTCCCCAATAATGTTGTCGGCTAAAAACCCAATCTCGAAGATGATATTGAACTGATTTTTTACCAAAATTTTCTTTTTCTATTTTTTCAATGATTTTTTCGTTCGCCTTTTCATTTTCAAAAGAATCAAACTCACCAGAATTAATCATAAATCCATTACCACTGTAAACATTTTTTAAATCCTGAACTTCCGAAAAACAGTTTTCTTTTTCAGCAGAAATCACTTTAATAATTTCCAAATTATATTTCTGCGCAAACTCAAAATCTCGTTCATCATGGGCCGGCACAGCCATAATCGCACCTGTTCCATAATTTGGTAAAACATAATCGGCGATGAAAATTGGAATTTCTTTTCCAGAAAAAGGATTTATAGCATTCGCTCCGATGAAAACTCCCGTCTTTTCTTTGTCCGCATTGGTTCTCTCTTCGTCACTTTTTTGACTAACCTCTCTTTGGTATCGCAAAACTTCTGCCTGCTTATCTGGTTGAACAATTTTATTAACCAAATAATGTTCTGGTGACAAAACCAAAAAAGTTGCACCAAAAATAGTATCCGGACGAGTAGTAAAAACTTTAATTTTTTCATTTGTACCAGAAACTTTAAAATCAATCTCCGCTCCATAACTTCGCCCAATCCAATCCGTTTGTAGTTTTTTAATTTTATCCAAAAAATCAACCGTTTCCAAGTCTTCAATTAAACGATCAGCATAAGCCGTAATTTTTAACATCCATTGATCCAACTCTCTTTTCTCAACAACCTCTCCACATCTCTCACACCCACCACCAACAACTTCTTCATTTGCCAAGCCAATTTTACATTTTGGACACCAATTAATTGCCATCTTTTTTTTATAAGCCAATCCCTTTTTAAAAAGTTGTAAGAAAATCCATTGTGTCCATTTATAATATTTAGGATCAGTTGTATTTATCTCCCTATCCCAATCAAAACTAATCCCCAAAGCTTTAATCTGTTTTTTAAAAGTATCTATATTTTTAGCGGTAATCAAAGTTGGATGTTGACCAGTTTTAATCGCATAATTTTCTGTTGGTAAACCAAAAGCATCCCAGCCCATCGGATACAAAACATTGAAACCATTCATTCTTTTGTATCGAGCCAAAATATCCATTGCCGTATAACTGCGAACATGTCCAACATGCAAACCATCTCCTGATGGATAAGGGAACTCTACCAACGCAAAAAACTTTGGTTTTTTGGAACCATCAACAGCAGAGAAACTATTATTTTCCTGCCAAAAATCCTGCCACTTCTTCTCTGTCCTTGCGGGATTATATTTATTCATAAAAGTTATTTATTTAGCTTTATATCTTTCATTTTAGCCTATTTACAAATATTTTTCAATAACAAAAAAGTAGCCTGATTTGCCACTTTTTACTGATTATCTTTAATTATTTTAGACGAAAAGTTTTACGATGGATATCACAATAACCAAACTCCTTAATTTTTTCTAAATGCCCCTTTGTTCCATAACCTTTGTGTTTGGCAAAACCATATTGTGGAAATTTTTTATCAAAAGCCAACATCATCCGATCACGAAAAACTTTGGCAATAATTGAAGCTCCCGCAATAGAAGCAATTTTACGATCTCCACCGACAATAAATTCATGTGGTAATTCATATTTCCAACCAGCAATAAAATCTGACAAAATATAGTCCGGTTTTATTTTTAAAAATTTCCAAGCTCTTTGCATTACTTCTTGATTAGCAAAGCTTAATCCCTTTTGATCAATCTCTTTGGCAGAAACAACACCAATTGACCAGGATAAACTATATTCCAAAATTAATGGTAAAACTTTTTCTCGTTTTTTTTCCGTCAAAATTTTCGAATCATTCAGCAATTCAAAAAAATCATTTTTGGCAGGATTCAAAATAACAGCGCCGGCCACTATGGGTCCAGCGAGTGGTCCTCTTCCTGCTTCATCTAATCCGCAAACAAATTCAAAACCTTGATTCTGTAATTTTTTTTCGTAATAGTAATCCATAATTATTTTTTTATCTCCGTTCCCGAATTCCAGGCCAAATGATGCAAACTGCGCAGAATATCAGCCAAAACGGAACTTTCTATAATAATACACATAGGCACTGGTTTAAAAATCACAATAGCAACCTTATTTTCATAAATATTAATTTCCCCACCAAAATTTTTGATATTCGGTAACATTTGCGGTTTAATCCAGCGATAAATCGTTTGTTTAAAAGATCCCTGAAAATCAGCCATCCAATCACGACTGATTTTATTATCCAAAATCAAAATTTTTTCCATCAACTTCTTTTTCGATCTTTCCCTATTATATTCGCGAGCATATTCACGAAAATTCGGAGTGTCCCAACCTTCTATATCAAGAATTGATAAAATTTCTGTTTTCGAATCTAGCGTTTCCAAAAATAAATTTTTGAGTCCATCAATACCAGCGCTGTATCTAATCACCGGCTTTTCCGCCACGCGATAAATATTTATAAGCTCTGCAATATTATTTTCTACTTCCGTCAAATTTCTTTGCCACTTATTTTTTTTATTTTTCACAAACTGAACCAAGCGATTTGGATGCAATGCGTTAAAAATAATTTTCTTTCCATTAGACGAAGCTCTATCCACCAAACCATAATGTGCAAGTTTTTCCAAAACATGATAACCAAGCGTTCTGGTTATTTGTGCTTTTTTCGTCACATCACTGACTGTCGACGGGCCAAGCTGAAGCAAAGCCAAATATACTTTGGCTTCTGTTTCGTCAAGTCCTGATTTAGCAACGATTTCGGCTATTTCCATATAAATAAATTATAGCAAAATAATGAAAATGTGTCAATCAGCTTTTACAAACACAATAGAATAATATCGACTTTATCTAAATTTAAACATTAAAATATCAATAAAACAACAATTAATATTTACAAAAACATTAAAAATATTATTATAAACTGTTCTTTGACAAACAAAGGAGGAAAACATGAACTATCTACACATTGAACTTCCTTCACTTCATTTGCTTTGGGAAAAAGATGGCAAAAGCCGAATTTGTTCAG
Organism: uncultured Gammaproteobacteria bacterium; assembly: GCA_964605975.1. GTDB lineage: Bacteria > Patescibacteriota > Patescibacteriia > UBA11705 > JABHMO01 > JBAYHA01. The sequence continues at coordinate 4,472 of CAZSER010000010.1, forward strand.
TAATTAGAACCAACTATCCAAAACCGTCGCTTCTACATGTTTCAGCTCTTATGCGTGCGATTTGTGCAAATGTTCGCGTAGTGGATATGAAAATTAGAAATCAAGATTGTCTAATTCCCTACCGCCAATTTGCTTATGAAGGTGGCAAAATGATTGCTTCAAGAATGGGTATGCCCTTTGAATCGGTTATCGACGAAATTAAATGGTCTAATGTAATCGGTTTGTCCATCAACCCGACCAGTTGGGCTAATATTGCGATTGATTTTATTAAATTTGCCAAGAAAATAAATCCGCAAGTTAAAATTTGGCTCGGAGGAACTGATGCCATTTTTCAACCAAAAAAATATTTGCGTGCCGGAGCTGATTTGATAATTATCGGCGAGGCTGAAAATTTAGTAAGTCAACTGATAAAAAACAATCAGGAAAGCAATCATATTTTTACTAGAAAAAAAATATCTCCCTGTTGTTTTAAAGATTTAAGCATAAAAAAAGATTCAGCTATTGAAAATTTGCCACTACCGGCCATCGATCTTTGTCTTAATGACTTACCTCTATGGACAACACCGATTGAAGGAAATTTACCGGAAGAAGCAAAACCGCCAATCGCTTTTTTGTTCGCCACTCGCGGGTGCAACTACTCTTGCGATTTTTGCACTACTCCATCCAAATATGGTCGTCTGCGTATTCGCAGTCTTGATTCAATCAAAAGAGAACTGGAACTTTATCAAGCCTTTGGAATCAAAACTGTTTGTCTTTGGGATGATTCCCTCGGATCACTGCTAAAAATAAATCATCGGGATTGGTTAATTTCACTGGTAAAAATGTTGCGACAAATGGGTTTTGCTTATGAGTTTTCGCAAGGAATTTCTCCCAAAGATCTTTTTGATCAGAAAAAACAAGAACCAGATTATGAGTTAATCTCCGAACTTTATAAAAATGAACTTGTTGGTGGAAAATTTGTTGGTTGTACTGGACAATATTTACCTTTTGAGTTTTTACAAGAACAAGAAACAGAAAAAGCTGCCATAAAATTATTGCCTTTCGAGCAAGAAATCTCGATAATGCACGCTATTTTGGGACAAGGAATAAAATGGATAACTTTTTCCTGCATTATCGGTCGTCATCAAGACGATAAAATCTCTTTTGATCTTGCGACTAAAAGAATTTTAGAAATACAAAAAATGATAAAAAATTACGGAACAGAAGCACTCCCAACACCTTTCATTTATTCTATTTTTCCTGGAACAAAATTGTGGAAATCAACCGAACAGTCTTTTTTAAAGTATCCGATTGATGAATTCCCCGAACTTTATCAATTGAATGCTACACCTCATGGAACAAATCATTTTTTAGCCGGAGAACTACTTGAACAAAAATTCAAAATGGAACAATTAATTTTACGACCAGATCAATGTCAAAAATGGTGGAAAAGCGGGAGGTATCAATGGTAACGCTGCAACACCGATTTAAATCAATCCAAGGTTTACAGGTATTGCAAAAAGAACCGAAACTTCGCATTTTGGTTCTAGACATTTGGAATGCCTGTAATTACAACTGTATCTATTGTTATGGCAAAGCGGATTCATTCACTTCCAAAGATTCACTACTTACTCTAGAAAAATACGAGCAACTTTTTAAAAAAGCGAAAACTTTTGGAGTAAAAACAATTTGGTTTCTTGGCGGTCACGAAAACAGTTTAAATCCAATTTATTTTGATCTTTTAAAAATAATTGAAGAACTTGGGATGTTTAGCGTTTCTTTTGTTAACGGCTCAATATTTTCACTTGATCCGAAAGCTTACCAAAAGATATTTTCTTTACAAAATTCTTCGGTGGTAATCAAAATTGATTCTCTCAATGAGCACAGACAAAATTTTCTAACCGGAAATAAAAATTCTGCAAACTACTTAAAAACTGCAATCAATTTACTTTCTCAACAAAGTCTTTTAGGAACAAACAGCAACCAATTACCAAGAATCGGAGTAAGTACGGTTTTAACAAAATTCAACTATCTGGATATCCCACAAATCTTTGAGCTAGCTTTGCAAAACAATTGGGCGTACTTCTGCGATGGAATTTTGGGGAGTGGACAAGCAAAAGAAAGAAATCTTGAACCGAACAAAGAACAAACCTCTCAACTTTTTAGACAACTGCAAATTGTTATCAAAAAATTCAATTTAACAACCGCCCCCAAACAAGTAATTAACTTTTATGATCAGGAATGTTTAATGTTTGATAATTATATTTTTATTACTCCTGACGGACACTCAATTCCCTGTGCTGGATTCCCAGAAAAAAACGCTCGTCTCGGACATATTGATGAAGGACTAACAGTCTTGTGGCAAAGAAAAAAATTGCTTATTGAAAAATATTATTCTTTTGCGTTAACCAATAAGAAATGTCCTTGCCGATTACATCTAGAAAATAAAATAATTTAAACAATCAAAAAACTCGAAACCATCGTTTCGAGTTTTTTCTTTTTTCTATTCAATGTTAGAAAGATGTTTAGAAACAAGTTTCGTCATTTCAAACATGTTTACAGTTTTTTTACCTCCAAAAACTTTTACTAACTTCTCATCTCCGTTAATGTTTCGCTTGTTTACCTTGTCTTGAAGATTGTTTTTCTTAATGTACTCCCAAAGTTTTTTGACAACATCCATACGAGGCATTGGTCCCTTACCAACTACAGCTTCGAGATCAGCTGTCAATTTAAGTGGTTTTTTGAGTGCTGGATTTAATTTCCTTGGCATAAGTTAAAAAAATTAATTATTTTTCTTCCCAATCCCATTATACCACAAAGACGCAAGCCTTTCCAGCGCCCGAGCAAAAGAAGCCTGACGCAACTCAACATTTTTACTCTCAGCAAAGCTCCAAATACTCTCAAAAGCCGGAACAATAATATCCTTCAATTTTAGAAAAACTTCTTCCTCTGACCACTTTTCATCCTTTAAATTTTGCTCCCATTCAAAGTAACTAACCGTCACGCCCCCAGCATTAGCCAAAACATCGGGAATAACCTTTACTCCATTTTTAGCCAAAATATCATCAGCTTCTGGCGTAGTTGGTCCATTAGCCAACTCCAAAATTATTTTAGCTTTAATTTTTTCCACATTATCAACTGTTATTTGATTCTCCAAAGCCGCCGGGATTAAAATATCCACTGGAAGTTCCAACATTTCCGCATTAGTTAGATTTTTTGCTTCCAAAAAATCAACTACCGAGCCTGTGGATTGTTTGTGATTTTCCAGCTTTTTAACCGATAAACCTTGCTCGTTATAAATAGCCCCCTTTGAATCCGAAGTTGCAACTAAGTTAAAACCAACCTCCGTCAAAAGTTGTGCCATTACTCCACCAGCATTACCAAAACCTTGAATGGCCACCGTTAACTCTTCCGGTTTTTTATTTAATATTTCTACTAACTTTTTCAAAATTAAAAATCCTCCCATCGCTGTTGCCCTATCTCTTCCCAAACTTCCACCTTGTTCAACTGTTTTTCCGGTAATTACCGCGTCCATTTTTTTAATCTGTTCTTGTGAAAAATAAAACCCATTTTGCTCCGCTTTATTTTTTTCAAACTGAATAAAAGATTCCTTTATCCAGTTCATAATTTCTGAATTAGTATAAACATCTGGAGCAGGAACATCAATTAAAGGTCCAATATTTGGTGACAAAACTTTGCCAAACTCCCGACTTAATCTTTCTAACTCTCCTCGACTTAACTCTTTTGGATTTACCGTCACGCCCCCCTTACCTCCTCCCATCGGGATTCCAACCACAGCACATTTAATTGTCATCCAAAAAGCCAAAGCCTTAACCTCGTCCAAATCAACAGCAGGAAAATAACGCACCCCACCCTTATATGGCCCGGCCCAGTTATTATATTGCACACGATATCCCTCAAAAACCTTAATTTGTCCATCATCCATCTTAACAGGAATTTTCACCTGCAATGTCCGATCGGGAGTTTCTAACATTTTCAAAATAGCTTCATCCAGATTTATAAGTTCCGCCGATTTTTTTAATTGTTTCATGGCGTTGGTAAAAGCAGACATATTTTTTATTTTTAAACAATTTATAAATTTTTATTATCTTTATTTTTTCCCATGAACAAACTTAGCCGCACTTAAACCGGCTTTGGCGCCAGAACCGGCCGCCACCACCATTTGTTTAAACTTTTCATTGGTAACATCTCCGGCCCCAAAAACACCAACACACGAAGTTTTTCCCTCATCATCAACAACTATTTGTCCAAATTCATCAAGTTTAACCAAATCTTTAACAAAATCAGTCTTTGGAGAATATCCTATTTCTACAAAAATACCATTTAATAAAAGCTCTTCGCCGTTACTCAAAATAACTTTTTCAACCTTATTTTCTCCTTTTATTTCTCTGATTTCAACTCCAGTTTTTATCTCTACATTTTCCTTTTTTTTCACATTATCAATAATAAAATTTTCCGCTCGAAAATTTTCGCTCCTGGAAAGTAAATAAACTTTTTGACAAATTGCCGAAAGATATTCAACAGCATCAAAAGCAGAATTACCGGCACCAATAACCGCCACTGTTTTGTTACGAAAAAGAGGTCCATCACAAGTGGCACAATAAGCAACGCCCCGACCAGTTAACTCTTTTTCTCCGGGAACATTCAAATGCCGATGCTCTAACCCAAAAGCCAAAATAACAGTTTTTCCCAAATACTGTTCTTCCCCGGCAGAAACAAGAAAAAGATCACTCTCTTTTTTAATTTCTGTCACTGTTTTATTTTTTATTTCTACACCCAAAGACTTCGCTTGGTCAACCATTTTGTCCGTTAATTCTGGTCCAGAAATATTTTTAAATCCGGGATAATTTTCAATATCCATAGTCAAAGCCATTTGTCCGCCAAAATCTTTGGCTAAAACCAACACCTTCATAGCTCTTCGATTAGCATAAATACTGGCAGTCAAACCAGCACAAGAGCCACCAACAACAATAACATCGTAATTAGACATAATTTAAAAATAAAAATATAAAGATTAAAATAAAAAAATTACCAAATTTTTTATTTATAAATACTTTTCTAATTTTTCTTTTAAAACCTCTTTACTTTGTAATCCCATCATAACTTCAACCACTTCTCCTCCTTTAAAAATCATCAAAGTTGGAATACTCATAATACCATATTTTTCTGCCATTACTTGATTGGCATCAACATTTATTTTTCCAATTTTAACTTTACCATCATTCATTTCCATTGATAATTCCTCAATAATTGGACCCAAAATTTTACAAGGACCGCACCATGGGGCAAAAAAATCAACCAAGACTGGAACAGTAGACTTTATTACTTCATTTTCAAAGTTGTTGTCATTAAACTCCATACATTTTTAAATTTATTAATTATTAATTATTAATTATTTTTATTCTTTTCACTATCAAGCCAAAATCGTAAAACATGTCGGACAAATTCACTTTTATTGTCAAAATGATTTTTTTTCATCTGTTTTTCCCCCTCTTCACAAAGCTCTTTTGGTAAAGACAAGGTTACCACACACCGCATATTTTTTAAATTATGACTCTTATGTATTACATTGTAATACAGTTTCTAACATTGTCAAATTCTCTAAAAATAAACAAAAAAAGCTGGTTTTTTTAACCAGCTTATCCACAACTACCCAATAACATAACAATTTCTATTTTTCTTGGCAACATATAAATTTTTATCTGCCAAGTCAATTAATGTCTCCAAACTGTCCGCCTCCTGACAAAGCTCCCTGCTCCCAGCACTGATAGTCAAAGAGAAAGACTTCCCTTTATAACTAAAACTAAGTTTTGCTAACTCCTCTCTTAATCGATCCAAAAAAACCTTTACGCCTTCTTTATCCGTTCTTAACAAAACGACAAACTCATCGCCTCCCCATCTACCCACTAAATCATTAGAACGGATATTCCTTATCAAAAGGTTAGCAAACTCAGCCAAAACAAGATCTCCCTGTTCATGCCCAAAGTTATCATTTATTTGTTTGAAATAGTCCAAATCCAAAAAAATAACACTCAACTTATCCAAAGAATATTGGATCTTTCTGTCAACAACGCGATGTTTCCATTGCCGAAAAAGATTTTGATAGACTTCATCAAAAAGCCTTTTGGCCAAGATAAGAAAAAGCCCCCTATTGAGAATTTTTGTTAGTGGATCATGATAGGCAATTGTTAATTCAGTTTTTAGTTTTTTTACTTTAAAAAAAAGAAATCCACTAACAACCAATAAATTAACAACAATAACAACCAATAACAATAAAATCCAAATCATGATAATACCTCTTGTTTATAGGTTAAAGAACATTATATTATAAACAAAAATCGACCATTTGTCAAGCCGATTTTTATCTATTAAATTTAACTAAAAAACACTTTTTTCTTCTTCTTTATAAACATCCAAAATATCTCCTTCTTCAACCAATGGCTGACCTTCAAACTTAATTCCACATTCCTGATTTTTAACCGCATCCTTAACCTCTTCTTTTCCTATTTGTAAAGCAACAATTTTACCAGAAGTAATAAATTCATTTTTTCGCAAAACAGCAACATTGGCCCCGTTTTCAATTTTACCTTCTAGAACCTTTCCACCAATAATTAAAAAGTTATTACCTTTCTTGAAAATCTTTAATACCGTCATTTTTCCCAAATCTTTTCTGATAATTTCCGGTTTCACTAACATTTTTATTTTTTTCTTAACCTCATCCAGCAACTCATAAATAATTCGATATGTTTTTAACTCAACATTCTTATCTTTGGCTAACTGGGCAGCTTGAGTTGATGGTAAAACATTAAATCCAACCAAAATAGCACCGGTTGATTCAGCCAATAAAATATCATTTTCATTAATTGCCCCCAATCCCTTGCTAATAATATTTATTTTAACAAATTTATTTTCAATTTTTTTCAAGGATTCTATTATCGCCTCTTGCGAACCCAAAACATCCGTTCTCAAAACAATTTCCACTCTCGTCATATTTTCATCAATATGACTATCTTCATGTTGATTAATAAATGTTTCATCTTGTTGCATTCGATAATTCTTTACCTTCTTAACATCTTTTGGATCTTTGACCACTTCAATAATATCTCCAACCTTTGGCGCAATTTTAAACCCTAAAACTTCTGTTGGCATCGCTGGTAATGTTTTTTCTACAGAAACACCTAGATGATCTTTCATTATTTTTACCTTACCATATAAAACACCATTCATTGCCAACCAGTCACCAAGATTTAAACTTCCATTTCGAGTTAAAACAGTCGCTACCGGACCAGCACCTTTATCAACATGCGCCTCAATAACACTTCCAACAAACTCTCCATTGGGATTGGCTTGTAATTTGTCCGCCTCTAAATCTGCCACTAATAAAATATTCTCTAACAAGAGATCAATGTTTGTTCCTTCTTTGGCAGAAATAGGAACAAAAATATTTTTACCGCCCCATTCTTCCGGAAGTAAATTGTATTGAGATAGTTCTTGTTTAACTTTATCTGGATTAGCCTCTGGTAAATCAATTTTATTGACAGCAATAATAATAGGAACTCCAGCTTCTTGGGCAATCTTCAGAGCCTCCACTGTTTGCGGTCTTACTCCTTCCGTGGCAGCAACAACCAAAATAGCAATATCGGCAACTTTTGCTCCACGAGAACGCATAGCCGTAAAAGCTTCATGACCCGGCGTATCAATAAAAGTTATCTTTCTACCTTTTTTCTCAACCTGATAAGCACCAATATGTTGAGTAATTCCCCCAGCCTCACCAGCTACAACATTAGTTTTTCTAATCGTATCAAGTAATTTAGTTTTTCCATGATCAACATGTCCCATAATAACAATTATCGGTGGACGCAGTTGTAAATCTTCTTTCTTCTCACTTGCCAAAACTTGTGAAAGTTTTTGCGCTTTATCAAGTTCAACTTTTTCTTCTAAATTAACTTGCTCAGCTTCAAATCCCAATTCTGAAGCAACAATGGCTGCTGTATCAAAATCAATTCGTTGATTTAACGAAGCCATTACCCCATTTTTCATTAATTCTGTAATAACAATATTGATTGGTATATTTAATAAAACAGCAAAATCCTTAACAGTTAAAACTGAAGGAATTTTGATATGTCGATCAACCTCTCCGGCTAATCTTTGATCTTTTTGGGTAATTTTCAAGTATGCAGCCTTTTGTTTTTCTCTGTCTTGATAATCCCGCCAAGCCTTGATAATGCGTCCGGCTAAATTATCTTCAATCTTAATGGCCTTTCCTCCAATATTAAAACCTAAATCAGGAAGTTTCTCCCTTAATTCATTAGTACTAAGATTGAGCCGTCTAGCCAGTTCGCTAATATTCATAAGCAAAAAATATTAATCTTTGATTTTATTTTAGCAGTTTTTTTTATATTGGTCAATCCTTTCTTCTTTCTTTTATTAAAAAGATGAAGAACAAAAACAAACTTGCTTTTATCCTATTAAAATGCTATAATTAATCAAATTTAAACCTTGCCATAAAATCTATTATGCTTTATTTTTTTATTCTTGGAAGATCAAGTTCTTTATCTGAAAAAGAACTTGAACAAAAACTACAGTCCCAGACAATAAAGTATTCAATCATTGATAAAAATGAGCTTTTTTTTCTAATTGAAACTGCTGAAAAAGTTGATTCTCAGATTATTCTTGAACTTGGAGGAACAATTAAATTTGGTCAAATTTTACAAGAAACCCAAAGAAATGAGATTCAAGCTGAAAATTTAGTTAAATTCTTAAAAATAGGAGAAAATAAATTCCCTTTTGGACTAAGTCTTTATGGACTAAACACCGACATTCAAAAAATTGGGTTTGCCATGAAAAAAATTCTCAAAAAAAATGGAGCTAGTGTTCGATTTGTGACAGCCAAAGAATATCCTCTTAGTTCTGTTATTGTCCAAAAAGAAATTTTAAATAAAGGCTCGGAACTGGTAATTTTAAAAGGAGAAAAATATTGGATTGGTCAAACTTTATCAGTCCAATCTTTTGGTGCCGATTCTCATTTTGATTTTGGCCGGCCGGCGCGCGATGCGCGCCGGGGAATGCTTCCCCCTAAGTTGGCACGAATGATGCTCAACTTGGCCGGCAAAAAAAAAGAAGCCGTTATTCTGGATCCGTTTTGTGGTACTGGTACCGTTTTACAAGAAGCTCTTCGTTTGGGCTATCAAAACTTAATTGGTTTTGATCTTGACCCCCAAGCAATTAAACAATCTAAAAAAAATTTAGATTGGCTTATTCAAGAATTAAAAATTAAAAATAATCCTCGTCTTGAAGTTTGTGATGCCTCAGATTTAAGAGAAAAACTTTCCGAAAAATCAATTGATGCCATCGTTAGCGAGCCCTTAATGGGGTCTCCATTAACAGGAAGAGAAACGGAAAAAGAAGTTCAAAAAATGGTTAACGAGCTAACAACTCTATACTCAAAATCGATTATTTCCTTTTCTAAAGTTTTAAAAAATAACGGAATTGTCATTTTTATTATTCCCGAATTTAAGTTTAAAAATAAAAGTTTAACTTTTAATTTACCCAAAATACTCCAAGCAAAATTTAAAATTTTGGAACACTTAACCTGGTCAAGAGAAGATCAAAAAGTTATCCGTCACATTTATAAACTAAGCAAAACATAACAAAAATTAATCTTGACTAAGCTTTTTATCTTTGTTATAATGACCTTGCTTAATTTAAGCATCCTCCGGGCCCTTAGCTCATTTGGTAGAGCA
>CAZSER010000010.1:14224-14513 GCA_964605975.1 uncultured Gammaproteobacteria bacterium
GCTTCCATGGCATGGAAGAGGTCGCAGGTTCGAGCCCTGTAGGGTCCACCAAAAAAGACTTTTCTTAAATGAAAGGTCTTTTTTGTTTTTTAAAATTTGGCATAATTCATATGTATTTTAATACTTATCAAATAATCATGTCTAGATTTGTTTATATTTTAAAAAGTTTAAAAAACGACTCCTTCTATATTGGTAGCACAATTAACATCGCAAATAGATTAGAAAAACATAATTCAGGAACAGTCCCTTCAACAAAAAACAAAAGAGCATGGATATTATCCTTTTATAA
>CAZSER010000010.1:14523-16685 GCA_964605975.1 uncultured Gammaproteobacteria bacterium
CGAGTCATTATTAAAAAAATCTGACAAGAACATGATTTTTTATATTTTAATAAAAATTTATTTTTATCCAAACATCAACCACTCCGGTTTAAAAATTAAAAGTAACCCAATAATAATAACTATTACGCCACTAATTAATTTTACTTTATGCGTATACTTGGTAGTAATTCCAGTTAATTCCAAGGTTATCATTGCCAAAAAAAAGATAAATAAATCATCCAACATAAAAAAAAGAATATAAAGTAAAATATAAAAATAATATTGCCAAGAAGATAACTCATTTAATGCCAATACTTGAGTATAAATAGCAGGCAACCCTGCGGAACACAAAACCTCCACCAAATTAACCATAAAAGCCAAAACAATTATCCCGCCAATAGCCCCAAAAAAAGGCTTTTTTCTCTAACAATGTTTTTTATTTTTTCAAAAACAACCTGTCTTTTTTTAGTCCCAGTAATTTTACACCCTGTTTCCTTATTAAAAATTGCTTCCTTTAAACTATATCCGCCACCAAACAGGGCCACTACCCCGATCATTATTCTTAACCAAGAAACAACTCCCAAAAAAAGAACAAATTTTAACCAAGCAACCATAAAGATAAAATATACAACTGCGGAAGTTACAATAAAAACTGTTCCCAAAAGCCACATTCTTCTTTTATTTTTCATCCCTAACAATAAAGTTATCAAAAATAATAATGCCCACATTGCACAAGGATTAAAACCATCCAAAACTCCCACCACTATCGTCAAAACAGGCAAAGAAAGTTGTCTAAAATCAATTTTCCCAAGAAACGGTAAATCAATAATATTCCCTTCCGAAAAACTACTTTTACCTTCCATCACAGTAGCGGGAGATTCATTCAACTCAACTTTATTATTTTCTTCTTGTAGTAAATTTAAACACCCCGAAGACAAACAATCTACAACTTTATTTCTTATTGCTAGATCACTAAAACCAACGGTAAAACCGGTAAAAGCCTCATCCCCAATTATTAAAAACGGAACACCCTCAACATTCACTCGTAATTTTTTGGCCGCTTCTTGTAAAAAAATTGCATTCTCTCTGTTCTTATATATTTCATATTCAAAGATATTAACTGCTGGAAACTCTTTTTTTATTTCTTCGAAAAGAAAAGATTTTTCTTTGGCACAATGAGGACACCCTTCACCATAAAAGAAGTATAAATCCAATCTATCTTCATTAGCTGAAGCCCCACTTATAAAAGAAAAAAATAATACCAATAAAAAAATAATTTTAAACAAAAAAGATTTCATAAAAACTATTTATTTTTATTTTCATTAATTATTTTCAACAACTCATCCTCCTCTATCTCTCCGTGTAAACGAAGAAATTCATTTCCTGATTTGTCCAAAAAAATAAAACTCGGTAAAGTTTCTTCAATTTTATACTGAACAAAAACATCTTTGTCAGTATCAAAATCATAATATTCCGTTTCTAGCCAACTATTTTTTTCTTCAATTTTTTTCCAAAGAGGTTTCATCACCAAACAACCAGGACACCAGACAGCCCCAAATTTTAAAACTTTCATAATTTTTATTTTATTTATTAATAATTAATTTAATCAAAAAGAAACAATAAAAAATAATTCATATTGTTTAAGTATCTATTCTTATCGCCTTCCCGTTAATCAAAGCATCCGCTATTTTACGATAGGCGGAATATAAAATTCTTTGATAAGTGCTTTGTGAAGTTTTCATTTTAATCGCCCCCTCTTTTTGCTCTAAATTATAAAAATGACGCCAGCGATAAGCTTCTAATTCTTCGGTTGTTAACTCCACAATTTCCAAATCTCGCAAGGGGACTCCTTGCGGTTTAAAATAGGTAACCTTTGGCAAAAATTTAATTTTTCTAACTAATCTCGGACGAACCATAATCAAAGTTGTAAATTGTAGCTATTTTTGTTAAAATAATTGAAATAAAAGAGGGTTTCCGCTCTCTTAACTTTCAAGTTAAGAGAGCGGTGCATCTGCCTTCTTTTATTTTTTTGAAACCAAAAAATCTTTTATTTTTTGTATTTGTGTAAGTTCTTCTTTTAATAAAACTTCTTTTTCATTCAAAAAACTTTTCTTTTCTTCTTCACTCATTGACAAAAAATCTTTTGAATTTAGCCTTAAATGATTATCAAGGGTAGAACTATT
>CAZSER010000010.1:16695-20820 GCA_964605975.1 uncultured Gammaproteobacteria bacterium
ACCTCTCCCTGTATAACTTCCTTGACCAATTGGTCCTGTTCCATCTCTTCTTGGCATAATATTAAATTTTAAATTATTAATTAATCGACCTTTTGAGCGCTCTTATTATGAATATACACCCAAAAACATTAGTTGTCAAATATTTTACTTTTTGTCCCAATCTTTGTTAAAATATTCTTATATCAACACTTCTATATGAACAACAAAAAAAATACCCTTCACACCTGTCTCGACTGCCAACTGCCTAAATCAACACATCTAAATAATTGGCTTTCTGAATTTATTGACTTAATTTTACCTTTTAAAAAATCTACTACCTTAAAAATGTTTAACGATAAACACGGTAGCTCCTTAATTTCTAAATTCTTTGTTTTTTTCAAACTAGCACACTGGGAAGAAAACTTTCCTCTTTCCGTGGTACAAGAAAGAACTCACTCTTTTATTAAAATAGTCAGAAAATCCAAATACAAAATTCAACTTTTAAAGTCAAAAAGCAACTGGACATCCCACTTCCGGATAATTGGAGAAGGCCGAGAAGTTTATTTTGATGGACTACCAATCCCCCGCTTTGCTCAAACTTTTGATGAAACTGTTTTTGACGACAAAAATCTTGGTAAAAAAATTTTAGCCAAAAATAATTTTCCGGTTTTACCGGGAAAATCTTTTTATTTTTGGCAACAAAAAAACGCCATTGCTTATGCCCATCAATTGGGATTCCCTTTAGTAGTAAAACCTTGTAAAGGTTCCGTTGCTAGACATGTCACAACTAACATAAAAACCATTTCGGAACTTAAAACAGCTATAAAACATGCCATAAATTATTCACCTACCTTTTTGATAGAAAAATTTTTTCCTAACGCTTTTGTTCATCGTATTACCATTATTGATCGAGAAAAAATATTTATTGCTAAACAAATACCCGCGAATATCATCGGAGACGGAATTTCAAAAATATCAGAACTAATTAGAAATAAAAATGAACAACTATCAAAATCTACCGATAGATTTCATCAACTAATTATTTTTGATAAAAATGCTCAACAAAAACTACAAGAACAAAAACTAACTGAACACTCTATTCCCACAAAAAACCAAACTGTTTTTCTACAAGAAGACCCATTTATGCGATTAGGTGGAGAATTTATTTCCATAAACCAAGAAATTAATCCCGAAAATTTACAACTATTCAGCAACCTAGCTAAAACTTTTGATCTGAAAATTATGGGCATTGATTTTATTTCTCCCGATATTAAAATTTCTTATAAAAAAAATGGGGGCGCAATTTTAGAAATAAACTCCTTCCCATGCATAGAAATTCATGAGTTGGCAAAAAATAGTTCGACTAAAAATCTTGGTCAAGAAATATTCACTCTATTTAAAAAATATTACCTGTGATTTTATTTATATTTTTTATTCACTATTATTATTTAATTTTTTCTATTATTAAAAAAACATCCAATAAAATTTTTTATTCTAAAAATTATTTAAAAAAATAATTGTCTTTAAAAAAATCCTATTAATTTTTATATCCGCAAAAAAACAATAAGTTATCCCCAATTATTCAATAAAATAATTGTCAATTCTTAAAAATAATCTTATAATGAAAATGAAAAAAAGTCGAAAGTAAAATAAAAATTAAAAAATAAAAATTAAAAAGAATTTTTCTAAATCATTGATTAAGAAAAGTTCACAGGAGCAAAATATTATGCCAGCCAAAAAAAAGGCCGTCAAAAAAGTTGCCAAGAAAAAAGTTGCCAAAAAGCCAGCCAAAAAAACAGTCAAAAAAGCTGTTAAAAAGGTTGTCAAAAAGGTAGCTAAGAAAAAAGTTGCCAAGAAGAAAAAATAGTTTTTTCTTCCTAACAAAAAAGAGCTTTTATGCTCTTTTTTGTTTTAGTTAAATTACATATTTTCTAACAAAGACAACTCTTCCTGCGTATTGGCACCGAGGGCTTCATTATCAGGCAAAAGGACTGACCCAATTTTACTTTTACTTTCAATCGCTATTTTTAAAATATCGGTCAAATAAAATTCATTTTGTGCGTTTTTATTTTCTATTTTATTCAAATTTTTCCATAACCAACGACTACTAAAACAATAAATACCTGGATTAACCTCTAAAATTTCTTTTTCTTTTTCACTCGTATCTCTCATCTCTTTTATTCCTAAAAGATCACCATTTTTATTTCTCAATATTCGTCCATAATTATAAAAATTTTGACGAAAATCTTTAAAATCTAACAGGTGAACAGTGAAAAAAGTCATATCACAACTATTTTCTCGATGACTTTGAATAAGCCTCTTAATTGAAAAAGTTGAAACAAAAGGCTGATCTCCATACAAAACAACAATATCACCATCATAATTAGCAAAAAAATCTTTCGTCATTAATAAAGCATGACCAGTTCCCAGTTGTTCTTTTTGCCAAACAAATTCCGCTTTATCTTTCAAATAATCAACAATCTCTTGTCCTTTATAACCAATAACGACCACTGGTTTAAGAAAAAAAAGATCCCCTAAGTTAGAAAATATATGCCCCAAAAGCTCTTTATTCTTTAACTTTACTAAAGCTTTTGGCTTTTCCGTTTTCATTCTTGTCCCCTTTCCTCCTGCCAAAATAACAAACCGAAAAAACATACTTTATTTTTTTTCGTAAATAAAAATTTTTCCTACTTTACTTTCAAAAACAGTGACTGGATCCAACCAGTTAGGGATTGGAAAATCAAAAGAAATAATTTTTGTTCCCTTTTTTAATTCTTTGGAAAATTGCTCACGCAAAATCGACAAATAAGTATCTAACAAATAACAAAAAACAACATCAAATTCTTCCAAATTTACCTTACGAAAATTTTTATTAAAAATTTTCGTCTTGGATTTATAAATTTTATTTAAAATTTTACACTTTAAGACTGCCCACCAATTAACTTCGAACCCCTTAACATCAATGACTCCCATTTGTTCAAATAATCTCATTACCCGACCATCACCACAACCCAATTCTGCTACCTTTTTATCTTTTTCAATAAAAACATTTTCAACCAAAAACTTCATTTTACTTTTTGATAAAGGAACAAAAGGAACACCACGAACTCTGATTAAGCCAATAAGCGTAGAAGCGGTATAAAAAAGAGCAAATAAAATAAAAATAAATGCCCAAATAGAAAAAACTGAAAAAACAAAATTACTCATAAAATTACCACTTTAAAATTAAATTTTCTTCAATTCCATATTCTTTAGCTTTCCCCGCAGGAAACTCTATAACATAAAATATCTTATCACTTTTAGAAGAGATCATTGGACATTTATTTTCATCACAAACAGGAATATCATAATTTATTTCAACAACTTTTTTTTCTTCGTCCAAAAAAACAAAGTCTAACGGAAAAAGCATTCCCTTCATCCAATAATTAACTCTTTTGGGATTTTTTTCAAAAAAAATCATTCCCGAAAAATCAGTCAACGCCAACTTCCCAGACAAACCAATAATTTTTTCTTGTTTTGTTTCCGCCTTTTTTAATTTCAATAAATTGCCATCTGACTTTTCCAAATACAAAAAATTATTACCTGAGCAACCACTCAAAACAAAAACCAAGAAAATTATCAATAATATTTTTTTCATAAAACAAACAATCACCTTAATTCTAACATTTAAAAATAAAAAAAAGAAGTTCTTTTGGAACTTCTTTTTATAAAAAGAGACAAAGTCCTGGCGACGACCTACTTTCCCACTTCGTAGTATCATCGGCGCTGAAAGGCTTAACTTCTGTGTTCGGGATGGAAACAGGTGTATCCCCTTCGCTCCAATCACCAGGACTCTGCCTCTTTTAAAAGGTCAGAGTGTAAAAATAAAGAATATTAACATTATAGGGGTTATACTATTGACTTATTAGTACAGCTCGGCTGAATGCATTACTGCACTTACACCTACTGCCTATCAACCTCGTAGTCTACAAGGAGTCTATAATGAAATTTGATCTTGAAGATAGCTTCACGCTTAGATGCTTTCAGCGTTTATCTAGACCGAACATAGCTACTCAGCAGTGCCCTTGGTAGAACAACTGATGCACTAGAGGTTCGTCCTTCCCGGTCCTCTCGTACTAGGGAAGAGCCTTCTCAAATTTCCACGCC
>CAZSER010000011.1:0-19790 GCA_964605975.1 uncultured Gammaproteobacteria bacterium
AATGCAACAATATTTTTTCTCATAAAATAATTTTTCAAAATAAATTTCGCACAACGTTTGCGTGTATGAGAAGTTTCGCCGACTTCCTTATTATTTATTATAGAGGAGGCGAAATTTGGGTGAAAGAAAAAGTGCAACCCTTGGAAACTATTAACGCATTTTTTCTTGAACCTCATACACGCTGTTAAGTGATGTATTTATAATTTTTTACCATCCTTATTGTTATCATTTTTTTTCGAACCGAATATTATGTAAAGGAAAACTTTATAGTACAAAACAATAGCGGCAATAAATCCGGCAATGACCAATAGAGATATTTTAAGAATATAAAGAGTTGTAAGAAAATCTGATTTTCTATAAAAAACTAAATCTTTGTAGAACAAAGAATCGTCATCTATTGGCTCTAAAAATCTAAGTTTTCCGTCTTTTTGCCCATTGCTATCATAATGCGTGTATGCGTCAGGAAGTAAACACTTGATATTGTTTATTTTTATATAATTTGCGAATGTTTCTATTTGGACATCATTTTTGCCGTATATATCCCTGATAAACAAAGTACGTATTCCGCTTTTGTTTTGTACGTCAGCAACTTTATTTTCAAGATCATTGGAACAATAAATATCGTCATATAAAGTTTTATCGGTCGTTGCATTTAGGTGGTATGAAGCCCCTGGACGATCATACAATTCTTCAACTATTTCATTTGGCTTCTTTAGTTCTCGGATTTGTTTAACTTCGGTCGTTATTCGATCGTTAACAGAATCAACAATTTCGTATTGAGGAATAATGAGCGAGTCAAAATAATCATATAGTGTGTATAACGCCAAAATGAAAGAAGCGAAAAAAATTACCAAAAGTAATCTGTGCCACCAACGACCACCTAAATTTAAGTCTTTTCGAAAAAAATTGTTTTTCATATGAGTAAAAAATTATAAATATTTCACTTAACGTTTGCGTGTATGAGAAGTTGCGAAGCAATTTGGACGGAGGCTTTTGTAAAAAGCCGTAGTCTCATACACGCTGTTATATGATGTAGAAAACATTTTGATTTTGCGATAGCAAATATTCGCAATTTTATTCAATAATAAACACCTTATTCTTTAGTTTTTTCCTGCCCCAAATAGCGAGTAACTAATTCTTTGGCTTCGGTGACCTTTTGCTTTTTGAATTTTTCCATATCAGGGTGTTTTATTCCTTTCAATATTTCAATTTGTGCTCCTATTTCATCTAGGTCGCCGATATTTTCTCCAACATACTTGACTATGTCTGGATTCCAGCCCCATGTTAACTTACTTTTGTCAGTAGGATCTTCAAGCTTTGTGAGTAGGTCGTCTGTTGAATAAAGTTCGTCTAGTTCAACCGGAAAACCTGAATCGGTAGGAGTGTTGTCTGAAAATGCTCTGAGTCTATATAGCAAAGCTTCGCCTTCAGGTGTGCGTGGGTCAGTGACAGTTCCTTCTTTTAACACTAAGATTGTGTCTACGTCGCTATTTGGGGCAGGCATTTTATCAGGATCCATTCTACTTCCACAAAGAATCATCCCCAACACCTCGGGGCACTCTGCTTTAAATCTTTCTAAATAGCCTCTCATTTCTTCAGTGAGCGTTTTTATTTCTCCATCCCTTTTGGATGTGTCTATTCTGCCCTCACCAAGATTCGGCTGAAGCCCGAGAATGCGTCTAGCTTTGTCAATATGTTGTTGTGGAATTTTGTCTGGGATATTTTCATATTCATGAGCGGTTCTTACGATTAGTTCATCTACTTTTTCAGGAGATACTAAAGCAGACTCTTCTCTTGTTAAGAAAGTATTATCAGTAAGAAAATCCAGCATAACCTCTTTTGCTGTTTTTTCAGGAGCCTCAGCCGAATCTTCCGTTGTTTGTTCTGCAGGTGATTTTTCAACTGCTGTTTCGGGTGTTGGGGGGATTCTTTGTGATTCGTCTTCGATATCCATAATTGTGTTTATTATTGAATATAATTGCGAAAAAATTCTGAAAGAATTTTATCAAAATGTTTTCCATTTCATATAACTCGTTTTTATGCGAACTCTCGGCAGAAATACCCCCACAATTTGGAGGATTTTGCCATAATGGTTATTATTTAAATAACATTATTATTATAGCAAAATCCTATGAATTTGAAAACTGCCGAGCAGGAGCTTAAAAACGAGTTAAAGCTACGCAATTATAGTCCACAAACAGTTGATGCTTATCTTTTTGTCCTAAGAGATTTTTCTAACTTCGTAAAAGGTCAAATTTTACCACTAAAAATTGAAAAAATTCGCCAATATCTATTACTAAAACACGAACAAAAATACAGCCCCCAATCAATCAATATTCGACTTAATGGCTTAAAATTTTTCTATGAACAAATTATCAAAACATCACGAATAAATATCAAGTCCACAAAAAGAAGTAAGAAACTACCCGTTATTCTTAGCCGAGTTGAAATACAAAAATTGATAAATAATACTCCAAACATTAAACATCAACTATTGTTATCCTTAGCTTATGGCGCAGGACTTCGTGTTTCTGAAGTTAACAGTTTACGCGTTAACGATGTTTTACTTGATGAACTTACCATAATGATTAGAGATGCCAAAGGTAAAAAAGATCGCCAAACCGTTTTTCCGGAATCATTACGAACAAAATTTTTGTTATTTTTAAAAGATAAAAAAAAATCCGACTATCTTTTTGCCGGAAATAATAATCAAAAATTAACTGTTAGAACATTGCAAAAGATCTTTCAAAATAGTTTAATCCAATCAAAAATAAACAAGCAAGCAACTTTTCATTCTCTCCGTCATAGCTTTGCCACTCATTTATTAGAAAACGGAGTAGATTTACGCTATATCCAAAGTTTACTTGGACATAATAATATTAGGACTACTCAAATTTATACCCAAATTACCAACTATGGTTTCAAAAACATCAAAAGCCCTCTTTAAACTTACTGTATAACTCCCCCACCCAAACAGTTATTCCCTTGATAAAAAACACAAAACTGCCCAGCCGTCACCGCCCGTAATGGTTTATTTAATTTAACTTGACCACTTTTTTCAACCTTACAACAAACAAGATTGCCATGATAACGAACACAACATTTTAAATTACTTTGCTTTTCAGGAAAGCCATTTATCCAATTAACATTTTTAATTTTAAAATCCTCGACCAAAAGATCTTTTTCTTGGCGAGAAACAAAAACAATGTTTTTATTATAATCAAAACCAACCACAAACCATGGTCCACCAGACAAACCCAAACCTTTCCTTTGCCCAATAGTAAATAACGCCAGTCCTTTGTGATTTCCCAAAATATCTCCAGTTGACCTATCAACAATAGACCCTTGATTCAATTTTAAATTCCTCCCCAAAAAATCTTCCAATCCATCATGAACAAAACAAACCTCTTGTGACTCTTTTTTAATAGCAGTTTTCAAACCATAATTTCGAGCTATCTCCCTCACCTCATCTTTATTTAAATTAGCCAAAGGAAAAATTATTTTTTCTAACTGTTTGCTTTTTAATCCATGCAAAAAATAAGTTTGATCTTTTTTCTTGTCTTTTGGAATCAAAAGTTTTTGCGAAACTTTTCCATTATTTTTTACTTTTTTTATTTTTGCATAATGACCAGTCGCCAAAAAATCTGCGCCTAAAACTTTTGCTTTGTGCAAAAACTCTCCAAATTTAATGAAATTATTACAATTCACACAAGGATTTGGTGTTTTCCCCTCAGCGTAATCTTGTAAAAAAGGTTCGACCACTTTTTCTTTAAACTTCGCTTTAAGATTCAAGGTATAAAAAGGAATCCCCAGTTTTTGAGCAACTGCTCTGGCATCTTCTTGCGCCTCCAAAGAACAACAGATATTTTCTCGACAACTCCCCTTTACTTTTTCATTCCAAAAATGCAAAAAGAAGCCAATCACCTGATAGCCTTTTTCCTTTAATAAAACTGCCGAAACGGAGGAATCAACCCCCCCGCTTAAACCGACAGCAACAGTCGGTTTTTTTTTCATATCTTTAGAAAATATAAATTACTCCGCCTTCTTCAAAGTAACAATTACTTGCGGAACTAATTTATTATCATATTGATCCGTAACTTCCACTGAATTATTTTTGATCAACTCATTCCAGATAAGATCGGACAAAACCATTTTGGAATCTTTGATGTCAGTTTTCAAATCATCCAAACTATTAAATTCTGCCGAATATTCCTTGCGAATACCCTCTTCAATCTGTTTTTTTCTAGCTCGAAAAGTTTTCATCTGTTCCATCAGCTCTTCAAACTCTTTACTTTTTTGATATGCTTCTTTAATTACAGTCATGATTTCTTTTTTCTTTTTTTCTGAAGCCAAAATTTCATTATGCAACTCCTTTATTCTACTTTGTGCATCCGACATAATATTTATAATAAATTATTTATGTATAAAACAGTATCAATTATAACAAAAAAAAATATTTTTCGCAAATAAAAAAAACATCCCCAAAATGTTTCTTTTTTTATTTAATTACTTAAATATTTTTGCAACAAACCATAAACTTCCTCAAAATTTTTGGTAAAATCAGCCCCCATTACCAAAGCGATTAGTTCGGTTTTTTTATTTTTGGCACTGGTTATTAAATTATATCCCGCCTCATTAGTAAATCCGGTTTTGGTAGCCGTAATTAACAAATCTCTATCTAAAATTTTATTGCTGGTGTTCTCAAAAAAGCTGTACCTATTATTATTGATTACTTTAACCTCATAATTCCTAGTAGTTGATGCTTGTAAAACTTCTGACAAGGAAAAAACCTGTCGAGCCAAAAACATCATTTCTTCGGCCGTAGAAACATTTTTCTCACTTAACCCGGTGGGATCAACAAAAGAAGTGTTAACCATTCCCAACTGTTTCGCTTTTTGATTCATTTTTTTTATAAAATCTTCACGACTTAACCCGGTCGAACGAACCCAAGCTGCAGCTAAATTATTTTTCAAGCCAATAATCATGGCATAAAAAAGATCCTTGACGGTGACGACATCTCCCGCTTGTAAATATAAAGTTGCTCCGCCGACAAAATCACTTGATTGTAAAACAACTCTATCACCCCAATTAGGTTTGTTCTCCAAGAAAATCAAAGCCGTCATTAGCTTGGTTAAACTTGCCAAAGATCTGATTTCTTTGGAGTTTTTTTGAAAAATGACTTTACCACTTTTTTTGTCAACAACCAAAGCGGAACTGGCCGTTAAATCTTCTCGCCTTTCAAAAACAGCCACAATCCCCCTATCTCTATTTAACTGAAAATTAACCACTGAATTTTTCTCATCAATAACCGAATTAATTTGCTCCCACTCACCAGAAAATTCATCCAACAAATAAACTTCTTTATTTGCTTTGCTATAACCAGTCAACTTAATTGAAAAATTTAAAGAATTTTCTGGACTATCAGAAAGATAAAACCGATAAATTTCAGAAATTGGTAAAGCTTTTTCCGGCCAAACATTTAACTTTAAATCTAATGGGAAAATTTTAGCAACTAACTTTTCTTTTTCTGAAAAACTGTTTGCAGGAATACCCAAAAACATTTTTTCATCTTCCGTTTTAACTGTATATCCTTTTTGTAAACTATTTTTATCCAAATTTAAAACGACCGCCAACCCGCTTTGTACCGGAAAGATCAATAACAATAACGACAAAAAAATTGTGCTGACGATCGTTTTATTTAAAATCATAATTTTGTAATACCACTTTCTGACAGAAGATAACAGCCCTTACCTCGATATTCATTAGTTCCTTTTTCTAAATGAAATAGAATTTGATACTGTTCTGGTAAAAGTTGAATAAAGGAATAATTACAACTTTGCTCTTCACAATTATCAACAGAACATGGTCTATTTGGAGCGTCAGGGTCAGTCATGACAGCAAGATCAGTTAGATATTTATTGAGATCAGAAATAGACATCTTGGCGCAAACATTAACCGGTCCAAGCTCACAAAAAGCTTTTTCAAAAGTGCCCGTTTCATTTTTAATAATCTGCATAGCACTTTCAATCGCCTTGATATCGCTTATTCTCTTGGCATCACGAACTTTTGCTTCTTTATCAAATAAAACCAAGGCCACAATAGTCAAAATTAAACCTATTAACAAAGTGACTAGCAAAACTTCCACCAAAGTAAATCCCTTCTTTTTGTTTTTATCCATAAAAAATTATTAATAAGCAACATCTTGTTGAATCAAAACTTCTTTAATCCCTTCTTTCGTTAAACTATAACAGCCTGAAGAAGAGTAGTCAGCCGTCCCTCTTTCAAGAAAAAACATTACTTCATAATTATCTTTTTCTAATTTACTAAACTGATAATTACAAACAGAACTGCAACCATTATTAACACAACCTTCTTCCGGACTAGAAGGATCTTTTAATGTTCTTATCGACGGTAAATACTCTTCTAACTTTCCTCCTTGACAACTGGATACTTCCGCTGTCTTATGGCATCCAACCGATGATACGGCTAAAGCCTCAGCAATAACTAGTTTTTTATCCACATCAAACCCGGCAAGTTCATAAGTTCCTTCATTGTCATACATAACCTGCATTGCTTTGTGCAAAGTATTCATATTGGCAAGACGAACGGTATCTCTAGCTTTTTCACGAATTCCACCAAAAGAAACAATGGCCAACGATGATAGTAATCCCAAAATTGCGATCACTACCAACAACTCAATCAAAGTAAAACCTTTTTGTTGTTTCATAAATTATTTATCTAATAATTTTGTATAATAATTTACATATTACTATATAAATTTATCCCCGTTTTATCCAAAATATAACAACCAGGTTCTTTGTATGCCCCTGCCCCGGCTTCTAAATAGAAAAGTACCCCATAATCATCGGATTCCAATGACCCAAAAGTATAGTTACATGGGCTTGAACAGTTAGCACCACAAACTTCTGTCCCAACCGGATCTTTTAGATTTCTCAAACTGGTAATATATTCCTCCAATCTACCACCTAAACAACTACTTACCTCGGAACCAGCTTCACAATCAATTCCTAATTCTTCTGAATAACTACCATATTCACTATTAATAGCCTCCAACGCTGTCCGTAAAGCATCAATATCCGTTAATCTTTTTGTGTCTCTTCCTTTTTCTCTAATGTTACCAAAAGAAACTAATGCCAAAGATGATAGTAATCCCAAAATTGCGATCACTACCAACAGTTCAATCAAGGTAAAACCTTTTTTGATGTTCATAATTTTTTTTAAATTATTAATTATTTTTTAAAATAATAAAACTTTACTCCTATATAATTATACTACATATTAGTAGAAATTTGATACATTGGCAAAATAACGGCCATAATCATAATAGCCACAGCGATCCCCAGAACAACCATAATTACCGGTTCCAAAAGTGACATAATATTTCTAGTCATGTTCTCAACTTCTTTGGCATAAAACTCTCCAATCTTCTTTAAAACAAGTTCTATTTTTCCTGTTTCTTCTCCCGTTTCAATCATTTGAGGTACCATTTTGGGAATTTTATCTTCTTTAAAAAGAATTTCCGCCAACCTTCCTCCATTTTCCACATGTGTTTTTGTTTTTAACAAAACTTCTCGATAATACAAATTATTCATTATCTCTGCAGTGACACCAAGAGCGGAAACCAAATCTACTCCACCGATCATTAAAGTTCTTAATCCTCTAACAAACTGAACCGTACTAATATAATGAGTTATTTTACCAAAGACCGGTAAACCTAATTTAAATCTATCTATCTTAATTTTCACTTCCGGTTTTTTATTCAAAAAAACATAACCTCCAGATAAACAACCTATTCCCAAAAACA
This sequence comes from uncultured Gammaproteobacteria bacterium, assembly GCA_964605975.1. Taxonomy (GTDB): domain Bacteria; phylum Patescibacteriota; class Patescibacteriia; order UBA11705; family JABHMO01; genus JBAYHA01. The sequence goes on from CAZSER010000011.1 coordinate 7,826, forward strand.
GTGCCCACCAATAATCAACAAAAAAATCGCTAGTCTTTTTGAGAATCATGGTTGAAGTGGGTAATTCACCTCCCGTTTGTTCTAACATTTGAGTAAGCTCAGGAACAACAAAAATCATCATTAAAATACCAATCACTAACAACCCACCAACAACAAAGGCGGGATAAATCATCGCCCCTCTAATTTTACTGCGCAGATCATAATCCTTCTCTAACTGATCGGCTAAATAAAGCAAAACCTCATCTAATCGTCCGGACATTTCTCCTGATTTAATAATATTAACAAAAAAATTATCAAAAACATCTCTATAATTATCCAAAGCTTCCGAAAAACGAACTCCTCCTTCAACTTCAGCAGAAATACCAGCAATAACCGTTTTTAATCGTAAATTTTTTGTCTGAACGACAATATCTTTAAGCGCTTGAACCAATGGGACATTCGCCGAAATCATGATCGACAGTTGTCTCGAAAAAATAACTAAATCCTTATCTTTAACTCGCGAAAAATATTTACTTAAATCAAGACTCCCAAAACCGTATTTTTTTTCTACCAAAGAAAGTACCAATAAATTTTTATCAATCAAAATATCTTCCGCAATCCCCACCGTTTCTGCATCAACAAAACCTTCAACAACAACATTTTCCCCTTCTTTTTTTGCTCGATATTTATAAATAGACATAAAAAATTAAGATTGCTCTTCAATTTCATTAGCAACCCGAAACACTTCTTCAATCGTAGTAACTCCTAACAAAACCTTCTGCAAACCATCTTGTAATAGACTTGGAATACCCATTGCCAAAACCTCCTTTTCCATTTCTTCACGATTAAAATCACTGGAAATTATTTCTTTTAATTTACCACTAATTGGCAAAACTTCAGCAACGACAACGCGACCAGAATAACCTGTTTCTTTGCAAAAACTACACCCAACCGCCTTATAAGCCTTAATTCTGCCCTGTTCTTCTTTAATTAACCCTTTATATTCTTCATTAACAGCCACCAACTCTTTTTTTATTTTATTTGAAGTTTCCAACGATAAAAGAACTTCTTCTTTACACCTAGGACACAATCTCCTTGCTAATCTTTGCGCAATTACTAAATTTAAAGTGGAAGCAAGTAAAAATGGCTCCACCTTCATATCAACCAATCGAGGAATTGCACCTAACGAGTCATTAGTATGCAAAGTAGAAAAAAGCAAATGCCCGGTCAAGGCCGCATGAACAGCCATTTCTGCCGTTTCCCCATCACGAATTTCTCCGACCATAATAATATCCGGATCTTGACGAAGCAAGGAACGCAAACCTGAAGCGAAACTAAACTTTACCTCTGGCCTAATTTGTGCTTGATTTATTCCGGGAATATTATACTCAATAGGATCCTCTAAGGTAGTAATATTTATTCCTTCTTTATTTAACATGCTTAACATTGAAAAAAGTGTAGTTGATTTCCCAGACCCCGTAGGACCAGTTACTAAAATCATACCATAAGTTTGCCTTAGTGCTTGATCAATAACAGTTCTTAATTTCTCGTTAAACCCTAACTGTTCCAAGGTTAATGCTTTTCCAGAAATATCCAAAATTCTCAAAGTAGCTTTTTCTTTGCCAAATAACGGCATTGTCGAAACACGCAAATCATAATCAACTCCCGGAGCTTTAAACTTAAAACGACCATCTTGCGGAACTCTGGTTTCATCAATCTTCAATCCGGAAAGAACTTTTATTCTAGAAATTATTGAATCATGAATGTGCACAGGCAAATTTAAAACTGTATTTAAAATTCCATCCACGCGAAAACGAACTCGAGAATATCCCTCGTATGGTTCAATATGAATATCCGAAGCTTTATTGACTACCGCATTTTTGATAATCATTGTCACAATCTCACTTACCGGAGCCTTTTTAACAACTTCAGAAAAATTCTCTACATTCTCGATCGACTCTTTTTCTAAACTTTCTCTCTCTTTGGATGCCTGACTAACAACAGAAGCAACTTCATTACTAAAACCGGAAAATCGTCTTTTTACTTCAGCCAAGGAATAAGAAGAAGCAACAAAATACTTAATAATCAAATTTTTACTACTAGCCCAAAAATCAAGCACTTCTCTTGTTGCCAAATTATCAGGTTCGGCCAAAGCAATATGAACTAAATTTTCTTTTTTAAAAAAACAAACGCAAGAATGATCGGCAATAATCTTTTCTGGCAAAAAATTAAAAATCTCCTGTGAAATTTCTTGTTCTAATAAATTAACATAAGGAAAACCAAAAAAATCGCCCGCCTTTTCAGCTAACTTTTCATTATCAACAAAACCTCCCTTCGTCAAAGTTTCCATGAAACCTTTACCCTCAGATAGCAATAATATTTCAACATCTTTGAGTTGATTTTCTCTTAACAACTTTTTCTCTATCAAAAAATTACTGAATTTTTTTTGCCAATTATTTAACATGCCCAAATTTATTATTATTCGGAAAAAGGATCTTGTTTAAACTCTTTATAACGATCAGGCGATATTTCAAACTTGTCATTTATCAATTCTTTCTTTGGTAAAATCTCCGCTAATTTTTTTAGATTACGAACACTCACCTCCGGATTATAAGGATCTCTAACTTTATCTTCCAAAAAATTTATCTCCGTATTATAAACAAAATATTTACTTGGTAAAAAATAACCAAGAAAAGCAACCATCACTGCAAAAAAAATAAAGACAAACGCAATAAATTTATTTACTTTATTCATAAACTAATCTGGTAAATAAAAAAGCTCCATTTTTAAATTATATTGTTTTTCTTTTGGAGAATATGCCAAGGAAACAACCTGAAAAAATCGACTGGAATTTTCTAAGTCTCGCAAAAAATTTTTTAATAAAAAATAATCTCCCCCACTCAAAGACATAGTCACAGAGATCTTTTCTATTTTATGACTTGATTTTTCTTTATTTTTATTTGGAACTTCCGCTAAATTCAAATTTCGAAGAAATAATGAATTTTTGATGGCAATTTTCTCTACCAATAAATACAACTCGGATAAATCCTTTTGAGAGGGTAACATTAACCTTACTGCTTGATCCAGATCTCCATAATTTTTGACAATATCGTCAACAGAAGAATAACGACTCAATCGATTCTGTTGATCTTCGAACTCATTTTTTATATTTTCTAATAAAGCCGACTGGTCGAAATAATAAATTTTTGCTACCCAAAAAGATGGAAATAAAAAAACAATTAACCAAAAGAAAAACCAAACTAAACTTAACGCCCCACTATTAGAGACAACCATTTCCATAAAACTAAAACCAGCAGACCTTGACTGAGTTTCCGCTTTATAAAAAACTTCTCTTTTCGGGGGTTGATTGATAGACATAGTTCAATCAATTTAAAATATCTTTCTGTAAAAATAAATTTATTTGAAATCTTATGGGATATAAAACATCAACCGATTCCTTTGTCCCTAAATTTTTAATTTCTTCTTGACTGGCAGAATTTATTTCTACCTTTTCTACAAAATCAGCATTCTCCAAAATTTCCAACTGCCGAGCAACATCGGCATAACTCTTGGTTCTGGCTGTTAACAAAACTTTTCCGGACTCATCAGCCGTTAAATCGGTATAATAAACGCCTTTGGAGATGTTCCTCTCTAAGTGATCCAAAAAAACTGTCCAACGAATTCTACCATTTTGCAAATCGGAAATTGCGGAAATCTTTTTCTCTAAATCCTTCAAAAGATCCTTACTTGTATCATACAAACTGATCTTCTGCTTAACTTCGACTATTTTTTGATCAAAATCAATAATAATCGCCTGTTTTTCACTCCTTTTTTGATAAAAATAAACATAAACAGCCACACCGATAACTGCCGTTAACAAAAAAAGAATCGACCAATTACGAAATATCCGCCAAAACTTTCTTTTAATTCCAGTATAATAATCTTCCGTCAACAAATTTGGAGTTTCTTTTTGTTTTGGCGACAATGATTCCCCAACATTAAAAACATTTGGTTTACTTTTTTGGTTGTTAATATTTTTCAAAACATATTCTTTTGTCACAGGCTCAACAACTTTAATTTTCTTTTCTATAATCACCGGAACATCTGTTGCTTTCGTTGATTCGGTTTTTTTCTTGGCGATAAAATTTGCCTTGGGTAGTGATTCCTCATAACCAAAAGAAACAGAAGCTCTTGGAGTTTTAATTTCTTTCTTTTCTTCAACAAAAAACCGATCATCTTCAGGCAAGTGAACTTTAAAATTTGGTATTTTTTTGTTTTTTTGTGCCAAATTCTTTTCTTCTTCTTCCCTTTTTCTCAACTCTTCTGGCAACAAACTTATAGAACTCGCCATTTTTTTGTTTTTTATCTTTTTATTTTATTCTATATCACGCATAGCCAAACCGACGGCCGTTGCTAAACGATTTCCAATACTATCCAAAACCGGCTGCATTTCCACCGGATAAATAACTCTTGCCCACGGATTACCAATAAAAGTTCTTAATCCCAACTTGTCAGAAAAATATTGAGGAAGATTAAATAAGGAAGAACTTCCTCCGGTCAAAATAACTCTTTCAAACTTTTTGTTTTTATTATCTGGTTGCTCTAAATAAAAATTAATTGTATATTGAACTTCATCGACAATAATTTTGACTGCTCGTTCAACAATTTCTGGTAATTCTCCGTTTGGAGCCTCAACATTAGCCAAATCTCTTTTGAACTGTTCCGCTTGTAAAACATTAACATTTAAAGTTTCCGAAATACTTTTTGTCAAAGCTAAACCACCGACATTAAGCGTCCTATTTAGCAAAGGCAAGCCCGCATCAACAACAGTAATGTCCGTATTAGTACCCCCAATGTCGACCAAAACAACCAATGATTTATCTTTACCAACCAAAGATCGAGAAAGCGAAAAAGCCTCAGTTTCTAAACTTAACAAAGTAAGATCCGCCTTCTTGAAAATATCTAAATATTTTTGAACAACCTCTTTAGAAGCTCCGGTAAGTAAAATTTGTAAATTTCTAATTTTTTCACCAGCTTCTTTTTGTTTTTTTAAAACTTCTTCTGAAGTAATAATTTTCCAATCCAAAATCATCTCTTCCAACGGTAAAGGTAAAACTTTTTTGGCTTCCCATTCCACAGCGGTAGTGACTTTTTTGGGAGAAGTTAAATCTTTCACCGAAATTTCAGAAATGGAAATAATAGAATTAAAAACAGCTTGACTAGGTAAGGCAGTCACTGCTTTTTTGGACAATGTTTTACAAGACTGACAAACTTTGCGTAAATTTTCAGCAGTTTTATCAGGATCATCAACTAATTTTTGACCTTCACCTTTAAGAGAGCGCTCTAAATAACCATAAGTCACCAACTGAGCGCGTCCATTGTTATTAGCTAATTCTACAACCTTAATACTACTACCGCCAATATCAACGCCCAAAAAATTAGCCTCTGCGGAACTTCCGCTTGAAAAAATACCCATATTTTTATTTCTATTTTAAATCTAAAAATCTATTTTTATTATAACACTTTTTTTAATTTTTTGCTAAGTTATACACAACTATAAACATTATTTTTAAATTTTTATTTATATGTCGGTAATGATTTTAACAAATCAGAAAAACCTGGTGGAGGATTCAGTAAAACCCTTCCATCATAAACGATATTTTCCGCAGGACCGGGAGTTTCTATACTCGAAAAACGCCTCTGAAAAAGGAACCTTTTGGCAACCAAAGATCCATCAACCCTCAGAGGAATATCTGTTTTAAAATCACCGGTTGTTCCGGTAAAAATAGTGTTTTCGGCATAAATATTAGCCGAAAGTTGAGAAACAGCCGGATCAATATAAACATTACCGCCCATTCCCTCATCATTTTTCAAAACAACAATCCCCAAAACGGCCAATCTTTTTAACTGTTCTACCTCCTCCGCTGAAACCTCAATATTTCCCCGAATATACAAATCACCTTTAACAATCAAAGTCCCAGCCCCCTTTTTCCCGGTTTGAGCACTCTCAAAAAATTTAGTTGTTAAAAAAATATCATTTCCAGCATAATAAACCTCCCCTCCCAAATCGGTTGGAATTTGTGACTCCGCAATAATTTGATTAACCTTGCCGTAATGTCCTGCCAATAAACCATTAACATCAAAACGGCCAAAAGAACTTTGATAGTTATTATTTTTTTCGGGAAAAACAAGTTCTTCCGTCTTTTTTAACCATTCTTCACCAAAACACCCGCGATTATCTTGACAAAATGAGGTAAAGTTAATAATTTCTCCATTAGCTAAAATTAAATAAGTAGCACCAAAATCTCCAGCTTTGGAATTATTTAAAGCACCGATATTTCCACCGGAATAAAGATCCCCGCCAACCGTTTGCCAATATGGTAAATTAGTTTCCGATTCACGAATATCAGAAGTAAACTTAATCCAACCATAATTTTCTTTATTTTTCCCTTCTCCCCATGCCCAACCGCGTAAAATATTTTTGGAAAAATCTATTGCTGAGCCATAAAGATAACAACTACTACAGTTTTGACAAATTGAGCCTGAACAGTTTTGACAGTTTTCACAGATTGGTCCAGAACCGCCATTTTCCGCCGAAGCAAAACAAAAAGCACAACTTTCTTGTTCATTATTCCATAATTTATAACAGTTTCCACAAGCATATTTTTCTCCGGGAGATTCAATTGAATCACCTTGCAAACTGACAAACCCCTCTTTTAATAAATTCGGGAAAGCACTCCAACCGGAAACAAGCCCCCAAGAATTAACCCTCGCATCAATTATTGTTTTATCAGGAGCGCCAATTAAATATGACCAATCTTTACATTTTTCACCAAAACACCACCAACCACCATGTTCACTCCAAGCCAACCCATTCAACTTCCCCGTTTCTTTATCATAATTAACGGCATAATCAATATTTTGACAACCATCAAGTTCTGGATTAGCACAATTAAGGGAAAGCCACCCAATATTAGAAGAATAAGCAAAACCCAAAAGCCGGTCACGATCTCCCGCTGAAACAAAAAAAATGGCTACCAACAAAAAAACAGCCAATAAAAAAAATCCGATTAAAAAGAAAAAACTTTTTCTCTTCATATCGAATTTATTATAACACAAAATTTAAATCTTTGTCGAAAAAATTAACCAAAAATAAAAACTTACAAAAATCACCCCAACTATTAACAAAAAGTAACAAAAAAATAAAAACTGTTTTTTCAAAAGCTATAAAACAATAAATTTAAACTTTTTCATCCAAAATTTTATTAACAATCGCATCTGCCTCTTTGTTTTGTTCACGGCGAACATGCCGAAAAGAAACTTTTTTAAATTTATTTTTTAAATTATAAATTTTTAAAAAAATTTGTCCCAAAACTTGATCCTTAACTCGATATTCCCCATTTAATTGTTTAACAACCAACTCCGAATCTAAACAAAAACTCAACTCTGTTCCTCCCAAAGTTAAACTTTTTTCCATAGCCAAAAGAACGGCTAAATATTCCGCCTGATTGTTAGTCACTTGTCCCAAAAAATCTCCATCCGCAAAAATAATTTTCCCCAGTTCATCTTTAATTACCACGCCGGAGGCCCCCGGTCCAGGATTTCCTCGACTTCCTCCATCGGTATTTATAAATAGTTTCATAAAAATAGTTAAGTGAATAGTTAAAATAAAAAATTTTTCTTGTGTTCTGTTGCTCTTGTGTTGCGTTGCTTTCTTTTTTGCCTTCTTGACTTTCCCCCCTTTTTTTTCATCTCGACTAAAATAACTGCATGTTTGCCTTTTTCTGTTTTGTCATCTCGAGCGTAGTCGAGAGATCTCGTCCTTGTAATTCTTAATAATTATACTTTTCCCAATTTGAGATTTCTCCAAGCTGGTCGAAATGACAAATGGGGTTGTTCTTCCCTCCTAATCCTTTATTCTCAAATCAACAACTTTTATTTCTCGTTGAACTTGTCCCTGCCAAACATTTTTGCTTACTTCAACAACGGCTTCTATTTGTTGGTTTGCTTTTAATTTTCCTAAATACTCCTTTGCCTTTCCAAAAAACATAATTTTATGTAGCCGTGGGCTATTTTGTCGAACCATCAACCGTAAATGATTTCCCGTTTCACCCAAAACCTCAAAAGAGGCAACTTTTAAATCTTTTAACCAAAAAAGCGGTCTGGTATTCCCTTCTCCAAACGGCGCAAACTTCTCTAACCACTCAACTAATTCCTGCCAATCACCATCTAAATCAAAATAACCTTCCAAATATAAACTTGGCTGTAAATCAATTCCCGATAAACTATTTTCTACTTGTTGGCGAAAATCTTTTTCAAACTGTTCAATTATTTCCAAACTCTTCAAAGTAAAACCACATGCTCCAGAATGACCACCAAAACGAGCCAAATGTTCACTTACTGCGGTAATGTTTTCAATTATATCAACGCCAACAATACTTCTCCCCGACCCAACAACTCTCCCTCCACAATTAGTCATCGCCAAAACTGGACGATAAAACTCATCAGCCACTCGTCCGGCAATTAACCCGATAATTCCCGGTGCCCAATTTTCATTATACAAGAAAAAAACTTTTTCATCTTTTTTTTGAGATAACATTTCTCGCATTTCCGTTGTTGCTTGTTCTAATATTTTTTGTCTCGCTGAATTATTATCATTTAACTCTTGAGCCAAAGCCTCAGCTTCGTCAAGATCTTCTGTCACCAAAAGCTGAAAAGCCACTTCTGCATGTTTCATTCTTCCGGCCGCGTTTAATCTGGGCGCAATTTGAAAACCAATAGCAAAAGAGTCAAATTTAGAGATAGTTATCTTTTCAAAAAGTTTTTTTAATCCGATGTTTTTTGTTTGGGCCAAAACAACTAATCCCCACTTGGTAAGAACTCTATTTTCATTCAAAAGTGGCACAATATCAGCCACCGTTCCAATCGCGACCAAATCAAGAAGCCATTTAGCAAAACCTTCCGCCCCACCAAACTGAGACAGTTCCAAATCAGCAAAACCATCAGGCCGAGTTGTTAGCAATGCTTGTGAAAGTTTATACGCAACACCAGCCCCCGATAAAAAAGGACAGGGATAATTTTCCTTTTTTACCTTGGGGTCAATAATCGCCAAAGCCAAAGGTAAAATTTCTGGTGGTTCATGATGATCAGTAATAATAACCTCCACCCCATTTGTATTTAACCAGTCAACTTCATTAACATTGGTAATACCACAGTCCACCGTAATCAAAATTTTTATTTTCTTTTCAACGACAAATTTAGGAAGGTTATTGATATTTAATCCATAACCATCATTTTCTCTATGAGGAATAAAAACTTCTACTTCTGCTCCCAATATTTTCAAAGTTTTATATAAAATAGCCGAACTGGTAACACCATCAGCATCATAATCTCCATGAATTAAAATTTTTTCTTTATTAATTATTGCCAACCAAATTCGTTCCGTGGCTTTCGCCATATCAGCAAACAAAAAAGGATCGTGGATTTTGTCAAAAGCGGGATTAAAAAAATTGGTCGCCTCAATTGATTTTTGGAAACCTCTATTATACAATAGTTGAGCGACCATCAATGGATAATCATTCAATAATTCATGATTCTCTGGAATAGGTTGTTTAATTTGCCAATTTTTCATAAACTTTTACCATTTTACTATGACTTCACGTAAAATACAAAAAGCCCTATGGATAATTACGGTTATTGCGGTAATTTTTTCCATGTTAGCTTGGTCTTTTGGAACATTTTTCTACTAAAAAAAGGTGCCATTGATGGCACCTTTTATTTATTTCCCATGAATACGATTAGCAAATCGCGGATGAGTTCCAACTTCTCTCATCGCGCGCTCTGCTCTAAAAACATCATAATCCACTCGCCGAAACTCCATCGTACGAGTATCTTCTCCCAAGGTCAAAATTAAATATCCTGCCCGAGGATCGTCATCTCGTGGTTGACCAACAGAACCAACACAAACTAAATTCCTTTTTTTCTTTTCTATCCAAAAGGCTCCTTTTTCCGCCAAGAACTTAAAGTTTGTGCTTTCTCCAAATACAAACTGGTAATGAGTATGCCCAAACAACTGTAATGTTGCTGGCATATTTAAAACTTCCTTCATCGCCAACTCTTTTCTGTTCAAATACGGAAAATCGGGCACTCCTCCAAAAGAAGCATGCGCCAAAATTAAAAGGTCTTCACAAAAATATTTTGTGTAAGGCAACGATTTCAAAAATCGCCGTTGGCCTGGTGTTAACCTTTTGCTAATCTCTTCTGCCGTTTCAAAAACCAAATCATCCACCAAAACAGCTTCTTTTCTGGCAGAAAAACTAGCCTCCGATCGCGGTTGATAAGATTTCAAATTTAGGACTAAATGTTCATGATTTCCCAACAAAACTACAGAACAACTACTGTTTACCCATTTTAGAATTTCAGCAACGAACAAACCATATCCGAGCATATCACCCAAACACCAAATCTCATTAACACCAAACAACTTAACATCCTCGATAACGGCCTGCAATGCTGGCCAATTCCCATGAATATCTGCCAATACAGCAACTTTTTTCATTTTACCTCTCCTTGTTTAAAATTTAAAGAACTTTTACCAAAAAGATTATCACATAACAATATAATTGTCAAATAATAATACCACGAAAACTATCTAACTTAAAAAAAGACCGCGTCAATGACGCGGTCAAAACTAAAAATCATGTTCGGAAAAAGGAGAGGTCCTTTTCTGACATATACAACTGGAAATCCAAACATTCTGGCGCGGTTGGATTTGCAGAAACCAAGAGAAAGCTTTCAGTAGTTTTGCTCTCTCTTATAGAATATCCAAAAACCTTCTCCATCGGGAAATCCTTCAATCGAACTTTCTTTTCCCCCTTATCCCCCACCGTCATCTCCACCGGAAGGACAAGTGGCCTATTCAAAATCTTGTCTTTACAATTTTTAGAGAGAACTATCCACACCTCCCGAAGACCAATGAAAGCCAATACTCCCCAAAAAAATATCCACACAAGAACAGCCCATTCGACTAGGATAAAAACCCCCGGGTCAATCAGAGAAACATCAAGTTGCCGATCAGACCAAAGCTGTTTTACCAAACTGTAAAATACCATAAAAATAATTAAAACCCCCAAAGTCGGAAAACTGGTTATTCCCAACTCCTTACGAGTTGAGAAATACTGCGGGAACCTTTTTTTGATTACAGCATCCATGGCGTTCTCCTTTACCCCAATCAAAGGGCGTTGTTTCAAGAAATCAAAGAACTAGTAATTATATCATTTTTTGTTTTTTTGTCAACAAAAACAATAAAAAAACAGGGATTTTCCTGTTCTTTTATTTAATTTTAGATTAAAGCTCAAAAACATTAACCATGATTAAATTCATACTCATATCCTCCGTATCAGGAGAAATAGTGACAGAAACTGTTCTTTTTTCTTTTTTGGCCTCAATCATCAAAAGTTCCGAGAGATTAGCCGTTTGATTAATTTTCCAACCATCTTCAACTAATTTTTCCTCATAAATTTTTTCTAAATTCTGCATTGAGTCCGTCGTTTTTAAAACCACTTGAAAACCATTATTCATCCCATTCTCCATTGCCGAAATTAGTTCTCCGTTAGAAATAAAAACATCCGTTGGAAAATCTGTTGGTAAAGTTAAATTTTCACCAGTTTCAATAGTAATTCCCTGTTCAGTTTCAACCTTAAAACCATTATTTTCCAAATTAACATCAACAGTTCCCCCCAAATTTTTTTCGAGCTGATTTTCGATGTTTCGTTCAACTAAACTTTTTCCACCACAAGCGGAAAGTGAGAAAATCATAACACCACCAAGTAAAGAAAAAATGATTTTTTTTGACATAATTTTTTATTTTTTAAAAATAAATATACTTTTTCCAATTTGATATTTCTCCACTCCCCATTCGATTCGGTCGAGATGACAAATTGGGTTGTTCAATTGTTTTTTTGTTCACTTTTTTTGCTTTACTTTC
>CAZSER010000012.1:0-17253 GCA_964605975.1 uncultured Gammaproteobacteria bacterium
CCAAACCCATGATCAAGAATTCCATCGCCCGAAAGATGGACAGGTAATTTGGTTTCATTTAATTTTCTAAGTTCATTGATAAAAACAATATCAGATTGATATTCGGCTTTCGTTGAAAAATCACCAAAATCTCCAAATCCACAAGAATATTCCGCCTTCATATTAATTAAAAAATTTTTATTTATTTTATTCCCGTGAGGAGATATAATTACCAATGTCTCAATTCCCGAAGAAATTATCTTCTTATTAAAACTTTCCAAAGACTTAACTGTTTTTTTAAGTTTTTCGGAATGTTCTTTCCCAATTGTTTTTACTAACAATGGAGAATGGGGGACAATACCTGCAAAATTTATCATAAAAAATTTCTAATTTTTATAATCTAATTCTAAAACTTCTCCCAACGCTAAATCCGCCAAACTCTCCACCGAAACTGTTAAAATATTTTTCCAAGAATAGCCTAAACTATTAAAAACCTTTTCATCTTGAATAGGCTGTTTTTTACCATTAGATATAACAAAAACAGTTGGTGAATTTTTGGTTTTTACCAAATTGCCATCTTTTAACTTGACAGCTTCGCCATCAACTAATTTTTGTAGGACATCTTCTCCCACTGAATAAAGTTTTTCTTTTGGATAATTTATTTTTAAGATGTCTCTGGTCTTTATAGGGTATTTAATCCCACTTTCCACATAAAAAACAGCTCCCGTTTTGTTATTTTGAAGTAAAGCTCCCATAGGATAAGAATCTTGTAGCGTAATTATCTTACCCATTGTAAAAGTTGATAACTCAAAATCTAATATAGGCTCAAACTCCTCTGGATTATAACCAATTGTTCTTACCACCTCCATAGATTCAAATGGTCGTAAAACATCATCCACCAACAAATAAACCTTTTTTTGACCGTCAACTAACAAACTATAGTTAGGATATTTAATAGGAACACCCAATGGATATTTTTCTAATTCTGATTTTGAGACTTTGATAATATCTTGACTACCAAAACGACTAATCAACGCGGATTTATTCAAAAAAGGTCTTCTAGTTCCATCTTTAATTAACCAAACGCCTGGTTCTCCACCAACCTGTAAAAGAGTTCCATCCGGATATTTTTGACTAAACCAACGATTCCAAATTTTCCAGAAATTTAAATTACCCAAGAGGTGAGGCGTATAATTATAAAGATTTGCCGTTGCTTGGTTAGCGATGGTAATTAGTTGTCCACTAATCGGATAAGTTCCTCCTTTTACTTTTAGCCAACCATTATTAGCATTATCGACATACCATCTTTGCAGAGCAGCGGAACTGTCCACCTGTTTACCAAATCCACGAAATTTTACCAAAGCTGGATCATTCATATCACAACTATCACAAACACCATAACCAGTTGCCCAATCATACTGTTTTTGCGAAGGATCGGAATCTTCAACCAAACTTTGTTCTTTTTGCAAAGTGACTAAAATAAATTTTGGATTAACCTTATGTTCTTGTGAGGCATTGAAAATTATCTCTGAAGCAGGTTTTAACTGTCCATTTTTGTCCGTTGCCACATAGTGATGCAATGTTCCATTTCGTTTCTCCAAAAAATTTTGGATTGCCTTTAAATCCATAGATTCATAATCAAAAAGATCACTATCATCAAGTATTCGAGAACTATTAAACTCTAAAGCAAATAAAGCAGTTGGCAGGGAACTGACTACTCCAAAAACAACTAAAAAAAGAGAAAAAATAAGTCTATTCATATGTTCTTATTATAACAAAAAAATCCGCGCCATTCAAGCGCGGATTTTTTTATTTAGTTGAAGTTATAATAACCCTTTTATTCTTATAATCAATTTTTACTTTGTTTTTAACTTTATTCTCAATTAACTTCAAAGCCAGTTCATCTAAAATTTTCGTTTGGATCAATCTTTTAAGCGGTCTAGCTCCAAATTGGGGATCATAACCTTCTTCTGCTAAGCCGTCTTTGACTGCCTCAGAAAAAGAGATCTCTATTTCTTTTTCTTTTAGTCGTTCTTCTACTTTTTCTAGTTGTAAATCAACAATTTGTTTAATGTCTTCTCTGTTTAAAGCTTCAAAAATAATAATCTCATCAATTCTATTCAAAAACTCTGGACGAAAATGGTCCTTTAATTTTGCTAGAATTTTTTGGTCAGTACTTTCTTTTTGTGAAATTTCTTTATTACCAAACCCCAGAGAACTCTTGGTCAATGACTCTAGAATTGTATCACTCCCGATGTTTGAAGTCATGATAATAATAGAATTCTTAAAATTAACAACCCTTCCTTTGGCGTCAGTTAATCGACCATCATCTAGCATCTGCAATAAAGTATTAAAAACCTCTGGATGAGCTTTTTCGACTTCATCAAAAAGAATTACTGAATAAGGTCTTCTTCTTATCTTGTCAGTAAGTTGACCTCCTTCATCATAACCAACATAACCGGGGGGGGAGCCAATCAATTTGGAAACGGAATGTTTTTCCATAAATTCAGACATATCTACACGGACAACAGCATCTTCACTGTTAAACATAAATTCTGCTAACGCCTTCGCTAATTCCGTTTTTCCAACACCGGTTGGACCAAGAAACAAAAATGATCCAATTGGTCTATTTTCTTCTGAAAGTCCAGCCCTTGATCTTCTTAAAGCATTACTTACCGCCGAAATTGCTTTCTTTTGTCCAATCACTCTTGAACTTAGTTCCTCTTCTGCTTTGACTAATTTCTCTGCTTCACTTTGGAGCATTTTGGAAACCGGGATTCCGGTCCACTTAGAAACAACACCCGCAATATCTTCGGGCATAACTTCCTCTTTGAGAATTTTTCTACCACCTGGACCGGATTGAACTTTTCGCAAACGAGCTTGTAGATCTTTGATCGATTTTTCTAATTCTGGAATTTTTCCATAACGAATTTCCGCCACCTTCTCATACTCTGCTTTTCTTTCTAAAATTTCTGACTCTTGACGAAAAATATCTATATTCTTTTTGCTTTCTTGAATTTGACCAATTAACTCTCGTTCCTTTTTCCAATGAATTTCCAGCTGGTTAGCTTTTTCCTTGTAATCACTAAGTTCTTTTTCGATCTCTTCTAGTTTTTTGTCATTATGAATAGATTTCTCTCTGGAAATTGCTTGTTTTTCAATTTCCAGTTTCATTATTTTTCTTTTGAGATCATCCAACTCAGTTGGCAAACTGTTTAACTCAATCCGTAAAGCGGAAGTGGCTTCATCAATCAAATCAATTGCTTTATCTGGTAAAAACCGATCAGTAATATATTTCTGTGAAAGTTTGGCTGCCGAAACAATGGCATCATCAGTAATTCTAACTCCATGATGAACTTCATATTTTTCTTTGATTCCACGCAAAATAGCAATCGTATCATCCAAGCTAGGCTCAACAACCAAAACAGGCTGAAAGCGTCTTTCTAGCGCTGCATCTTTTTCGATATATTTCTGATATTCTTTTAAGGTTGTCGCCCCCACACAATGAAGTTCTCCTCTTGCCAAAGCAGGTTTTAACATATTACTAGCATCCAAACTACCCTCAATTGAACCTGCTCCAACAATAGTATGTAATTCATCGATAAAAACAATATATTTTTCTTTTTGTTTTTTTATTTCTTGCATTATTGTTTTTAGTCTTTCTTCAAACTCACCGCGAAACTTACTTCCGGCAACAATAGAACCGATATCCAAACTCAAAACTTCTTTGTTGCGTAAATTTTCGGGGACATCGCCACTAACAATTCGCTGTGCCAGACCCTCCGCAATGGCTGTTTTTCCGACACCAGGCTCTCCAATTAAAACTGGATTATTTTTTGTTCTTCTGGAAAGGACTTGTAAAACCCGACGAATTTCTTCATCTCGACCAATAATTGGATCTAATTTTTCTTGTCTAGCCTCATCAGTTAGATTGGTAGTAAACTTATTTAAAACATTCATTTTGTTCTCTGGATCGGGACTGTCAACTTTTTGCGAACCTCTGACTTCTACTAAAATTTTAAGCACTGTTTCATAATCAACCCGATAAATTCGCAAAATTTCTGAAGCCAAAGAATCAACTTTTAGCAACGCCAAAAAAAGATGCTCGGTGCTAACAAACTCATCTCCCATTTTTTTGGATTCTTTATCAGCATTTATTAAGGTATAGTTCATCGGAGCAGTAACATGAACTTGACCATCGGGCGCATTCATCTTTCCTTTTGGTAGACGAGAAACAGCGCCTTGAACTTGTTCTATAATTTGCTCTATTGGCATTTCTAGTTTCCGCAAAACGGTTAGAACAATACTTTCCTCTTGATTTAAAAGCGCAAAAAGTAAGTGCAAAGAGTCAATTTGGGGATTATGATTTTCAAAAGCCAAAGCTTGAGCTTCTTGCAAGGCTTCTTGTGAATTATTCGTAAATTTTCTAATATCCATATTTTTGTTATATTTATAAGCTTTTAGCAGTCTGTTGTGAAGAGTGCTAATATCATTATAAAAATAACTGCAAACTTTGTCAATCATTAAAATTGTCTAAATTTAGAGATGTGAATAACTAAAAAAATATTTCCCATCTCTGAAACTTTAAATTTAGTTGCCTAAACGCTAGCAAACTGGTAAAATTATATTAACTAAAAATGTTTATGCGTCTATTTTTTGCTATTCCAATAAGCGAAGAAATCAAAGATCTGCTAGAAGATCTTATTTTGTTGTTAGAAAAAAGAAATCCACGATCCCAAATAAAGTGGATAGAAAGAAATAATCTATATCTAACTTTGGCTTTTATCGAAAATTTTCCAGAAGAAAAAATTCCAGAACTAATTCAAAAAGTTAAAAAAATAAAAACCAAACCAGACTTTTGGTTGTTAAAACTGGGGGAGTTAGGATTTTTTCCACCAAAAGGCCAAGCAAAAATATTTAAACTTTCAGTCGAAGGGGAAATTGAAAAATTACAACAACTTCAATTAGAAATAAAAGACATCTTACGAGCTTTCTCTGTTGCTGTTGATGATAAACCTTTTATTCCACATTTAACATTGGGTAGAATCCGCTCCCAAAGAGGACATTTAAGTAAAAAGGTTGATTTCGAAAATCTTTCTTTTGGTATAAAAAATTTCCAATTACTTGAAAGTAAAATTATCAATGAGGAACAACAGTATCAAATTTTATTTAGTTTTTAATTTATGACCGCTTCCAAAAGACCTCTAGAATTTAACAAAAAAGCAATTATACTTGGGACAAAGATAGATGATATTTCCCAACCTGAATTTCTAAAAAAAATAGAACAGTTTTTATTGTCAGAAAAACCGTCGATTATTTTCACTCCAAATCCAGAAATTTGTTTAAAGGCCTCATTTGATCAAGATTATCGCAAAATTATTAACTCTGCTAATATCAATATTCCCGATGGGTTTGGACTTAAATTAGGCGCAAAAATTTTAGGAGAAAAATTAGAAAATAGGCTGACCGGTTCGGACATGGTAAAAAAGATCCTACAAAAATTTTCCTCTCAAAAATTGCGACTGTTAATAGTTTTACGCCCAAACTCACTAACGCAAAAACCAGATTTAAATAAACTTTTTCAAAATGAATTTAACGGATGGGAACATTCTTCTTTTATCTTTACTACCGAAAATGATGAGAACAGTTTATTTAATGAAATAAATAAAACAGAACCTCATTTCATATTTCTGACAATTGGCGCACCAAAACAAGAAGAATTAGCTTATAAAATTAGTAAATACTGTCCTGAATCAAAAATCATTATGGCCGTCGGAGGATCTTTTGATTTTTTGACCAACAAAATAACTCGTGCGCCACAAATAGTTCGCAACTTGGGAATGGAATGGTTGTATCGATTATACCAAGAGCCCAAAAGATTACCACGAATAAAAAATGCGACCATTGATTTTTTATTACGAGTTCATGACTGGAACAAACAAACAAAAACAAAGTTTCGTCCCAATGTTGTCGGTCTTATTTTTAATGAAGATGGAGAAATTTTAATTCAAAAAAGTCGTCGCTTTCATAATCACTGGCAGTTCCCACAAGGGGGCGTAGATAATAACGAAACGGAAGAAGAGGCCGTTTTTCGAGAAGTAGAAGAAGAACTATCAATCCAAAAAAACTGTTTGTCCATTACCCAAAAATTACCCGAAAAAAATCGTTATATATCTCCGCGCTATGGGCAACTTCTTCAAGGATACAAAGGACAAGAACAGACTATTTTCTTTATGAAATATCATGACTCAAAGAAAACCTTTAATTATTCCAGTGAAAATAAAGAAGTTTTGGAGGCGAAATTTATTCCAATGGATCAACTTACTCAAATCGTACACAAAGATCGTTTAAAAATTTGGCATATTGCCCAAAAATATATATAATCAAAAAAATTTTTATTAAAAACCATGTTAACAACTAAAACAAAAAACTTAGTCAAGAAAAAAGATGACCAAAGTCGTCAAGCACAAAAAAGACCATTGACCTCAGCTCAAATCGCCAAAAAACTGAGGAATGAACAACGACAAAAATACGCACAATAAAAAAAACCGCTAAAGCGTTAGCGGTTTTCAGTTTATCCAATAGTCAACTATATTTTCTTCATTTAATCTAGTTTCTACCTTTACTACATCAGTAAACGGAATTTGAACAGTTCTCTTAATCAACAAAAAATAGTTACGAACTTTATTTCTGACAAAGGAGTTTTTAAATAAAACAACAAAATCATCACTCACTGGAAAAGGCACAGCTGACAACTCGTTGTTAATTTGCACGGGGAAAAGCATCGAGTTTGCATAGGGAATAGTAGTTTTATTAACCACCGCGAGCAGTTGAATAACTCCTGACCTTTCTTCAATGCAAATTCCCTCTAATTCCAAAAAGAAAGAAAAACTAACTGGCAGATCGCGAACATCCTTAATTATTCGTGGTTTTTCTTGATAAAAAACGGCTCTAATCTCTTTGTCGTTAGGGAAATTATAACTACCATTAAGAGAATAAATAAAGGCTACTTTTTGACCATTAAAAAAACCAGCAAAAACAAGTGATTCTCTGACTATTTTGATAATTAAGGGCGCAGTCAAAAAAAAGTGGCCAAAAATTTTTTGCAACAACCACTACCAACGGGTTATTTCCTTGATGCATTCATAAAACCTCCTTTATTAAAAAGAACCTTATCAAAATTTTAAATAAAAGTTCTATTATTGTCAAACAGAAAAGAGCCATCTCAATGAGATGGCTCTTTATATTTTACAACATGAAGCTCATGACTCTCACCACTTTAAGTGGTAGGTGACACCATAAAACTAGTTGAGGACCGTATTTGCCACGCGGTCCCAGCCGTTTTTCGGCTTGGCGCGGTCGCGCTTCTCGCGACCGGCAGACGAGGTTTCCTCGTCTGCCCTCACAGCCCGGTATCCAAGCTGAGCTCCCAGTTTGGAGACCACCCCCAAACGGAGAGCCAGTCGCGACCTAGCCTCTCTGGTCCGCTCTTGGGCTTTCACCCAAGCGGGAAAGAGGCACCGCTGGCGCAAAATCGCCACCGTGCCCCAAGACCGCCTTACTGCGGTCAACTGAAACTTCTCACGGAGAAGTTTCAGGATCTCGCTCTCATCGTCCTTATGGACGATGAGAGCCGTTCGGTTCTCAATGTGCGAGATCACCCTGACCTCGCACTTTGGAACCTCTCTCTTGGCCATCAGGCCATGGAGGAACTTTCCCTCCTCTTCAAAAATGACTCGGAGGGGTTCCTCCAGAAGTTCTTTTCTGAGGAAGGAGCGGTACGACTGCTCCATCCTCAAGAAATCCTCCTCGTCCTCCTTCTCCGGTCTTGCCGGAGTTCCCAGCAGACACCTTTCGGTGATCTGCTGGAGGGTCATGTCCGCCAGATCTCTTTCGGGGATCCACAGATCCGCCGAAAGGAGATCCAACTCCTGGATCTTCTGCTGGCGCAGAAGCATCTGCTTCTGTGCCAGTTCCCGGCGCATCCGCACCGGGAACTCCTCGAGCGCGCGGTCCCAGGAGTAAACCCGGTAACCGCCCGACTTGCGGAGCACTGGCTCCGCAATTCGGAGCTCCGACTGGCTCATAAAGAGCCAGAGGAGCTTGTTGTCGCCGTCAAAGACGGCGACAACCTTGATCTCGTCAAGGGTTTCAAACTTCAGAAACCCTTCCGAGATCAACTCGAGGCTTCCAGCCTCGAAAGCTACCATAATCTCTTCGGCAGAGCCGAAGGAGTCCCAAACCTCGTTCAAGGTTTGGGCACGAAAAACACTGGTTCCCTTTTTCATTTCTCTCTCTTTTGCCCCATTTAAGGGGCTTTCTTTGTTAAAGACACAAAACTGCTTTCATAATTTCAATCGAAATACCGTCAAAACGGACCGTTAATCAAAGCTATCATATTAAAAATAACCTGAAGACAACTATATTGAGAACACAAAAGCAACTGCGTGTTATTAACAACGATTTTAAAAGAACACGACATTATATCATTTATATAATAAAATGTCAATAACAAAGCCCGTTTTTTATTTTTTTTGTCTAATTTTAGGTTTTTACGGTTTTTTAATAAAACTTGAAACGATTCTAATAAAGTGTTATATTCTATTCAAGAAACTCTCTTATTAACTAACTAATTTAGATATGCCCAATCAACACATTCGAGTAAGAATTGCCCCTAGTCCAACAGGATTTGTTCATGTTGGTAATTTACGCACGATTTTGTACAACTTCCTCTTTGCCAAACATCATCAAGGGAAATTCATTATTAGAATCGAAGACACTGATAGAAATCGCTTTGTGGATGGTGCGGTCGAAAATCTCTTAAAAGTTATTTCTTGGGCAGAAATGGATATAGACGAAGGTCCTTACTTGGATAAAGATGGTAAAATTGCCGAAAAAGGGGAGTATGGACCATATTTTCAATCGGAAAGATTAACAATTTATAATGAAATGATTCAAACTCTTTTGGACAAAGGCAAAGCCTATCCTTGTTTTTGTACCAAAGAACGATTAGACCTTGTTAGAGAAGAACAAACCAAAAACAATCAACCCCCAAAATACGACAACTTCTGTCGAAATCTTAGCCGAACAGAATCTCAAGCTCTAACTAGCGCCGGAACTCCACATGTAATCCGCTTTAAAATGCCTGAAAATAAAGATGTTGTTTTTAATGATGAAATTAGAGGTGCTATTGTTGTTAATACCAAAGATTTAGATGATTATGTATTAATAAAAAGTGATGGCTTTCCTACTTATCATTTTGCCAATGTTGTTGATGATCACTTAATGAAAATAAGTCATGTTTTACGAGGTGATGAGTGGATATCCTCAACCCCCAAACATATTTTGCTTTATGAAGCTTTTGATTGGCAAACACCCAAATTCGCTCATTTACCAATTTTGCTCGGAAAAAATAAAAAGAAACTGAGCAAAAGAGACGGAGATACTTCCGTCAAAGATTTTATTACCAAAGGATACCTTAAAGATGCTTTCTTAAATTTCATTGCACTATTAGGCTGGAACTCTGGGACTGAACAAGAAATTTATTCCAGAAATGAACTGATCCAACAGTTTGATTTAAATAAAGTTCACAAATCCGGAGCAGTGTTTGATTTGGAAAAACTGGACTGGCTTAATGGTATGTATATCAGAGATTTATCCGATGATGAGTTTTTTAAAAATGCTTTACCATTTTTATTAGAAGAAAAAATCATTGAACAAAAAAACGAAACAACATTCCTTGTCAAAAAAACAGGGGAGTCACTAAGAACAACAGAACTAAAAGATATTGTTCTGCTCGAAAAAACTCGGGTTAAAAAGCTAAATGAAATTACCGAAGCGCTTAATTATTTTTTTGTTAATGACCTTGAATATAATCCACTAGAACTTATTTGGAAAAAAGCGGACAAAGAAACAACTATTGATAATTTGAAAAATTTAACCAAAATTTTAAAAAAAATAAAAACAGAAAACTGGAATAAATCTTTTATCCAAAAAGAAATTAATGATTTTTTATTAAAAAATAATCTTGATACTGGTTCCGTTTTGTGGCCAATGCGGTTTTCTCTTAGTGGCAGAGCAAAATCACCGGATCCCTTTGAAATTGCGGAATGTCTTGGCAAAAAAAACAGTCTTTATCGATTAGAATCAGCTATCAACAAACTATCTCTCGCCTAAGAGAGATTTTTTGTGCTATAATAGTTATGAAATAAAATAACTATGCAAAAAATAAAAATTTTTTTTAGTTTTCTTCTTATTTTTTCTTTATTTTTTATAAATAGTGGGGGAGAAATAAACGCCCAAACAGAAGAACAACTTAATCAAGAAATCGAAGCCAAAAAGAAAGAAGCTGAAGAATTAAAAAAGCAGGCCGCTATATATCAAAAGAACATCAAAATTAAACAGTCAGAAGCACTTTCTTTAAAAAACGAACTTTCAATTTTGGATAATCAAATTGCCAAAGCAGAGTTAGATGTTAAAACTGCCAATATTGAAATTAATCAAACTCAAATAGAAATTCGCAACAAAGAACTGCAAATAATGGAAAAACAGGATATCATCGATCGCCAAAAAAATAAATTACAAGAGTTAATTCAAAAAATAAACCAAAATGGCCAGGCGGATACTATTAAGGTTTTTCTTTTACATGATAAATTAAGTGATTACTTCCAGGAAAGTGAACAGACAAAAGAACTACAAAAAGGACTTTCTGATGCCTTGAGAAATGTTAAACAACAAAAGATTGCCATGTCCGAGGAGAAAAAAGAGCTGGAAAACAAACAAATTCAACTCTTTGCTTTGCAAGAAAATTTGAAATTATTAAAAGAGGAAATGACTGGACAGATAAAATATAAAGGGAATTTACTTACACAAACAAGACTTTCCGAACAAAAATTCACTGATTTATACCAAAAAGCCAAAGCGGAACAACAACAGATTAGTAATTCGTTAATAGCACTTGAAAAACAGGCTCGTGCCAAATTGGAACAACAAAAAGCAACAAAACAACAACTTCGAGATAGCGCCCTTAGTTGGCCAATCCCACAAAATAAAATAACCTCCGGATTTCATGATCCCGACTATCCATTTAGACATCTTTTTGAACATCCCGCAATTGATATTAGAGCTGGGCAGGGAACACCAATAAAAGCACCCGCCGAAGGTTATGTCTTAAAAGCCAAAGATGCAGGAATGGGATACAGCTATATCTCTTTACTTCATGCTAATGGTTTATCTACCGTTTACGGACATGTCAGTAAAATATTTGTTAAAGATGATGAATATGTGGCTAAGGGGGAAGTAATAGGATTAACCGGTGGAACGCCTAGAACTCCAGGGGCTGGAAATCTTTCCACTGGACCACACCTACATTTTGAAGTTCGACTAAATGGTATTCCCGTAAATCCGGAAGATTACCTCCCATAAAAAAATCTTGAATTAAAAAAAGAGGCTTTAAGCCTCTTTTTTTTCATCATTATTTTTAACTTGCAAATAAACATCCCGTAAAGTTTTATTTGTCACATGAGTATAAATTTGAGTTGTTCCAATATCAGAATGCCCCAAAAATTCCTGGACCAGTCGCAAGTCAACTCCATGCAACAAAAGATCCGTAGCAAAAGAATGACGCAATGTATGCGGAGAGGTTTTTATTTCCAAACCACTAATCATCGCATACTTTTTGACAATTGTTTCAACAGCTCTGGTTGTTAACCTTCTATCACTAACTTTTTCGGCCCCAGGACGATAATTAACAAATAAAGCACGATCAACATCATCTCGTTTTTTTAAATATTTATTTATATGGTCTAAGGCTCTTTCAGAGAAATAGATTGTTCTTACTTTTGAACCTTTTCCCATTATATTTAATTCTAAAAATTTTTCCGACTTAGAAAATTGATCTCTATTTAATTTAACTAGCTCGGCAACTCTTAACCCAGTAGAAAATAGAGTTTCCAAAATAGCGCGATCCCGTAACCCTGGTAAATCCTCTTTATTTGCAGATTCTAACAATTTTTTTATCTCTGCGATGTTCAAAAAATGAACCGCCTTTCTTTTTTCTTGTTTAGCTAATTTAACCTTATCAATTGGCAAACTAATAATATCTTTGTCCGCAAAATAGGTAAGTAAGTTTCTTAAAGCAATTAAATAATAATTTTGAGTTGATTTTTTTAATGGTTCATGAGTATTTAAACTATTAGTTTTACGAGATAAAAAAACTCGATACTGCCAAACAACATCAGCCGTTAATTCATGTGGCTTTATTTCTTCCAGCCCGCTATCTTTTAACCAGTTTATAAATCGTTGCAAATATCTACTATAATTTTCCTGAGATTTATGCGCTAAACCTTTTTCAATATCTAAATAGTCCAAGAAATTTTTTATATGCGTAATTACAGGAATAGGTGAGTTATTCATATATTTTAACTTTTAGAAATTAAAGTTGTTATTTTAAAAATTATTTTTTATTAAGTTTATAAAAATAGTCACAGCAGGGGAACAAGAAGAAGCTATACCATTCATCTATGACGAACAACACAAAACAAGGAGTATCTAACTTCGCACAATACTAATTAAGCGATGTTTATAGTAATAATATAACAAATTAATCACGACCTTACAAATAACTCGGCCTTAATTTGAGGCTCTAAAATGCGCTATTTCATTTTTAAATGAGTATTAGTATTCATTTTTACAGTCACTACTAAAATCATAATGCCCAATTATTATCTAAATATAGAGGTTTTTAATGTTTTATTTTGGATTTCTAGTTTATAACTTTTTTTAATCAACTTCAAAAAAAATTTTAAAAGAAACTCAAATAGCTACAGTCCATCACAAACCCAATAATATCAAAACCAGTTTAATTTCTTTTAAGTTTCCAACCTTTCATTAACTCTCCCCATCTAATTTCTAATTGTTATTTTATGTGTCGTAAAATTTAAAAAGAGGGAAATATTTATCCCGGTATTTTAACTTTTTTAATTAAATAAATAAAATTAAAAGATTTCTTTGTTTTTTACTTATAAAAAATTTTATCACCAAATCGTAAATCAATATATTGCAAACTCCCCCATTTATTCTTAATCTCCGAATTATTAAAAAGAACGGCTAATTTATTTATTTGATCCTCTATAGAAAAATCTATATTTAAAAGCAGTTCTGGTCCATTTATCATTTTTGTCTTAATCTCCTTATTCTCTTTTTCAAAAAAATTAAACTGTTCTTCTTTGAATAATTGACTCAGTTTTTCTTTTAATTCCAAACAAAAATTAAGTTCATTTTCGGTTGTTATTTTTTCACCTAAAACAAATCCGCCTTTTTGTAAATCTTTTACCAATAAAAAGGTGATTTCATCACCACAATGAGCAAAGGCCTCTCCTTTTAAGTCCACTAAAAAACAGTTCTCCTTTGTTTGCCACGCTAAAACACCCTCTTTCTCTTTTATCTCAATAATTAAAGTGCTAGGATAATCTTTTTTAACAACGACCGAATCAAAAAGATATTTTTGGCTTATCATTCTCTCCAAAAAAACAGTATCCAGATGCAGTAAATTACTATGAGAAAAAACCTTTGCACTCTTTCTGGTTATTTCCTCAAAAACAAGTCGATCTATAAACTGTTTATCCGTTTTTTTTATCTGAAACAATGGCGAAAATAAAAAAACATAAACAGACAAACCAACAAGGGAAGAAATTAAGCCAATAATGATTTTTTTTATTTTATTTTTTCTCTGCTCTTTTTGTCTTTCTATTCTCGGGTTAGAATAATCTGAGTTTTTATAATCTTTTTGATATTTAACACTTATCTTGGACATATTAAACAATAACTTTTTTGATAAGAGGATTTAATCGAGCTAAAATCTCATAATTTATTGTCCCCAAAGAAGACGCTAAATTTTCGACTGAAATTTTTTCCAAAAATTGTTCCCCAACTATAACCACTTCATCTTCCAACTTTATGTTTGGCAAATGATTAACATCAACAACAATCATATTCATACAAACTCTCCCTAACACACGACAAAACTGGCCATTAATTAAGACTTTCCCTAAACTTGAAAATTTTCTATCAAAGCCATCATAATAACCAATTGGTAAAATTGCAACTTTTGTTGGTTGCAAAACTTTCTCTGTACACCCATAACTTATGGTTGATCCCGATGGTAAGGTTTTTATTTGAGCAACCACCGTTTTAAAACTTAAAACCGGTCGCAAATCAATTTTCAACCCCATTTGTCGAGCGCTAACAAAAGTTGTTTCTGAAGACCAATGACCATACAAACTTATTCCCAACCGAACTAAATCATTATGAGTATCTTCAAATAAAACGATAGCGGCCGAACAAGCGTTATGTCTTAAAAAATTTTTGAACCCAAAACTTTTTGCCAACTCAACAGCTTGATTATATTTTTCTTTTTGCTGGATAGAAAAAGAATGATCAGTAGTATCTTCAATATTAGCAAAGTGAGTAGAAATCCCCGCTAATTCTAAATTTTTATTTCCTTTAATAAAATTAAAAAAATTGTTCAACTCTGACAAAAAAACACCCTGTCTAGAAGTTCCTGTTTCAACTTTTAAATGTATCCTTACTTTTTTACCTTTAATTTTAGCCAGATCACCCAAAATAACTAAACTCTCCATATTAACTATCGTTTGCTGAAAGTCCTGTTCAACTATCTTGTTCAGTTCACTTAATAAAGTGTAACCCAAAATTAAAACCTCCTTATTGCAAATTTTTCTTATTTCTATTGCCTCGGCCAAAGAATCCACAGCAAAATAATCAGCACTATTCTTTAAAACAGTAACTACCTCCGTTAAACCATGACCATAAGCATTGGCCTTAACAACGGCACAAACCTTTACCCCCCCCCCTACTCTATTCTTAAATTGCTGATAATTATGAAGCAAATTCTGAGAATTTATCTCAATCCAACTTTTTGCCGGAGGCATATTTATAAAAATATTTTTTTAATTATAGAAATTACTTTTTGATAATTCTTTCTTGTCCATCCATATATGGTCGCAAAATTTCAGGGATCGTAATTGAACCATCTTCATTTTGATAATTTTCTAAAATTGGAACCAATAGTCTAGGAACCGCAGCCACAGTATTATTCAAAGTATGACAGAATCTAACCTTGCCCTCCTTATCACGATAACGAAGATTTAGACGACGAGCCTGAAAATCTAATAGAGTACTACACGAATGAGTTTCTCCATAGCCATTTCTACTTGGCATCCAAGTTTCTATATCATTCATATAATATTTACCCTTCCCCATATCACCGGTACAAATGTTTAAAACCCTATATGGTAATTTTAAGCTTTCCAATAAATCTTTGCTATTTCTTAAAAGTTCTGCATGTAATTCTAAACTTGTTCGACGATCTTCTGGACCAATTATAAATTGCTCTACCTTCATAAACTGATGAACACGATATAATCCATGAGTATCTTTGCCATAAGAGCCAGCTTCTCTTCTAAAACAGACCGAAAATCCAGCAAACCTAACTGGCAACTGAGATTCTTCTAAAATTTCATTTGCATAATATGAACCCAAGGCAACCTCTGATGTCCCAACTAAATATTTATCATCTTTTACCAAATGATAAATTTCCTCTTCCGCCCCAGGAAAAAATCCCGTACCGACGAGTGCTTCCCTGTTAACAATTACAGGCACAGACATTAAGGTATAATTTCTTCTAGCAATAAAATCTTGAGCATACTTGACTAAGGCAGCCTCCAATCTTGCTCCATCACCTTTTAATAAATACGACCTACTCCCTCCAATTTTAACGGCTCGCTCGTTATCAATAATATCCAAGTCAACACCCAATTGCATGTGGTTTTTGGGAGCAAAACTAAAAGATGTTGGCTCTCCAACCGTTTCTAAAACAACATTTTGAGAGTCATCTATTCCAACAGGCGTCCGCTCATCAACATACATAGGGACATCTAATAACAAATCATTATACTCTTTTAACAAAGGTTGTAATTTTTCTTCTAATTCATCCTGAGCAGAATCAACCATTCTCATTTTCTCCAGAGCAGAGATTTTCTCATCCTTACTCATCGTAGGAATAGATTTACTCATTTGATTCTTTTGCGATCTTAACTCTTCAATTTTCTGTCCCAAAACCTTTCTATCGTCATCTAACTGCAAAATCTTTTCAATATCCACTTGGATATTTTTTTGCATCGCCGTGAGTTTTAACAACTCTTTGTTTTCTCTAATAAATTTAATATCCAACATATTTTTAATTTTCTTTTTTATTTTCATTATCAATTGGACGCATTAACGGGAAAAGAACAACATCTCTAAGATTTTCTTGACCCGTAAGCAAAGTAATTATTCGATCAACTCCCATTCCCCAACCGGAAATCGGTGGCATACCGTATTTCATTGAATCTACATAATCATAATCCACTTCCATCGCCTCATCATCACCCGCATCTTTTTGTTTTGCTTGTTCAATAAACCGTTGTTCTTGATCCAAAGGATCAACCAACTCTGAATATGCTTTAACAACTTCCCAACCGTTAATTACTAACTGAAACTGTTCAACCATTTCTGGATTTTTATCACTTCGTCTAGCCAAAGGTTGAAGATCTACCGGGTAGTTATATAAAAAAGCAGGACCGATAATTTTTGGTCTGGAAATTTTTTTATATA
Source organism: uncultured Gammaproteobacteria bacterium (assembly GCA_964605975.1). Taxonomy (GTDB): domain Bacteria; phylum Patescibacteriota; class Patescibacteriia; order UBA11705; family JABHMO01; genus JBAYHA01. Next base: position 16,651 of record CAZSER010000012.1, read on the forward strand.
AATTATCAATCAAAGTAGCCAATCCCATCTTATCCATATCTTCGATAATCAGCCCCTTATTTTTGAGATCAGCTCGTAAATCCTCCACTTTACGATATTTAGCAATATCCAATCCAGAGTCTCTCTTTAACAACTCCATAAAATCAATCTTTTGCCATTTACCCGAAAAATTAACAATGTTTTTCTGACCATCTTTTCCAGCAACTTCAATTTCAGTGGGAATATTTAATTTTTTGAAAAGATAATGAAACATTTTTTCCGTAAACCTGATATTATCTTCAAAGTTCCAATACGCACAATAATGTTCCAAGTGAGTATGTTCCGGTAAGTGCGATGGATCAATCCCCTCATTACGAAAAGCCTTGCCAATCTCAAAAACCTTTTCAAACCCCCCAACTATTAACTGCTTTAAAGGTAATTCATGCGAAACTCTTAAATAAACATCAATATCTAAACCATTATTATGAGTAATATATGGTCTAGCATGAGCTCCCGTTGCGCTATGCATTAAAGTAGGTGTTTCAACTTCATAAAAACCCTCTTTGGCATAAAAATCTCGTATAGTTTTGATAAAATCACTCCGGAACTTGAACCTCTGCATGG